>JANXOP010000382.1 GCA_025357755.1 Kofleriaceae bacterium | reverse complement strand
TCTTCTGGATGTTGCGCTTGATGTAGCGACGGATGATCGCCTTATCGAGGTCACCCTGTGCGTTCGGCTGACCGATCGAGACCGTCGGGACCGCCGCGGTGCGACCGCGCATACCGCCGCGACCGCCGCCGACGCCGTAGCCCGAGCCCGTACCCGAGCCGTGACCGATCGTGCCGTAGCGACCCGTACCGATGGTGCCCCAGCCCGTACCGCCGCCACCCGGACCGAAGCCCGAGCGACCAAAGCCGAAGCCGCCGTTCATCTCGCCAGCCTCGTTACCGAGGAGGCCGCCGTAAATGTTCGAGTCGTCGAAGCCACTGGAGACGTCGCCGGTGCCGGTCAGCGAGGCGAACGCGCCACCCTGCACGAGCGCGGTCGATCCGAGGATACCAGCGGTCCGCGCCTGCTCGATCGCCTGCTGGCGCGCGAGCTGCGGATCCTCTTGGGTCTTCTGCATCTTGTACTGACCCTCGGCCCGGTTCGAGTCCTTCTTGCCCATCTTGCCTTCGTCGAGCGCCATGGCCGTGCCGGTACCACCCGACTCGTCCTTGCCGTCGTCCGGCTTGTCCTCTTCGGGCGGCGGCGGGGGATCATCCTGCGTCGCGTTGTTCGTACGCGTCGAGGTGTCTTCCAGCGACGCGAGGTCAATGTTCGTCGTCGTGTCTTCGACGGGGATTTGGAACAGCAGCAGCATGATGATCGCGAAGGCAGCAGCGGTGCCGCCGAGCGACATCAGGAACGGCGTCTCGATGTTCATCAACGGAGCGGCGTGGCGGCGCGGCCGCGGCACCGAAGACACGAGGAACGTGGTCTTGCCGGTGCGGACGCGGATGCGAGCGTTCGCGGGAATCGGCGAGATCGTCGTGCGGCCCTGCGCAGCGAGCTCGGCGAGCGACGTCGATTGGCCGCCGACGACCATCTCGCCTTCCATGCCGTGACCGAAGTGAAAGGCAAAGTCATCGCCGTGCGGCGAGACCAGGTTGAACGAGGCCGACGGCGCGCCTTCGGTCGCGAACTCGACACCTGGAGCGGTACCGATGCGAACCCACGGGCTCTCCTTCTCCTTCTTCATCCGCGAGACCGCCGAGGTCAGCGTGATGAGAGCCGCGAGGAGACCGCCGAACGCGATGAAGTCGAACGAGGGCGACAGCACGCGCGGGCGAACCGCGTAACCCGGCTTCTTGACGCAACCCGGGTCGGGCTTGTTGTTGATCAAGCACGTCGTCTCGTAGTCGTAGCGACCCTTGTTGTAGGCCGCGTTATCGACGCCCTGATAGAACGCGAAGAGGAACGCGAGCAGCGTGACGATGCCGACCCCGAAGAGGCCCATCGTCGTCGAGGAGATCTTGCCGCCCTTGGGGTCGATGCAGTGCTTCACACCGACGACGGAGTCGCCGAGCATGGCAGCAACTTCGACCGCGCGAGCGCCACCGAAATCATCCGCTTCACCGGCCATCGCTTGCTGGAAGCCAGCGGCGGGCGCGACAGCGGTCGAGTAGAGCGCCGGACCAGTCGCGATGCCCGGGGGCGGGCGGACGGTCGGCGTCGACTGGGGCGCCATCGCGTACGCCGGCGCGGCGAATGCCGGCGCGACCGGCGCGGCCGGCGCGGCCGGCGCCATCGGGGCCGGACGAGCCGGCGGTGCGGGCGGCGCCTGCATCTGCGGAGCCGCGACGGGCGCGCTCTGCGGCGGACGCGGGCTCGAAGCGACGATGTCTTGAACGAGCGGCGCCTGGACCTTGGTCGGCGGATCTTCATCCTCAGCGCCACCGATCGTGAGCTCGATCTTGGTCTCGCCCACGACGATCGTGTCGCCCGATTGGAGCTTGGCCTTGTTGACCTTCTGGCCGTTGACGAACGTACCGGTCGTCGACGACAGGTCGATGATGCTCACGTCACCGGGGCCGTTGACCTCGATGATCGCGTGCATGCGCGACACGGTCTCGTCATCGAGCTTCAGGTGGGCCGATGGCACCTTACCGAGCTTGATGACCGAGAGGCTCAGCTTCTCCTCGCGGACAAACTGGTCGCCTTTGTAGATCTTGAACGTGAGGGGTACTTTTGCGCCGGCCATAGTAGTGATCTCCAGTTGGAGCGTTACGTGTTGGCCGGGAGGTAATCAGGACGCGGCTCGGGCCGCGCCTGACTACAAGTCCTCGGCCGACTTGATGATCTCGGGGATGAAGTCTTTGCGGATGCGAATCAGCGACGAGTGCTTCGCGAAGTCACGAGCATCGACGGTCGAGCCTTCCGGCTTCACGAGATCACCTTCGATGGTGTCGCCCGAGAAGTCGTACGTCTTGACCTTGCCCGCCGGTGCCTTCTTGTCGTCGGCAGCAGCGATCGAGGTGAGCATCGCGAGAGAGAGGCAGATGAAAACGAGCTTCCGCATGGTCGATCCTTCTTTACGAAGGGTCGCGGTGCAGAGATCCGTATCCATGGACCTTCCGACACCACGACCTTGTTCCAGGTTCCCGAGAAGTTGAGATTCTTTCGAAAAAGATCCGCGTTGGCCAGACACAACAACGGGGCGAGGAGTTGCAACCTCTACCCCGTTCAATTTCAGCTACTTACCAGCTGGTGCTGCCGGTGCCGCTGCCGGTGCTGCCGCCGGAGCGGTTGGAGCTGGGGTCGGCGGCGGAGCGTTCTTGAGGCTCGTGATCGCGTTGTCGAGCTGCTTCACGTTCTTGTCGCAGTCGCCGATGTTGTTCTTGGCTTCCTGCTTGTCCGCGGCGTCGCCCTCCTTGTCGAGGGATTGCTGGAAGAAGTCGCGGGCCTGCTTGTAGATGTTCTGCGAAGCCTGGAGCGCTTTGATCGGATCTGGCTCGTTGATCTTGTTGGCCTTGAAGTCCTTATAGAGGACTCCGAGGTTGTAGTAGGCGTCGCCCCGCTTGCCGTCGATGCCTTGGGCTCGCTTGTAGGCCGCCTCCGCACCATCGAGATCGTTGAGTCCGCGCAGCGCGATGCCCAGGCCGATCACGGCGTCGTAGTTCTTGGGCTGGATCTCGAGCGCCTTGCCGAACATCTCCTTGGCAACGTCGTACTTGCGGAAGTTCAGCGTGAGCTGACCCGCGTTGAGACGAGCTTCGGAGAAGGTCGGATCGGCAGCCACCGCGCCGCTGAACGAAGCGAGCGCTTCGTTCAAAGCACCGCGGTGCATGTAGTAGAGGCCGTACGCGTTCTGGAGCGGCGCGTACTTCTCGTTGCGCTTCTTGCCCTCGTCGAGCAGGAGCTTCGCGAGCAGGAGGCGGTTCTTGTTCGCCGCCCAGCCTTCCATGTAGAGCAGGCCGTACGCGGTGTAGGCCTCGACGTTATCCGACTCGACGCCCAGGGCGTTCGAGAGGTTGATGCGAGCGTCTTCCTCGAGCTGCTTGTACTTCGGGTCCTTCGCGGTCGTGCGGCGCATCTGCTCGAGCTCGAGGGAGGCGACGTTGATCCGCGCCGCGACGAGCTTGCCGTTCGCCTTGATCGCCGAGTCCCAGTACTGCTTGGCGCCGTCGATCTTGCCCTGCTTGTAGAAGATGGTGCCGAGGTTCGACAGCGCCATCGCCTGCTTGGTCGGATCGCCCTTCATGGTCGTCGCCTGCTGGTACGCCTTGGTGGCGTCATCGAGCAGCTTGCAGCGGTCGTACGAGAGGCCGACCATGAACTGCGCGGCGACGAGGTCCGCGTGCTCGCGCACGACGGCCTGGAACTTCTCCGCCGATTGACGGCACGCGGACTCGTTCCAACCGGATTTGTCGGTCGTTGCGAAGAACGCGACCGCCGCCTGATAATCCTGGCGGGCGTCCTTCGAGATTTCTGCTTTCGGCGCCGTCGGGCCCGTCGACGAGATGTCGCCGGTACCGCCCGACTTGAGCTGCGGAGGCGGAGGCACGGAACCACCACCGCCGCTGCCGGTCTTCTGGCCACCGCCGCACGCGGCGGCCGTCATAAGTGCAATGAGAGTTAGCTTGTTCATAACTTAGTCCACCTTCGCCGGGGGCTCGACCGCGATGACCGGGGCGACGTTGTCGGAATCACCACGCACCTCGGAGGCCGTGGGGAATTGTTCGGGCTTGATCTGGCCGAGCTCGCGTTCGCAGAGCTTCGACCAATCGCTGAACCAGCCGAGCTCGGTCGACTTGCCGAGGCAAGCACCGAACGCTTCGAGCGACTTGTTCGCGAGGGGTTCGGCAGCGGTGGTCAAGGCGTCGCAGTACGCATCGACCTTGTCCTGCGCGAGGTCGTAGCCCTCGATCATCTGGGTCGCGCGGACCTCCTTCGGGATCTCGGCCGTGAACAGCTGATCCGAGAAGTTCTGCGTGATCTGGCCGATCCGAGCTGCGGCAGCGATCGAGTTCGCCGCGTCCTTGATCTCGAGCACCTTGGCGTACTTCGTGGTCGCCGTGACCGAGGCCTTCGACTTGCCTTCGAACCAATCGTTGAAGCGCTTCTGCGCCTTCTCCTTGACCGCCTTGTGCTCGGGAAGACCGTCGCCGAAGTTGAGGTTCGTGGGGAAGTGGATGTCGAGGTACTTCTCGTACTCGATGTCCGCCTCGGCGAACTTCGCCATGCCGTAGTAGTACTTGGCGCCGCCGTCGTCGCCGCCGGTCTTGCCGCCCTTCTTCTCGAACTCCTTCTCGGCTGCGCTGAACGCACCGAGTGCTTCTTTGAGCTTGCGCTCGTCGCGCTTGACGACCGTCAGCTTGATCTTCGAGTCCGGGCCGCACTGGAGCGGCGCGACGTAGACTTCCTTGGTCTTCTTCTTCTTCGCCGTCGCCTTTGCAGCGGTGGCGCGCTCGCGCGTGATCCTCACGCACGAGCCATCGATCTGCTTCACCGGGCACGATTGCTCGAACAGGATCTGGCCGATCTTGACGTTCGCGATGATCGCCTTGTCCGAGCCGCCGCTGCTTCCGAACTCGTGGAGGTACTCGCGGAGGTGCTTGACGACCGCGTCTTTATCCGCGCCCTTCTCGTAGATCGAGGTCAGCGAGAAGCTCGCGTTCGCCGCGTCTTCCTTGTTCTTGGTGCCGAATGTCTTGATGAAGTATTTGGTGTCGTCGATCGCCTTCTGGTCGTCGCCGATACCCTTGCGGTAGAGCACCGCGTCGTTCATCGCGTCGTGGGCATCCTTCTCGCCGGCGTACTTCTTCGCGTACTCCTCGAGCTTGTCCGAAGCGCGATCGTAGAACGCGATATCGCCGTACGCCTTGCCGAGGCGAGCCACGGCCTTCGCCGTGATCTTCGAGTTCGGGAAGTACTTCTGGAGGGTGTTGAACGTGCTGATCGCAGCGCCGATCGACTTACCTTCTTCGAAGCAAACACCGGCGTTGTAGAGCACCTCGTCGTTGCTCGGCTCTTCCGGGTTGCGGTTGTAGATGTCCTGGAACGCGAGACCGCAGGCGATGTACGCGCTGTAGTCCTTGGTCTCTTTGGCCTTGGCCTCGAGCGCGAGTGCCTTGTCGCTGAGGTACTTCTTCTTGATCTGGGCGAGCCGCGACTTGAGATCGTCCTTGCCCTCGAGGAACGGCTTGTCCGCATCGAGCTTGTCGGCCAGGGCGCCGAGCTCGTCGAACTTCTGCTGACGGTTGTAGATGTCGAGCAGCAGGTTGGCCGAGAACTCCGCGGTCTCGTGCGTCCGGTGGTTCTTGAGGATGTCCTCGAAGATCGGGGTCGCCTCGTCGAAGTGGTTGTAGCGGCGATAGATGTTCGCCTTCATGAACTTCATGCCGACGAGCTCGTCGTCCTTCGGATCCTTGACGTACTTGATGTAGATATCGAACGCGGCGAGCATCTTCTGCTCGCGCTCGGGGATCGGCTTGGGCTCGGGCTTCTTGGTCTGATCCTTCGTATCCTCGTCCGCGACCTGCTGCTTGACGCGCGGGTCGACGTTGAGGGCGTTCTTCCAGCCGAGCACGGCGGCGTACGCCGATTCCTTCATCAGCTTCGGATCGACCTTGCCGGTCTTGACGACATCGGTGAACGCGACGGCCGCGTTCTCCCACAGCTCGGTCTGGAGCCGCGGTTGCTTCTCCGACTCCGCGCGGCTCCACAGGAGCTCGGCGTAGAAGTACTGGGTCTGCGAGTAGTCCTCGGCGTCCGGGAACACCTCGAGGTACACGCGGTAGAGCTTCTCGGCGTAGCCGAGCGTCTCCGGGTTCTTGGTCTTCGCCGATTCCGAGTGGTACGCGCGCGCGAGCTCGCCCGACATCGCGGCGGCGTTGTCATGGCACTCCTGTGCCTCGGCGGCCGGAAGGACCTTCTTGGGCTTGAGCACGCCGTAGAGCTTCACGAGGTTCTCGATCTCGGCGACCTTGTCAGCGTTACCCGCGCCGGCCATCGAGAGGGACGCGTGCGCGACGTTGTACTGCCAGAGGCAGACATTCTTGTTCGTCGGCGCGCGCTTCATGAGATCGCGATACGTGTAGATCGCCTTGTCGCTCTTGCCCTGGCCGAGATAGAGGTCGGCGAGGATCTCGAGCATGTCGAACGCGAAGTTCGCATCGACGCGCTTGAAGGCGTTGAACGCCTGGTCGGCCTTGCCGATCTCGGCGTAGGCGCGGACGAAGTCCTTCTTCGAAGCGCGGTTGAGGACTTCCTGCTTCTTGTCGTTCTTGGTCGCGTTGGCGACCTGGAAGAACGTCTCGAGCGCGTCCTGGTAGCGCTGCTTGTTGAGATGGATCCAACCCATCTTGTACATCGCGTACCAGTACGCCGACGACTTCGGGAACTTGAGGACCATCTTGTAGCGGGCCTCGGCGTCGTCGAGCTGGCCAGCTTCGAAGAAGTAATCCGCAAACGCGAGGTGCGCCTCGGGGACGTACTTCGAGTTCGGATAGTTCTTGAGCAGCTTGTCGTAGACCGCTCGCGCCTCCTTCATGTACTTGCCGCCCTGCAGCGTGTACCCGTAGTAGAAGAGCGCCATATCCATCTTCGGATAGTTGCGGAACGCGTCGTTGTCGGTGAGCCCCTTGTAGGTCTTCACGGCCTTGAGCAGGTACTGCTTCGCCGTCTCTGCCGACTTGTTCGCCGCGGCCTGCGCCTGGGCCTTGGCTTGTGGGGTCTTCGCCTTGTCGACCGCGATCGAGAGCTCGGCCGCTTTGAGGCGGAACAAGCGCTGCTGCTTCGCGTAGAGCTCGCCGAGGCGGAAGTAGTAGTCCGACTTCTCCTCGACTTCGCTATCGGGGGTCTGATCGATCAACTGAGCAAGGATCTGTTCCTGCTCGTTGCGGATGTTCGAGACCAAGCCCTCGATCGAGAGCACGGCATCGGCCGTGAGCTCGGGCTTGAACTCGGACTTGTCCTGGGGCTTGGCCTGGATGGGCTTGACCTTGTCGGACAGGTGGACGTCGACTTTGACGTCCTGGTTTCGCTTGTACTTGGAGTCGGCCCACGCGCTGCTGGTGAGCAGCAGCGTGGCTACGAACGCGAGCTTCAATCTGGACATAGCGGTTCCTTTTTCCCCGGCGGGACTACAACACAGCGGCGAGACGAGGGCGAGCCGACAAGTGCTGACAGTGGTGACGAACGCAGGAAGCCCGATCCCGTGAACCAACGTGGCTCGCGAGTCGGGATGCCTTCATGTAGAGCAGTCGTCATCATCGTCAGGTTGGGCGAGGCGATGGAGCCGACGGACCTAGTTTTAACTACTGCTTGGGACAGCGAGACCGAATCTTGAACCGGTAATAACCCAGCTCGTCCTTCCAGTACTCGCCATCAAATTTCCACTGAAAGTGCTCGTCGTCAATAATAATCGGTTCTTCCTTATGCTCGGAAGAGACACGAGCACCGACAGCGTCAGCACTGATCTTGTTGCCCTTGGCTTCCAAGATTTCGTATTTGATCTTCGTACCGTCGCGAGCCAGTGCACCCAGCTCGCGGGATAGACGATCGACGCGATCGCGAGCGACCTTACCGGCATCGCCGGCGGCGACCGACTGCTGGACCGTGAGCTCCTGGAGGACTTCGGCGGCGACCTGAGTGGTCTGCCACGCCTTGTCGGACTTGGTCAGCATGTCCAGCTCGTGGTTGAGCTCGTCGACCCACGCGAAGCTCTTGAGGAGCGTCTTGTCGTTCAGCACGCTCATGACGAGGCGCTGGGTCTTCTCGTCGAGGCCCGCCTTGCTCGCCTTGACCTTCTTCACGTACTCGTAGAACTCGGCGTTGTCGTCATACTTCGCGACGATGTCCTTCAAGTTCTTCGTGAGCGGGCCGTACTTGTCGTTGAAGTCCTGGATCGCTTCATCGGCCTGGTCGTAGAGGCAGTACTTGAAGTAGATGACGGCGCGAAGCAGCACCGCCTCCGGGTAGTACTGGTTCTCGAAGTAGGGAGCATTCAGGGTGTGAATGTTACCGAGCGCCTTCGAGTTGAGCGTCTTCATGAAGTACGCCCAGGAAGCTTCGAACAGCGACTCGGCCCAGTCGGCCGAATCCTGCGGCAGCTTCTCGAAGTACTTGATCGACGTGTCGAACTGCTGGGTCGAGTAGAAGACGCGCGCCATCTGGAGCTGCGCGAGCTCGCGATAGTTGTCGATATCGTCGGCGGTGTACGCCGCGGGGCGCTCTTCCCCGATGATCAGGATGTCCTTGAAGGCATCGACGGCCGGCTTGCCCTCGTACTTGCGGACGTACGTGACGCCCTCGAAGAACTTCGCCTTGATGAAGAACGCCGACTGGCGATTGACCTGCTGGAACAGCGCGGTCGCCTTGTCGAAATCGCCGTGCTTGTAGAAGTGGCGACCGAGCAAGAACAACAGCTCGTCCTTCACCGACGTGAGCGACGGGTCGTTCAGCGCGGCAGGATCGTACGATCCGATCTTCTCGAGAATGCCCGAGCTCTCCGGCAGGACGCGCGAGAGAGCGGCAAGCCACTTGAGCGCCGCACCATGGTAGGTGTGGTTGTCGCCGGCCTGGACGATCTTGTCGAAGTACGCCATCGAACCGGCGTAGAAGCCCATCTGATAGAGGGTCTTCCCCATGAAGAACTCGGCACGTTGCTTGTTCTTCGCGTCGTCGCCGCTCTCGCCGTCGAGCACTTTCTTGAGCTCGATCGAGGCCGAGAAGTAGTCCTTCTTGTCGTAGAGCTTGATCGCGCGCTCGAGGGTCTTCGAGGGCGGCGTGGAAGCCGCGCTCTCGGGCTCGAACTCCATGTCGCCACCCTTCGCGGGTGCCTTCTTTGGATCGGCATGCGCAGTCGCCGAGGCGAAAACGACAGCCAGTGCGGCTAGGGACGCGTTACGAAGCAGGTGCATCAGTGCTCCTCCAGAGCGCCCGCAGCCGAATAGCTGGAGCGGCGAAATAATCGTTGCGCCGCGGGGATGTGTCAAGCCAAGGGGACACCCCGAAACACCCAATGGTTGCGCATTCGCCCGCGCAACGGATCGCGCCCCCTCTTGTCACTAACGCTCATGACCAGGGCGGCCCGCTTGACTGCACCATCAGGCTCTCTATTATCGCCTCCGATGATTTCGCCCCGTCACTTCCTTGTCCTGGGCTTCGCGCTGCTCTCCGCTGTGGGCGCATGCACGAGCAATCCCGTCGGGCGCATCTGTGACCTCGGCAGCGAGACTCCGGCTCCGTCGGAAGTCGTCGTCGCCTCGCCCTCTCTCGACTGCGTGTCGCGCACGTGCCTCCGCGAGCCGCTCGGCCGCGAGCTGCCGCCTGGCTCGGTCTATCCCGCCGGCAACGCGGGTCTCTGCACGGCCGAGTGCTCGGCCGACAGCGATTGCGATCGCGTCCCCGAGTCGCCGTGCACGCTCGGCTTCACGTGCGGTGTCGCCGTGACCGTCGGTCCGTTCTGCTGCCGGAAGTTCTGTATCTGCAAAGACTACGTGGTCATCCCGGATTCCGGTCAGCTCGTCGAGCCGCAGGCCTGCGACGCGGCGAACAGCTCGAACGCGTGTTGCAACCTCTCGGGTCGCTCGGGCAACTCGCAGTACCCGCTCTGCAAGTAGCCTAGCGCTCCTCACAGGAAGACCGGCCGCCTCGTGCGGCCGTTTCTAGTTTCGGCGCAGGAGCATTTGGCTCAGAGCCGCCACGCGTCGGTGATGTGGTCGATCGCGCGTGCGGTGATCGCCAGGACGTCGAACCGAGCACGCTCAAAGATCGGCCGGCGCCAGCCGATATAGATCGCGGCCATCCTCGCGACCCTCCCCTGCTTGACGTGGTTCACGCTCTCGGCCGCGTGGCCGAACGATCCCGTCGTCCGGCTCCGAACCTCGACGAAGACCAGGACCTCGCCATCGCGCGCGATGACATCGAGCTCGCCGAGCCGGGTCTTGAAGTTTCGCTCGAGGATGCAGTAGCCGAGGTCCTCGAGAAACGCGCTCGCGCGGTCCTCGTTCTTCGCGCCGGTCTCGATCGTTGTCGCCATCGCTCGGGCGTACCAGGCGGCTCTGACGATCACGCTGTCCGGTTTTCGGACAACCATGTTGCTTCGAGCTCCGGAACGAAAAAAGCCCGGTCGCGGGACCGAGCCTTCGGGTTTCTCCGAGGAGGAACTACTTCTTCTTGTCGGGCTTGCGCGGCTTCTTCGGCTTCTGCACGACGACCGGCGCGGCCGCGGCCGGCTCGGCGCCTTCGGCGGGCTCGGCAACGACTTCTTCCGGCGGCTTCTCGTAGCTACCGTCGCGCTCCTTGATACGAGCGGCCTTACCGGAGAGGTCACGCAAGTAGTACAGGCGCGACTGGTTGACCTTGCCGCGCTGGATCACTTCGATCTTGTCGATGTTCGGCGAGTGGTCGGGGAAGATCCTCTCGACGCCGACGCCGTACGAGATCTTGCGGACGGTGAAGGTCGAGCGCGCGCCTTTGGAGACGCGACGGATGCAAACGCCTTCGAACGCCTGCAGACGAGTCTTCTCGCCTTCGCGAATCTTCGCCCACACTTTGATCGAGTCGCCGGCACGGAACTCAGGCAGAGCTGCCTGACGACGCTGGCTCTTGTCGATCGATTCGAGAATCCGCTGGGCACTCATGGCGACTTCCATTGGGAAAGGTCTTTCGGTCCTCTCGGCCTGCTACTTAACAGGCCGATTGGAGGGTGGTTTCTACGGGAGAAAGGCAGTGCCCGTCAAGACACACGGCCGAAGAGTCGGTCGAGGAGAACCGCTCCTGCCGATCGGACCGAGAGGTGGTTCCAGTCTGTCGCACCTTCGATCGGCGTAAGGACCCGAGATACCGAAGGAATCAGCGCATCCGCCAAGCCCCAGCCACTCCCGAGCAGGACCAGCATCGGAGCCGGGTCGAGCGCACCTTCCGCGACCATTTCGGCCGGGATCCTGCGTTCGGCGCCTGGAAAGGAGCTCGCCTTGGCCGAGGTCGCGACCACCCGCGGCGCCTGGCCATACTCGGCCGTGATCGCCGCGAGCACCGTCTCGATCGACTCCGCGGTGCGGACGAGCTGGAGGGCGCGCGCGCGATGCTCGCCCTGATCGTCGCCCATCCACAAGCGCGCGATATGCTCGGCCTTGTCGCGTTGTGAGGTGACAGGCGTGATCAGGTGCAGCGCGGCGAGGCCGTACGTCATCGACGAGCGCGCGAGATCGTGGATGTCGAAGTTGGTCAGCGCTGTGGTGATCACCTTGCCGGTGCGATCGACGACGGGGTGATGGACGAGCGCGAGGTGCGTGCGCGATGCGAGCGGGGGAAACGATTCGAGATCGGCCTTGGTCTGGCGAAACGATCGCCAGAGATCCGGCCGCCGCGCCGCGGTGCGCTGCATCGCTTGCTGGCGCCGCCACATGGCGATCGCGGCGTGGTTACCACCGGCCAAGACGGCGGGTACCGCACGGCCATCGAGCTCGAGCGGACGCGTGTACTGCGGATATTCGATCAGCCCGGCGGAGAACGATTCGTCGTCAGCGGAGGTCTGATCGCCGAGCACGCCGGGGATCAGCCGCGACACCGCATCGATGATCACGAGCGCCCCGAGCTCGCCGCCCGAGAGCACGTAATCACCGAGTGAGATTTCTTCGTCGATCGCGGCATCGATCACGCGCTGGTCGACGCCTTCGTAACGCCCGCACACGAGCACGAGGTGATCCTTCGCAGCGAGCGCCTGGACGCGCGCCTGCGTGAGCGGCGCGCCACCAGGTGACAGCAGGATGCGATGACCGGGCCCAGCCTTCGCGATCGCGGCGATCAGCGGCTCCGGCTTCATCACCATGCCCGGACCACCGCCGTAGGGCGAGTCATCGACGGTGCGGTGCTTGTCATGCGTGAAGTCGCGCGGCGAGATGCACGCGACCGCGATCGTACCGGCTTGCTTCGCGCGACCGACGACTCCGGCGGTCAGGGCGGGCTCGATCAGCTCCGGCAGGATCGTGATGACCGTGAACTTGATGGAGGTCACCGGGGCCAGATCGCCGGTCATTTCCGTAGTAATTTGCTCTCGGGCAAACCCTCGGGCGGATCGACGAACACGAGCTTGTGCTCGACATCGACGCCGGTCACGAAGTCGTCGACGAGCGGCAGCAGACGCTCGATGTCACCGTGGTGGATGACGAGCAGATCTTGAAAGGCGCCGCGCTGGATCTCGGCGATCGTGCCCCAGGACGTGCCATCGGGCGTCTGCGCGGTGCAGCCGATCATGTCGGAGAGCAGGACATCACTCTCGTCGAGCTCGAGCTGAGCGCGAAACACCTCCACGGGCTTGCCCTTGAGGAGCTCCGCGTCGTTGCGCGAACCGACGCCCTCGAAGCCGACGAGCCACCCCTTGTGGGTGTTGCGGGCCTTTACGATCTTGCGCTCGACCCCGCCGACGAAGCAGGTCTCGACGTCGCCGAGCGTCTCCGAATCGGGGTCGTGGGTAAACACCACGACCTCGCCTCGGATGCCGTGTGCCCTCGCGACACCGCCTATTTCGATGCGGACCGGGGCAGCCACGACGGAGCTGTTATTCGAGGATTTCGACGAGCGTGCGCTTGCGGTCGCGCGGCGTGATCGCCTGAACGACCGTGCGCAGCGCGCGGGCGGTCTTGCCGCCGCGACCGATCACCTTGCCGAGATCGGACTCGGCAACTTCGAGCTCGTAGACGTTCGCGGAGCGCTCTTCGACGAGCTCCACGTGAACCTCATCGGGCTTGTCGACGAGGTTCACCGCGAGATAGCGGATGAGCTCGGCGAGATCCGGGCCTGCGGCGTTTTCAGCCACGAGCTACGCGGCCTTCGGAGCAACGGCTTTCGGAGCCGTACGAGCGGTGCGGAGCACGATCGACTTGAGCGTACCGGACGGCTGTGCGCCGACCTTGATCCAGTGCGCGTACTTCTCTTGATCGAGCTTC
>JANXOP010000296.1 GCA_025357755.1 Kofleriaceae bacterium | reverse complement strand
GTGAAGCTGCCCTTTTCGTGGCCGAACAGCGTCGACTCGATCAGCTCGCGCGGGATCGATCCGCAATCGAGCACGACGAACGGTTTGTTCTTCCGGCCCGATGCATTGTGGAGCGCGCGCGCGACCATCTCCTTGCCGGTGCCGGTCTCGCCGGTGATCAAGCAGGTGAGCTCGCTCGGTGCGACCTTCTCGAGGTGCGCGAAGATCTCGCGCATCGCCGGCGAGGCACCGAGCATCATGTCGAAGCGATCCTTCTTCGACAGCTCGATCTCGACGACATCCTGGGTCGACTGGAACTGGATGTTCGTGTGGCCGATCCGGAACGTGGTGCCGGGGCGCAGGAACACTTCGCGGATCCGGAGGTCGCCGACGAACACACCGTTGCGCGAGTTGAGATCGCGGAGGCGGTAGCCGTCGTCGCGTGCGGAGACTTCGAAGTGCGTCCCGGAGACGGCCTTATCGTTGATGACCAGGTCGCCGATGATGCTGCGGCCGCCCGTGACGCGCGGCTTGGAGATCTCGATCTCCTTGCCCGTATCGGCACCGCTCGTGACGACGAGCTTGCCCTTCCGCATCCGGCGAACGGTGGCCCATTCGCCCTCGAACATGGTCGTCATGCCCGTGCCAGTCTCGAACTGCGGATCGTCGCCTTCCATCACCCCCACCGTACCACGGCAGAGTGCCCCTAGTTCAGGTAGCGCTCGTCGGACTTCTTGCGCGGCGAGCTCGGCCTACCAGGTTTCGGAGCGCCACCTTCGATCACGCTGAGCCGTGCGCGAGCGCGCGCGATCCGCCAGCGCTTCCATGCGAGCCCGGGGCTCAGCGACTTCGACGTCATGATCGCGGCCGCGACCATCGCCGCGGCGTACGAAGCACCCTTCTCCCACAGGCCCTGAAGAACGACGAACAACATCAAAAAGCCGATGAAGCCGTACATCATCTGCCGCCCGGTCAGCGGGAGCACACCGAAGAACCGGACCGGCTGACGGGCATAGATCACGCCGAACGCGACGACCGCCGCGAACGTGAACGGCGACAGACCCAAGATCGGAAAGTCGCGATGGAGGAGCTGGCCGACGAGCACGCCGACGACCGTGCCGGCGATCGAGGTGATCGCGACGAACCGATAGAACCGCGGCGTCCCCCAGAACCGCTCGAGCGTCGGTACGAACATCCAAAGCATGAACAGGCCGAGCAGCAGCGACAGGAACTCGGTCTCGAGGAACGGGCTCGTGACGAGGGTCCACACCCGGTAGTGACCGAACACGTTGCTCGGCGACGCCACGAGGTACTCGGCCAAGGTCGCCTGGGTCTGCTTGTCGACCAGCAGGAACACCAGCGAGACGCCGAGCTGGAGGCCGGCGATGATCAGCGCACCGCGCGTGATCCGCAATTGGCTCGTATCGAAGCCTGTTCCTCGTCGACGATCACTCACGCTCGAACCTTAGCACACGCAGGATCACAACCCGGAGATAGGTATCGTGACGGTGCCGAGGTCGGTGAGGCCATCGGGTGCGGTGACGACCTGCCCGGTCAGCGCGGGTGCACTGCCCTTGTTCGCGAACAGGTTCGTGAGCGCGGAGATCGTGACGGTGTATGTCCCGGCGATGAACGCCGAGGTCACCGTGCTCCCGCCGTCGCACGGGAACGACGTGCTCGCCGAGAGCGACGGATCCGGGTTCGAGGCGAGCACCTTGATGCGCGACATGTCGCTGACCGCGCTGCACGGAACCTCGGTCGCGGGATCCGACATCTTGACGAGCTTCCACGCGAGCTGGAAGTAGCCGCCATCGGTCACGAACGAGGCCGCGAGCGGTTTGTTCGTCGCATCGGAGAGATCGATCGGTTGCGCGAGCGAGGTCGAGAACGCCTGGCTCATCGTCGCGTTCGTGATCGCGACCCGCGCCGTGTACATCGCTGCCGGCAGCTCCGCCGTGGTGCCCATGTCCGCGCTGCAGTCGAACAGATCGATCACCGGTGTACCGGTCAGCGGCGTCGAGATCACCGCCGCGGTTTGAAACTCGGCGGGCAGGCGGCGGTGGTGCCCGCGGCGGTCCTCAACATCCACGTCGCATCGATCGCGGCGGTGCGTTGCCCGTCGATCATGCACAGCGTGCAGCCATCGCCCGCGATGGTGTTGCCGTCGTCGCACTCTTCGTTGGCGTCGACGTGGCCATCGCCACAGCGCGCGAGTGGTGCGTCGCTGGTGCCGGTGTCATCGGAGCCCGAACTGCCACCGCCACTGCATGCGACGAGCAGGAGGGGAACGACGCCGAGCAGGCCGCGCCTCACAGCTCGAATCCGATCGCTTCGTTTGGACCGGACTCGTCGATCCACGCGCACGGCATCGCGGGCCCGATCTGCAGGGCCGACCAGCTATTCTTGTCGACCGCGATCGCGCCTGCGAACACGTTCGGCATCAGCTCCTTGAGCTCCTGCAGCGCGTGCTTGGTCGCGCTGCGCTGCGATTCGCCCTTGCTGACCCGCAGCGCGATGTTGTGGGCGAGCGCGATCCGGAACAGCGATTCGCCGCCAGAGGTCGACACCGCGACGGTCTCGTCGGCCCACGTCCCGACACCTGGAATCGACGCATCGTCGACGCAGCCCGAGCGCCGGCCGATCGTGCCGCCCGTCGAGGTGGCCGCTGCGAAGTGGCCGGCCTTGTCGCGCGCGACCGCCCCGACACCACCACCATCGGTCGATGCTTTGCCGCCGGTGGCGAGGACGTCGCGCAGCGCTTGCTGGGCGTGAGGCGTGACGAGCGAGCTCGCCGCCGCCGGTGCGAACCCGATCTCCTGCGCGAACCGCATCGCGCCGGCACCCGCCATCACGACCTGTTCGCCGCGCTCGAGGATCGCGCGCGCGACGATCACCGGCGCGGCGAGATCCGGCACCGCCGCGACCGCACCGGCACGGCGCTTGGTCCCGTCCATCACCGAGGCGCAGGTCTCGACCGTGCCGTCGCGCGTGAGCGCCGATCCGAAGCCGGCGCCGAACTCGGGATCATCTTCGAGGGTGCGCACCGCAGCGACGACGGCGTCGAGCGCGGTCGCGCCGCGTTCGATCAAGTTCTGACCCGCTGCCGCGGCAGCGCGCAGCCCAGCACGAACACGTTCGAGTCGATCGGGAGCGACGCGACCCACACCACCATGAACCAGGATCATGACGGCATCGTATCCCGAATTGGCGAAACGCCCGCACGAGGCGGGCGCTGCTCCGTGGTGTCGTCCTCGTGACCGGCGATCAGTCGAGCGGCAGCGTGACCGTGCCGAGGTTGGTGATGTTGTTCGGCGCCGTGATGGTCTTGTTGGTCAAGGTCACGGGGTTGCCGATCGCCTGCATGTTCGCGTTGATGGCATCGACACTCACGGTGTACGTGGCCGCCGCGTAGCCCGCCGTGATGCCGACGTGATCGGCACACGGGAAGATGTCGCTCGCGAAGTTCTGCGAATTCGAGACATCGGTGCCGATCGATTCGATGCCGTCGACGCGGGTCTGCTCCGCGCACGAGGTCGGCAGGCCGCCGGCCGTGAGCTGCCATTGCATCTGGAAGTACCCGCCGTCCTCGACGATCTCGGCGCTGTAGCTCTTGTCGTTGGTGGTCAGATCGATGAAGGCCGACGTGCTCGACGCGTACTGCGCGGCGTTGTTGTCGGTCGCGATCGTGATCCAGCTGTAGTAGGTGGTCGGGTTCAGCGCAGCGCTCTGGCCCGTGAAGTCCGAGCAGTTGAACAGGTCGATGATCGGGTTGCCGACCGCAGCGAAGTTCGTGTCGATCTCTTGCGAGTACAGCGCGGCGGTGTCGAAGCCCGCGGGGCAGTCGAGCGTCGCCTTGGCGATGTTGGTCATCTTCCACGAGGCGGTGATGTAGCCGTTGCTGGTGTCGCTACCCGACGAGATCACGCAACCAGTGGCTTGGCTGGCGACCGCGACAATCAGACTAAACAAGGCAAGTTTCTTCATTGGTATGTCCCCTGAATTAAGCGAGTCGCGTGTTTGACGTCGCGACCCAAGATCTCTTCAAGGTCGAACAAAGGCAACAATCGCGCCAGCCTCGGTTGTGACCCTATTGGCAGATGCAGGGCTGCTCGGTGCAGCGATTCACGCTGCTCGAATCGGTGCCGATCTCGACGATCAGCTCGACGGCGCCAAGGCTGATCGTGTTCCCAACGATCACGGCGCGTTGCTCGGGAGCAGGCGCGGTGTACGTGTTCGTCGTCGCGGCTCCGGTCGCGCATTCGGGCTTGACCGAGAGCGAGGCGGTTCCGACGGGCAGATCGAACCCCGTGACCCCGTGATAATCCGTGCATTGCCACGAGGCAAAGCCCGTCGTCTCACCGACTTGCCAGTCGAGTCGAACCCGGGTCACGGGATTCGTACCCACGATCTGGCTGTCGCAGTCCACGAAGATGTTCGTGGAGCCGCTGGCGGGCCGTAACTTCCACGAAAGCTCGACCGCGCCACCGTCGACGGTGGTGCAGGCGTTAACCAGCAGACACACCGCGAGGCATTTCCACACCACACCCAGTCGGGTGTGGGCGGCAGGAGTCATTTGACCGACGAGCATTTCGCGTGTTACTGCCTTCCGCGACGATTATGCCAGGGTTTTCGCCCACTCACGCGGCGTGGTCGCTCGCCGCTACACTCGATATTCCAGACCTCTTCGACAAGTCCCACTGGATTGTCAAAGGGGTGATGGTCCTCCTGGCGTTGATGTTCGTCATCGGCGTCTACATCATCATCTACAAGCGCATGTACATCGGGCGCGCGTCGGGCGAGTCCGCCCAGTTCCTGGAGTCGTTCTGGAAGTCGCGCGACATCGAGCAGATCTACAAGCAAGCGCAGGCGCTGCGGAACAGCCCGATCTCGCAGATGTTCGTCGCCGGCTACACCGAGCTCGCGAAGCTCCACTCCGATCCACAGCTCAAGGATGATCGCGAAGGCAACCTCGCGAACATCGAGCGCGCCCTCAAGCGCGCACAGACCGTCGAGGCGACGCGGCTCGAATCGATGACGCCGTTCCTCGCGACCACCGCGTCTGCCGCTCCATTCATCGGCCTGTTCGGCACGGTCATGGGCATCTTGTTCGCGTTCGTCGACATCGCCGATCCGAAGAAGAGCTCGTCGGCCGCATCGCTAAAGACGGTCGGTCCTCACATCGCGGAAGCCCTGTTCGCCACCGCCGTCGGCCTGATCGCCGCGATCCCAGCCGTGATGGCATACAACTACTTCCAGCGGCGTATTCGCGTCCTGCGCTCGGAGATGGAGATGTTCGAGCAGGACTATCTCAACATCATCAAGCGTCACTTCCTGAGGTAACAGGATGTCGTTCAACAGTCGCGGAGGCGACGAGCTCAACGCGGAGATCAACATCACGCCGATGGTCGACGTGATGCTGGTGCTGCTGATCATCTTCATGATCACGGCACCGATGATGAACACCGGCGTCAGCCTCGAGCTACCGCAGGTGACCGCGCAGAACGTCGAGGATCCCGAGGGCAAGCTCGTGCTCTCGATCGCGAAGGACGACAAGATCTATCTCGGCGGCACCCAGGTCAACTGGACCGAGCTCGAGGCCAAGCTCAAGACCAACGAGAAGGTCAAAAAAGACAGCTCGCTGTACATCGAGGCCGACACGAGCCTCCTGTACGGGCGCGTCGTCACGGCGATGGCGGTGGCGAAAAACGCAGGGGTTACGCGGGTGATGATGCTCACGAACCCCACCGAGGTCCTCGATCTCGCGGATCTCGACAAGAACATCGCGGTCACTCCGCCGTCTAAGTAGGTATGTCGTTCAAGAACGGTGAGATCCACACGATCTCGGTGCTCGGCGCCGTGGTGGTGACGGCGTCCTTGTTCTTGCCGGTGCTGTTTTTGACCGAGCAAGTCGACACGCCGAAGATCAAGCTCGACGACATGGAGTCGATCGAAGCCTCGATCGCCTACAAGAAGACGCCGCAGAAGCAGCCGCAAAAAAAGACGTCGCAGCCCGAGCCGAAAAAAGAAGACACGATCACGCACGACGACAAGGCCAAGCCGGTCGAAGGCTGCAAGGCCGACGCGGACTGCAAGCCCGACGAGAAGTGCAAGGACTCGCGCTGCGTCCCCAAGAAAGAGAAGACGGTCGTCGCGGAGGTCGATCCGAAGGACCCGTTCAAGAACTTCAAGCGGACGGACGACGACGACAACCCGACCGGTAAGCCGGTGACCGAGCCGGGCGCCTTCAATGGCAGCGAAGAAGGCTGGGCGCCGATCACCAAGGGCGATCCGTACTGGCAGGGCTTCGCAAAGGACATCCACGACAACTTCACCCTTCCGGAGATCTCCGAGGCGAATGGCATCCCCGTGGGGTGCTTTCACATCACGCCCGATGGCAAGATCGTCGACACCAAGGTCAAAGAGAAGAGCGGGAGTCCGGATCTCGACCAGGCGGCCGAACACGCGATCGACGCGGTGAAGAAGCTACGCAACGACAACCCCATTCCTGTGCCCGAGAACCAGAAGGGGGCCGTGACCCGATGGATATGCATTCGCTTCGATCCAAAATCAGCCAGCTAGCTTTCTCGGCGCTCGTCGTCGCATCGGCGAGCGCGAGCGCTCAGCCTGCAAGCGATGGCGTCGTGATCGACGTCAACGGCGCCAAGCGCGGGCTGTATCCGCTCGCCACGCCACTCGCACCCGAAGGCGACGCGGTCTCGAAGGAGGTCGCGACCGTCGAGTCCGGTGACCTCGCGCTCGCGGGCGTGTTCAAGGTCCTCGATCCCGCCTCGTTCCTCGCGGATCTCAAGACCGAAGCGCTCGGCATCGATCCGCAAAAGTGGAAAGACGTCGGCGCGTTCGGCGTCGTAAAGTATCACGTCACGCCCGATGCGATCGAATTCCGGCTCTACGAGGTCTCGAAGGGGACCACCGCCACGCTGACCAAGACGTACAAGCGCAGCGGTTCTTCGACGCGCCAGCTCGTGCACCGCTGGTGCAACGAGGTCGTGAAGTATTACACGCAAGAGGCCGGGTTCTTCGGCTCGCAGATCGCGTTCACCGCGAAGGGCAAGGGCACGAGCACCATCATGGCGATGGACTTCGATGGCCAGAACGCCTTCGTCGTCTCGCACAACAGCTCGACGAACATCCTCCCGGCGTGGTCGCCGAGCGGCGGCGAGATCGCCTACACCTCGTTCATGCGCAACAACCCCGACCTTTATGTCGGCGCGCCGAACGGCTCGCGACCCAGGAAGGTCAGCGGTCAGAAGGGCATGAACACGGGCGCCTCGTGGAGCCCGGATGGTTCCAAGCTCGCGGTCACGCTGTCCAAGGACGGCAACCCCGAGATCTACGTGATCAACGCGAGCGACGGTGCGATCGTTCGCCGGCTCACGAATGACAAATCGATCGATACCTCGCCGGCGTGGTCGCCCGATGGCTCCACGATCGCGTTCGTCAGCGATCGCAACGGTGGCCCGCAGATCTTCACGGTGCCCGCGGGTGGCGGGAGCCCGAAGCAGGTCTCGTTCAACGGCAGCTACAACACCACGCCGACGTGGTCGCCGAAGGCGGGCAAGCACATCATCGCGTACACCACGCGCGATGGCGGCACCTACGACATCGTCGCGCTCGACATCGATACGAAGAACATCGTTCGCGTCACGCAGAACGAGGGCAACAACGAGGAACCCTCGTTCTCGCCGAACGGCCGCGTGATCGCGTACGCGCGTCAGGGCCAGGGCATCTACATCTCGAATGCAGATGGTTCGGGCAAGGCGACGAAGATCTACAGCGGCTCCGCCACGGGCGTCGACTGGGGTCCGGCGCCGAAGGAATAGCGGTTGGTATTCAACACACGGGTGCCATCATGCGTTCACCGCCGTACGACCTCAAAGCGGCCAAGCAGACCGTCAGCCTCACGATCAACAGCGACCTCTACGCGCGTGCGAAGCGGCTAGACATCAACGCCTCGCAGGTCGCTGAGTGCCTGCTCGGCGACC
>JANXOP010000039.1 GCA_025357755.1 Kofleriaceae bacterium | reverse complement strand
TGCGCACGTCCAAGTGCGGATGCGATGTCCGTCAGGTTGTACTTGAAGCCCGGAGCTACCACCTCGTAGTACCAACTGCCCGAAGACGTGTACCGCTTCCACGCATCCTTGGACATCCCGTGCAGCGACATGAGGCGCATACGCTCGGCGTACTCCTCGTTGTCGGTGACGGCCATGCCGCCTTCACCCGTGGTGATGCACTTGTTTGCGTAGAACGAGAAGCAGGTGATGTCGCCGGTTGTTCCGACGTTCTGCCAGCGCGAGGTATCGTTCTCGCGAAACCGAGCCGGCAATGTGTGCGCTGCATCTTCAATCACCGCAAGCTGGAACTCCGCGGCGATTGCCCGAATCGCGGCGACGTCGACCATCTGACCGCCGTAGTGCATCGGAATCACCGCTCGGACTCTGCCGTAGGGTGGCTTAAGGCCGGCAACTGCAGTGGATGCTGCGAGCGATTCGAGCGTTCGACGTAAGGCCGCTGGCGAAATGCACATCGTCTCTTCATCGCAATCGACAAAGACCGGAACCGCATCGAAGTAGCGAACGACCTCAGCCGTGGCGGCGAAAGTCATCGTTGGTACGGCGACCAGATCACCCCGCTGGAGACCGATCGCCTCGAGGGCCAGGTGAAGCGCTGCAGTGCATGAGTTCACGGCGACGGCGTATCGAGCGCCGACGAACTCGGCAAAACGTGTCTCGAAATCGCGTGTGATCGGGCCGGTGGTTAGCCAGCCGGACCGGAGGCAATCAGTTACCGCGGAGATCTCCTCCTCGGTGAGTGACGGGCGAAAAAATGGAACGTTCATCTGATCACCATCTTCGAATTGAGAAGCGCGATTTCACGACGCGCTAGCGAGAGCGCTTCTTCGGCACGCGGATCCCGCAGTCCGAGAACTGACAGGACAGTCTTTAAGAGCACGCCAAGATCGGCAAGTAACGATTGGTCGAGTCCCTCTAGTGCGAGCCGCAACTTGAGAGGCATCACAACTTCAAGGTATGCACGTTCGCGGTCCTGGGCCAAGGCCAGGATCGATTCCTCGTCGCGAAACGTGAGAGATGCAAGATCCGTGAGGCCCGGTCGCACCTCCAACAACCGGAGCCATTCGGGTTTGTAGTGACCGATGTAACGAGCAACCTCTGGTCGAGGGCCCACGATGGTCATGTCACCTTTGAGGACGTTCCAGAGCTGGGGCAATTCGTCGAGCTTCGTCCGACGAAGAAACTTTCCGGCTCGCGTAACTCTCGGATCTCTCGCAGCCGTGATGGCCGAACCCGTGTGCTCGGCGTTGTTCACCATTGTCCGAAGCTTGGCGACGCGAATGGGCCGTTGTCCTCGACCGACACGAGAATGAAAGAACAACGCTGGCCCCTTCGAATCGAGCCTAACGACGGCAGCTAACAACGCGATCGCGGGCGACGACACGAGCAACAGTGCACCCGCGACTCCAATATCGAACAACCTCTTGCTCCGGTTGTCGCTCTTCGATCTCATTTTCGGCCCTTGAGCTTCGAGACCACGAGCCGCTGCTTACCGCTCACCGTTCGGGGTACGGCGTCGACGTAATTCAAATCAATGCTGATGGTGTTGCCCAACCGCTTGCGAAGCTCTTTGAGAAGAAAGGCCTCGTTGGCTGGAATGTAGTTCGATGCGACGGCTAGGTAGAGCGTGATCCGATCCGGGATATCTTGAACGATCTGCGATTCACGGAGGTTCTGTACCGATTGAAACGCGAGACTTAGCGAGGCTGGACCTACCGTCGAGCCTTCAGGCGTCACGACCATCTCGTCAACCCGGCCAGCAATCGGTCCTACTGTGGCCAGGCCTCGTCCACACGAGCAGCGCGTCCCGTCGCCCGGAGTTCCTCGGTCGCCCGTTCGATAGCGAAGCAGGGGCATCGCGCGATTGATGAGTCCGGTGGCTACGATCTCGTGCCCACCGTCGCTCTCGATGTACTCGACAACTCCGTACTCGGCGCTCACATGCATCCCGCCCTCGGAGCACTCCGAAATAAAGCAGACCGGCTCGCCCAACGAGTAGCCGTTGAAGACCTTGCAACCGAACGCACGCTCGATATCCGCTCGTTGCCAGTCGAAGAGCGTCTCGGAGCTCACCAAGATCGACTGCGGGCGCACCTCTTGTTCGCGTTTCGTGTCGAGCATGAATCGCGCGATCCGATGAATCGCAGAGACATATGCGACGATCATGCGAGGTCCGAACTTCGCCATGCGATCCACGATCGCTGGGAGGTTCGCGTCCGAGAGATGATACGCGGAAATGTAGAGTTGATTGAATGCGAGGTTGTGGCGCCAGTACGGCGGGCCCACTTGGCTCATCGGAACGATTGGCTTTCCGTTGATGCTCACGAGGCGGTCGCCAAACTTCACACTCGCCCACCGACGACACCGCGTTTCAAATGTCGCGTAGTTGAATTGGATCGCCGACGGCGTCACCCAGTACGGAACAGGTCGCCCTGTCGTACCACCCGTGGTCTGCCCGAGCGCGTTCAGTTTGAGACGATCTGGCCTGAGTCGCTCACCTTGCTCCTGGACGGTTGCCTTGTCGAGAAACGGAAGCTCGACCAGATCCGCCGCTGTCCGTATGTCGGTCGCACGGATCTTTTGCTTGCTGAAGAGGTCTCGGTAATACGGCACTTCCCGAGCAGCGAATTCGACGATCGAGCGCAGGGCCGCGTCTTGGTAACCCTTGAGCTGCTCTTCATCCCACCACTGCCGTTGCTCGAGCTCCTTCAAAAAATGAGTGTAATCACCCCGGTTGCGAATCATTCGTTGGCGTAGGCCGTAGCCGGTCGCCATCACGTTCTGCACGAAGATCGGGCTTCGTTCGTAGACGCGATCGAGAAGGTTAGGCAAGAGCTACTCCCTCGACGAGGCGCTGCCATTCGGGAATCACAGCCGACCAGTCGTAGGCTTGGACAAGTTTGTGTCCTTCTTCGACGAGCCTCGCGCGGAGGCGCGCGTCGTGGAGCACGCGACGAACCGACGAAGTCATCGCCCTTACATCTGCTGGAGGTACGAGGAGCGCCGTTCGTTCGTGCTCGAGAAGAAACGGTAACCCGCCGACATTCGTGCTCACGATCGGGAGCCCAGCAGCCATGGCTTCGAGCACAGAGATTGGCGTGTTGTCCACGTTCGTCGTGTTGATGAAAATGTCGCCTGTTCGTAGCCACTCGGGCACTTCGGCCTTGGGGACTGCGCCTACGATGTTCAAGCAATGTTCGACGTTCAGCTCACGCGCCAGGGCCTTCGTCGCGGCTAGCGATCCGTCTCCTTTGTCAGGCCCGATCATCGTGAGCGTGACATCGGGGTCGGTGCGCGACAGGTCACCGAGTACTTCGACCGCCTGTGCCGGGTTGTAGATTTGGTGAAACGCGCGCAGCCACAAAAGCCGTGCGCCATTCCTAGCGGCGGTCGATGAATAGGTTGCTACGTCGATACCGTTACGCACGCCGAGGATACCATCTCGATAAGGTGCCAGTTCGGTTCGAAGATACGCCGAGGGTGCGGTCACCGCGTTAGCCGAACGAAGAAGTCGACGAACCCTGCCGGGCCACTTCCGCGCAAAGGCAGGCAGATTGCCGCCGTGGAGCGTCACGACAAACGGTTTTCGCAGAGCCTGCAGCTCGAAGCATATCGCCTCTGCCCACACGAAGGCAGGGCCAGAGAAGAGGTCAACCAGTGCGAGGTCATACCCGCGCCGAGCTCGCCAGGTTGTCGCCAGCATGTCGCCGAGCCGCGCAAAACGTTGCATACGTGTCGAAGTGCGAATGACGTGACTACCGGCAAGCTCCAATCGGTCGGCGAGTTCCTCGCAGTAGCCGCGGTTGAGACCTTGCGAAAGGAAATTGCTGACGTACAGCAACTTACTCATCGTGGTCTCGGAGGAAGTTGCGACGAGAACGCGATCGAACAAGCGAGGCCGAGGAGGAAGCAGGGCGCAACCAACCGCATCGCATTGATCGCAAGAAATCCGACAAACCAAATAAGCATCGCGATCACGTACGCTCTGGATCCGAGGGTCTTCGCTCCCAAGAACGTGCGTACACCAAGCAGCACGAGGATCAGGATTGCGACCGCGCCGAGGAGCCCGTGCTCTGCGAGCATGCGCGTGTACTCGGTGTGAGCGGCACCTGCATGGCCAAGCTCCTGCCGCATGTGAGTGGCAACTCCGGGACCGACACCCATGATCGGGTTAGCCTCGAAAATTTGAAGGTCGTATCCCGCAAGCAGACTGCGCCCACTAGGGTCCACGGTCGAATAGCGTTCGCTCAACTTTCCAGCGGTGAATGCTTCGAGCCTCGGTATGACGAGGTACTTCCCGACCCCAAACAACAGTACCGCGAGGAGGACGATCGTTACGCGAACTCGCGCATCGCGCGCCAAGTACACCACCGCGGCGATCGTACTGAGAAACGCGAGAATGATGCCGCCGCGTGAGAACGTCAGAGCTGACTGGGCCGCCAGGATGACGGCGATCCCCAGGAGCGGAGCTCGCGCTCGCCACGGTAGTTTCCGTTCGAACAGGATGAGAATCGAGAAAAGGAGAGCCAGACCAAGCATTGCCGAGACTTGATTGGGACCGAAGCCGCCGCTGGTCTCGATGTTCGAAGCACGCGCAAATTCGATCGCCGCAGCAGTCGCGGTCGAGAGGTAGGCGAGCGCAGCAATTCCCAGGACGGGCGCGATGAACGCGAAGAACGTCTTCTTGAGGTCCGCGGTCTCCAGCCGAGTACCTGAGAAGAAGATCACGCAGAGCGTAAGTGCGACTGGCCCCGATAAATTAAAGCTCAGCTGCTGTCGCGCATCCTCGAGCTCGAGCGTACCGACGGTGAGGAGCGCTGATGGCAACAAGAGGCCCAAATATCCAAGAATTAGAGTGACATTGCGACGCTTCGGCATGCGCAGGAGCGCCACCGCTAAGACGATCGAAACTTCGTACTTTCCAAGTTCCCACGCGATGCCTGCAGAGGTCATGCGCCACAGCACTTCGGCTCCCCCGATGTAGGCGATGACATATGCCGTCATCCGACGCGGCCGCGTCGCCGCCACTACGATCCCGACAGCGACGGTCACTAACGCGTGCAACGTCGAAATTATTGGGGCTAGACGCATCAGGAGCGCCAGCAGCACGTGGGCGCCCAAGAAGATCCCGAGCACACCCAGATTTCGCCCCACGGTGGGGTCGTCTGTCATTCGTGTTTCGGGCACAGCTCCGACCGGATTAGTGCATCGGATCGCTCAGATGTTCAAGTGAAGACCTTTCCTAGCTCTTTGGAATAACAGGTAAAACGATCAAGATCGGATGCTTGTCGGGTCGGGAAACGGCCGGTAGGATGCCGCGATGTTTGAGAAGGCGATGCGCGTTGTTGCTAGCCGATTCGGCTATGAGGTACGCCGTCGCGCGCCAGCGACGTTGCCCTCCGATTTCGAAAAGGAGTTCGTCAGCCTTTACGAGCGGTGCAAAGCTTTCACTCGAACATCGCCGGAGCGGATGTATTCGCTTTACCAGGCGACCCGATATCTGGTGAAGGCTCGTGTTCCCGGGGCGATCGTCGAGTGTGGAGTTTGGCGTGGAGGAAGCACGATGATCGCGGCCATGGCGCTCTTGGCAGAGCAAGATCGAGGTCGCGACATCTGGCTCTACGACACCTACGAAGGCATGTCAGAACCTACTGCACACGATCTCGATTGGCGTGGCAAGCCTGCGGCCGAGATGATGCAACAGACCGTCGACAACAAGGAAATGTCGGTGTGGTGTTACTCGTCTCTCGACGAGGTCAAAGCCAACATGGCCCGCACCGGTTACAGCTCTGCTCGGACGCGTTACGTAAAGGGAAAAGTCGAAGACACGATCCCGGGACAGGTGCCGGAGCAGATCGCATTGCTACGACTCGATACTGATTTCTACGAATCCACGCTCCATGAGCTTCGGCACCTCTATCCTCGGCTCGCTCCGGGCGGTGTTTTGATTATCGATGACTACGGTCATTGGGCCGGAGCTCGCAAAGCCACCGACGAGTTTTTCGCGGAGATCGGTTCCACGCCGTTGCTCAACCGCATCGACTACACCGGCCGAATCGCGGTCATCGGTCGCCCTGACGCCGCGTGAGCGAGAAAATCGGCGAGAAGGCGGCCCGTAGCACCGTCTACCTGCTGATCCGAAGGATCGCTGGCTACATCGTCAGGTTTGCAGCGATCGCTGTCCTGTCTCGACGACTTTCAGTGGGCGAATTTGGCGTGGTCGCGATCGCGACCACATGCATCAACATCATGGTGGTGTTCGGTGCCGCGGGCATCGACAGCTTCGTCATCTATGATCGCAACGAGGGATGGGAACGGCGAGCGAAGAGTGCGTGGTGGCTAAATATCGCTTTCGCGTTCGGTCAGTCGTTGGTTGCGAGCGCTCTCGTTCCAGTCGTCGTCGTGATCTACGGCGATCGCGAGCTGGTCGGCGTCCTGTTCTCCTTGATCGTCACGTTCTTTATCGAGCAGCTGAGGTCGGTACCGGATTCGTTGCTCGAGAGGAAGCTCGACTTTCGCGTCATCGCCGTTCGGGACGTCGTGAACGACGTCCTGACCGGAGCAATCGGTGTTGCCATGGCGCTCACTGGATGGGGGGTCTGGAGCCTGGTCTTACCTCGTCTCGTTCTTTCGCCTTTGATGACTCTCGCGACGTTCAAGCTCGCGCACTGGGTACCGGGATGGCGCCTTTACCGGGAGGAGTGGGGCGGCATCTTCAAGTACACGATCAATTTGATTGGCAGCAGTCTGCTTCACGTGATCGCCAACGACGGTGACACGATCATCGTTGGCAAGGTACTTGGTGAGACCGCTGCCGGCTTCTATAACACCGGGTACATGCTCGCCAACCTCGTTGGTCGCAACGTCACCGCAGTGCTCGTGCAGGTGAGTATGCCCGCACTGGGAAAGATCAAGGACGCGACTGGTGTGCTCGGCCCGTCGTGCGTTCGGATGTATCGTTTTATCGGTCTTGTCGCGACGCCGATGCTTGCCGGGATGTTCGCGATCGCCGACGACCTCGTCCTGCTCCTGTTTGGCGCGAAGTGGTTGCCCGTCACGACGCTCTTGCGTCTGTTCATCCTGTTCACGATGGTTCGATCGGTCACGTCTCCATCAGGCGCAATCTTCAACGTCGTCGGTCGCACGGATCTCACATTCAAGCTCTCGTTCATGATGACTCCATTGATCATCGCGGCGGTGATCGTTGGCAGCTTCTACGGTGTTGGGGGCGTTGCGCTCGGAGTCACGATCGTTCGAGTCGTGATGGGAATCGTGGCGTATTTGATCTCACTCAGAATCGTGAGCATGCCGTTGTGGGTTGGGATAAAGGCGATGATTCCATCGACGGTTGCCTCGGCGGCGATGACTGCGGTCGTCTGGGTGGAACACATGGCACTACAACGCACTGGCGTTCCTCTTGCTGCGCGTCTCGCGGCTTGTGTCGGTACGGGTGCGGTTGGCTATCTCGCGTTACTGCGCATCGTGAGCCGGAGCGCGTTTATGGATCTCGGCAATGTGATCGGTCGTGCGTCGCCCCGCCTAAAACGCGCCTTCAAATTCGCCGCCCCAACATCCGAGGTTCCGTAGCCATGTGCGGGATCGCCGGCGTGCTTTCGTTCGCGGATACTGAACGCGAGGACCTGGAGACTACGGTCCGTTCGATGACCGCCCGGATCGTCCGTCGTGGGCCGGACGATGAAGGTGTGTGGACCGATGGAAAGCGATGTGCCCTCGGATTCCGCCGACTCGCGATTCTTGACCTGAGCCCAGCCGGGCATCAGCCGATGAGCTCGCTGGATGGCCGGTACACGATGGTCTTCAACGGCGAGATCTACAATTTCAGGGAGCTTCGCGTCGAGCTTGAGCAGCGAGGACACAGATTCCGCTCGAGCGGCGACTCAGAGGTGTTGCTTGCAGCAGTCCTCGAATGGGATGTCGAGGCGTTCGCAAAATTGAGTGGCATGTTCGCGGTTGCGGTTTTCGACGCGTACGAACAACGGCTACTGTTGGCTCGCGACCACGCCGGGATCAAACCACTCCACTATGCACTGACGCCTCAAGGCATCGTCTTCGGCTCGCAATACGATCAACTCCTCGTGAGCCCTTGGTGCCGGGGCGCAGCACCGTCGGGAGACGGTCTAGCGCTCTACCTTCGACTGGGTTTCGTGCCCGCACCCTATGGTCTGCATCAAACGACACACCAGCTTGAGGCCGGACAGTGGATCGAGATCCGTGGGACGGGCAAACGTCGTGCTGGCGTCTTCTTCGACCTCTCCAAGCGCGGAACTTCGCGCCTTCAGGGTGAGCAAGCGGTCGATGCGTTCGACGAAGCGTTCGGACGCGCGATCAAGCGACATCTGATTTCCGACGTTCCGGTTGGTGTGTTCCTTTCTGGTGGAATCGATTCCCCACTAGTTGCCGCTGAAACGCGGCGTCAGATGACGGGAGAACTCACCGCCTACACCATCGGTGTTGATGATGCGCGCCACGACGAGTCTGCCGACGCCCGCATCTTTGCGCAGGAGCTCGGCCTCGAGCAGCGGGTCGCGGTCGCCGACGCAGACACTGCGCTGAGTCTTCTCGAGGACGTGGTCGCTGCCTCCACAGAGCCGACTGCCGATTTCTCGATGTTTCCAACTCTGCTGGTCAGTCGACTCGCTCGTTACGATCTGAAGGTGGTCCTGTCAGGCGACGGTGGTGACGAGCTCTACTGGGGATACCCGAGTCGGTTTGGAAGTGCGATCGAGCAGGCTCGGTACTTCGAGCTACCTCGGGCTGCCCGGTACGCCGCGATAGCTGCACGAAAGCTTGGGGGTGTCGGGCATGCGACGCGTGACACTGTCGATTTCGACTCGATCGGCAGGCTCTACCAGCGCAAGCACACACTGATGAACGAGGCAGCGCTCGCAACGATCTTTCCCTCCCTGCCAGCACTGCCGGAGAGCTTTCGCGCATTCGACTGCGATGAAACGGACCCGGACGCTGTTGCGCAATGGGTCCGATGGAACGAGTTCAAGATCCATCTCGCGAGAGTGCTGACAAAGGTTGATCGGGCGAGCATGTATAACTCGCTCGAAGTTCGCGTCCCCTTGCTCGACAAAGAGGTCATCGCAGTGGCCTGGGCTACCGACTGGAGAACCTGCCTCAATCTCGAGACGCGCGTAGGCAAGTCCGTGCTGCGACGCGCACTAGCCCGCCGAGTCAAACATCACACCACGGCGAAAAAGGGCTTCACCGTTCCAATGCACGCATGGTTGATGGGGCCACTTCGCGCGTTCGTCGATGCCTTGTTGCTCGGCCAAGATCAGTTGCTTGGCCTCCCGATTCGCCGTGAGGCACTACTGGCAATGGTGCAGCACCAGCGGATGGGCGATCAGTCGAAAGCGTGGGGGATCTGGTTGTTGCTCTCTCTTGCGCTGTGGCAACGCCGATTCGGAGGTGGGGCGTGAGAGTGGCGTTAGTCGTTAACGGTTTTCCCGTTCTATCCGAATCATTCATCTACAACCAAGCAGCAGCATTGCAGGCTGTGGGTGTCACCGTGACGATCGTTGCCGTTGCGGGACATGGCGACCCTGCAATGTTTTCGGAGCGATCAGGACCACGGTTTGATGGCGAGGTTCGCCACTCGGTGTTTTCGAGCAGCCTCTTGGAGATCGCGAAGCTGGCACTCCCGAGTGTCGGACTTCGGTCGAGGCGGGCCTTTGACGAAGCACGCCAACGCTACGGAGTAGGTAAACGCGCTTTGAAGGCGTGGTTGATGGCGCTTCCGCTACTTGACCATGACGTGGTGCACGTCGAATACAGCGGCCTTGCTGTTACGTGGCTCGATGCACTCAAGCTTCTGTCCCCTACCAAGATCGTCGTGAGTTGCCGCGGTACTGCGGAACGCATAACTCCGCACACGAATCCAAAGCGCGCGCTTGCGCTGCGCGCCGTGTTCGATCTAGCCGACCGAGTTCATTGCGTGTCGCAGGACATGGTCGAGCAATGCAAGGAGTTCGGGTTGGCGTCCGCGAAGGCGTTCGTAAACCGACCAGCTGTCGACACGCTGCAGTTCTCACGCTCGAACCCATATGTCGCGCGGTCGAGTGGAAGCTTCGAGCTCCTCTCAACGGGGCGACTCGTATGGGCGAAAGGGTTGGAATTTGCCCTGTTGGCGATTCGGAAGCTCATCGATCTCGGCCATGACGTGAAATACACAGTGATCGGAGCGGGACCTGACGAGGATCGGGTGAAGTTCGCTGTCCACGACCTGAGGCTGGAAGACCACGTGACGATGACTGGTCGGTTGTCCGCAGCCGATGTACGTAGTCGTCTCGAGCGATGCGATTTGTATCTTCTCCCGAGCGTGAGCGAAGGGATCAGCAACGCAGCGTTGGAGGCCATGTCGATGGGCGTTCCTGTAGTCGCCACGAGAGTCGGAGGAATGCCCGAGGCCATTACCGATGGGGTCGATGGTGTTCTCGTGCCTTCGCGAGATCCCGCTGCACTCGCAGCACGCATTGCCGAGCTCCTGGGCTCTACAAGTCTGCGTGAGCGGCTTAGCGTTGCCGCACGCACGACGATCGAACGTGATTTCACGCTCGACCGTCAGGTTAAGACCTTTATGGCAGAGTACGAGGCGCTGAGATGAGTCTTCTAACACCCACACGAGTGCGAACCTTCGCGAGTCGCGTCCAGCGCAAGGCGGAGCGAGTGCTTTTCTCAACGGGCCGACTCGTCGAATGCCCGTTCTGCAAGTGGACCGGATGGCGCTTCATGTCCGCAGGGCGGCCCCGACGAGGAAATCGTCTGTGCCCGCAGTGTGGATCGTTGGAGCGTTACCGAATGCTCCCGCTGGTCATGGAGAGAGAACTCCCGTCAGGCCCCCTGAACGTTCTCGAGCTTGCGCCCAAGGCGTGCTTCACGAACTACTGCCAGGAAAAACCTGGCTGGAACTACATCAGCAGCGATCTCGATTCTCCGACTGCGATGGTCCATGCCGATCTTCGCGCGATGCCGTTCGAATCTGCACGGTTTGACGTGATCGTCTGCATGCACGTCATGGAGCACATCAAAGAGGATGTCCTCGCGTTCTCGGAGATCGGTCGAATGTTGAAGCCAAAGGGCCTGGGCATCATCTGTGTCCCGGTACGCGGCGAAGTCACCCAGGAAGGCGCAGCTAAGCAAGACTGGGAGCGGCTCTACGGTCAGGAAGATCACGTTCGCTACTACGGGCTCGATATCGAGGGTCGAATGAAGCGTGCTGGTCTCGACGTGCACCGGATAGATGCGCTGACCTATTTCAGTCCTGACGACCTATCGCGCCACGCGCTGCGCGGTGACGATCGATACCTCTTCCTCGTTTCGCCGTCGGTGAACTCATGACGATCGACCTTCTTCCTACGAGCACCGTGCCGACTGCGCCCTTTCAACACGGTGTGGTGCTTCCACCCGTCGCCACCGTTAGCGAGCTGTGTGACCAGCTGGAGCGGTGGATCTCGACGACGAAAGCCGATGCCCTGCTTCTATGGGATTCACGACTAGGCCCGCCGGACCAGCAGTTGGCTACATCGCTCGTGGCGGGCAGAGGAGACGTCTGGCACGCGGGACTTGCCCTCGGCATGGGTGGGTCACCGGGACTTCTCGACTTCGTCGCTCCTAACTGGATGTTCAATTGTGATGCCCCGGCGGACATCGAATCGACGTCCTGGCGTGTCACCGCGGCGGCGTGTCTGATGCGAACGGCGGTACTGCGCCAGGTCGGGCTGCCTTCGCGTGACTTCGACACGGTTGCCGGTGCGCTATTGGAGTGGGCGCACAGGGCAATCACTCGCGGCGCAATGATGCGACACGTGCCATCTCTCTTACCGGCCAAAATGTCTGGAAGCGAACTGCCAACGCTCGGCGACGAGGTTCGTTTGGTTGCGTATCGCTACGGGCGGTTCTGGGCGCGCTGGGCCATCATGCGCGCCGGGCTGACGGGCTATGCCGATGCGGCGGCGCTCGTACGTGCATGGCGACGCGTTCCCCGCCGGAGACCGTACGTAGAGCCTGAGCCGTACGTCGACACTCGTGTACTCGGAGTTCCGGATCTCGAACGGTCGAAGGTGACCGTCCTCATTCCCACGGTGAATCGATATTCCTATCTCACGGTCGTGCTCGAAAACTTGCGCGCTCAAACCGTGCGACCACACGAGATCATCGTCATCGACCAAACTGCGAAGGAGAAGCGGGATTCCTCGATCGGGCAGACGTTCAAGGATCTGCCACTGCGACTCATGTACCAGGACGAGCCTGGACAATGCGTAAGCCGAAACGCTGGCCTTGCAGTGTCGACGGGTGAGTTCGTCCTCTTCATCGACGATGATGACGAGGTTCCTCCGACCCTGATCGAGGACCACCTTCGCAACCTGGCGAAGTACTCCTCGGACGTGTCTTCTGGCGTCGCGCAAGAGGTGGGTACCGATCCTCTCCCTCTCGAGCGGCAGTTCGTGCGCTCCAGCGATGTGTTCCCGACGAACAACTCGCTCATTCGCAAGGAAGTGTTGTTGCGGTCGGGCCTCTTCGACCTAGCGTTCAATCGCGCGCCTCGAGCGGACGGTGAGCTCGGTATGCGCGTTTATCAGAGTGGCGCATTCATGGTGCTCGACCAGCGCAACTCGGTGCTGCATCACCACGCGCCAGAGGGCGGGTTACGCACGCACAAGGCTCGCGTCATCACGTATCGCGCCAGCCGAGAGCAGTTGACCAAACGGCATCTGCCGCACATCTCCGAGATCTATCTAGTCTCGAGACACTTCACAAAAAGACAGCAGCGAGAAGTCCTTTGGCTTCGAACCTTCGGCACGCTCAGTAGCCACGGAAGTGTCACACGACGCATCGCCAAGGCGATCGTCGGAGGCGCCCAGCTGCCGGACACGATCAAGCAGACCCTTGACCGGCGCCGCAAGGCCGACGAGTGGTTGACGCGGTTCCCCCAGATCGGCCACCTCGACGCTCCTTGATGCACGTTGTCCACGTCATCGATTCGTTGAGTCTTGGAGGGGCAGAACGAATGCTCGTCGAGCTCGCGAATCAGGCGGCGAGGGACGGTCATCGCGTAACCGCGTGTGTCACGCGGACTGAAATCTCGCTCGCCGAGAAGCTCGATCTTCGCGTCGAGTTGATGATCCTCGGACGTCAGCGTCGCGTGGATCCGTTGCCGCTTCTGCGATTTGCCCGCTGGATTCGGCGCAACAAAGTCGATGTACTTCATGCCCACGGGCGGTCGTCATTCAGCCTGTGCGCGACGTTGCGCGCGTTTCAGTTCGTCGGCACGCCGATCATTCTTCACGACCACTACGGCGTTGATATCGACCCGACGGTGCCCCGCTGGTTTCCGCTCTTCCAGCGATATTGCGACGCATATGTTGGCGTCTACGCGAGCCACCGAAACTGGGCGCTTCGTGCGGCGATTCCGGAATCGCGCATACGCGTGATCGGGAACGCATTCAGCGCTGAGACGCTTGTCGCGATATCTCGTTTTGCACGGGGACCTTTAAGTGAAGGTCGAAGCTCGCTGATCTCCATCGGTGGGATCCGGCGCGAGAAAGCTATCGATGTCCTGCTCGAAGCCGTCGCGCTATTGAAGCGAGATGTCGAACTTGTTGTCGTTGGTGGTGATGCCGATGTGGAATACGCAAATGCGTGCCGTCGGCGCGCTCATCGCTCAGACCTGGTCGGCCGGGTCACCTTCCTCGGCTCACGCCAAGATGCATTGGCGTTGGCAACGAATGCTTCGCTAGCCGTTCACTCGTCGAGGGCTGAATCCGGCCCCCTCGTTCTCGCGGAATACGCGGTGCTCGGTGTTCCGTTCGTCTCGACGCGCGTGGGGGGAATTGCGCGAGAGTTGGAAAGCGCAGGTATTGGCCGATTTGTTGACGCAGGCAACGCTACCGAACTAGCGAGCGCGATCGAGGAGATGCTCGCACTCGACCCTGGCCAGCGCGCCAAGACCGCGCGCAGTCGGTCACAGGATGCTCGCAGGATGTTTGACATCACGACCGTCATGCCACGCTGGTACACGCTCTATTCGGAGTTGCTCCAGTGAAGCTCGTCATCATTTCAAACATGGCTCACTACGTTCGTGACAACACGATCGTTGGTCACGGCTCGACCGCTCGAGAGCTCTCAGCCCTTGCGAGCCTCTTCACCGAAGTGACACATGTTGCGTGTCTTCATGCCGAAGCGGCTCCGGCGAGCGCGCTCCCGTACACCGCTCCAAATCTCGCGCTCGTCTCGGTACCACCTGCCGGTGGTTCGACGGTTCTCGAAAAGCTCTCGATCGGCAGACTTACCCCACTCTATCTGCGGACGATCGCCAACGAGCTGCGTGATGCGGACGCGGTGCATGTTCGGTGTCCTGCGAACATCAGCCTCTACGCGCTGGGATTCCTGACCGCTCGTGCAACTCCACCACGGCGCTGGGTGAAATATGCGGGCAGCTGGAGACCTACGGGCGGAGAACCGCTTTCCTATGGTCTACAGAGGCGATGGCTCGAGCGAGGGCTCACGCGGTCTGAAGTCACGGTGAACGGTTCATGGCGGAACCAACCACGACACATCCATAGCTTTGTAAACCCGTGTCTCAGCGACGACGAGGTGAAAGCTGGGCAGGTGCACGCTGAGTCGAAGGTTCTCACCGGAAAAATTCGATTGCTCTTCGTCGGCCACATGGGTTTGGCGAAGAATCCCGACGCTGCGATCGATGCTGTGCGCCATCTTCGAGCCACCGGGATCGACGTAACGCTCGATGTTGTTGGTGAGGGAGACATCACTCGTCTGGTCGATCAAGTCGAAACGCTGGCTCTCGCAGCTTACGTGACACTCTGCGGTCCGCTGCCGAGAAGTGAGCTCGCAAAGCTCTATGCCGGCGCACACTTTGTTGTTTTGCCAAGCCAGACTGAGGGCTGGCCCAAGGTTTTGAGCGAAGGAATGGCTTACGGAGCCGTTCCGATCGCTACCCCTGTAGGCAGCATTTCCGAGACCCTTTCGCAGATTGGCGCCGGGCATATTCTGCCGAGCGGTACTGGCGCAGCGATCGCTGCAGCGGTCATGGCTTACGTAGCAGATCCCGTACGCTGGACCACCGAGTCTCGCCGCGGCGCAAACGCAGCGATCAGCTTCACGTACTCAAGATTCCTCGAGTCGGTGCGGCGCTTGCTTAGAGTCTGAAGCGGTCAGGTTCGACGGTGAACGTGAAGACTCGATTCGTGCGAATCGTTCCTTCAATCGCAGAAACGGTGCCTCCAGCCAACGATGAGACGCCCAAGCCACCGCAATCGTCAGACCTGCCACGAACCCGACGAACACGACCGGATGAGCGAACGTGTAGTTCGACCTTCGGACGAAGTGAACCACGACCGAGATCAGAAGCGGGTGATAGACGTAGAGACCGAACGAGATCAATCCAAGAAATGACGCGAAGCGATTCTCGAGGACAGTGTTCGGACGGTTGGCGTCGACCTGACGCACGATGAATAGTCCAGTTACGACGGCAGCCACATCGTCCCCGAGAAACGAGAACATCGTGAACCGGTTCAGGCACGCAACCAGCACGATCGCCCAGAAAGCGATCGATACACCTGGCGACCGTGCGATCCGCAGAAGCCGTGAATCGCTTCGGTCGTAGGCGATCGCGCATAGAGCGCCAATAGCCATGCAGTCAAACCGCATACAAATGGAAAGGCTGAACGGAAGCTTGTTTCCGATATGGGCGCTGTAAAGCTTCAGACCGATCCGAGCGATGACAAGCGCCGCGATCAGGACAATGAGGAACCGTGCCACCCGGGTTATGCGACCGAGCACGATCGGCCAGAAGGCGTAGAACTGCTCTTCGATGCCGATGGACCAGAGATGTCCGAGGTCCGAAGGGTATCGGTTCAGATTGAACGCGATGTTCGGAACAAAAAGAACGAAGAAGACGAGATAGCGGAGATATTCGACGGCGTCGTCGCGCATCACATATGTGACCAAGACCGCTGCGCCGATGTAGAAGAAGTAGAGCGGCCAGATTCGCAGGATGCGGCGGAGATAGAAGCGCCGAAGATCAATGCGCCCGTAGACCGACTTTTCACGCAGCAGCAGGTAGGTGATGAGAAACCCGCTCAGCGTGAAGAAGATCGTGACGCCTGTACCGGCGAACTGAATCGTTCCGTGTTGGCCGAGTCCGACGCGCGAGGTCGAACCGAGAGTGTGCGAAACCAGCACGCCCATCGCAGCGAGGGCCCGGATTCCGTTCAGCCCAGTGAAGAACACCGGGCCCTGTTTGACACCCATCGAACGGACGCTAGTGGAGTTGCATATCTAGCGCAAGCTGACGGAAGCTCAACTCCGACCGTGCGCGAAGAAGCCCGACACGGATTAGTTCTTCGCTGATACGGGAGCGACATGTGGCCTAAGGGAAAACGCTTCGCGTTCACAGTCGTCGACGATACGGATGCGGCGACGTTATCCACCGTCAAACCGATCTACGACTTCTTGGAGGCGAGCGGCTTCCTGACGACGAAGACCGTGTGGCCACTACGGAGTGCGCAAGGTACCCCGCTCGAAGGCGATACTCTCCAGGACGAGCTGTACAGAGCTTGGGTTCTCGAGCTTCAAAGCAAGGGATTCGAGATCGCGTATCACGGAGCGGCCGCTGAACCATCGACGCGCGAGCGATCTATCGAAGCCCTCTCTTATTTTGCAGAGGTGATGGATCACCCTCCGCGACTGTATGCATCTCACTCGGGCCAGAACGAGGCGATGTACTGGGGCGCGATCAGGCTTTCGGGTGCAGCTCAGAAGCTATTCGCGATGGCAAATCGATTGCTTGATCGTCGAATCGCGTTCGATGGCGACGTCGAGTCGAGTCCTTATTTTTGGGGTGACCTGTGCCGCGAGCAAATCGAGTACACACGGAACTTCACGTTCAATGACATCAACACGCTCGCATGCGATCCGAACATGCCGTACCGCGAGCATGCGAAGCCTTTCGTTCGCTATTGGTTCAGCGCAAGCAACGCGCCGCAGCTCGACAGCTTCTGCGAACTATTGAGCGAAGCGAATCAAGAACGTCTCGAGGGAGAGGGCGGCGCGTGTATCGTCTACACGCACTTCGCTTACAAGTTTGTGCGCGATGAGGTGTTGGATTCGAACTTTGTGCGCCTCATGACGGCCCTCTCGCGTCGCAACGGTTGGTTCGTGCCGGCCTCGACGATCCTCGATCATTTGAAGGAGCAGCCGGGGTGGACCGGCGAGCCAACCGCGCTCGCACTGCAAAAACTGCAACTGCGATGGTTCGTCGATAACCTGAGAACCAACCGCGGTCGAAAGTATCTCCGCCGGCTTCGCAAACGCCTGTTACGGATCTAGGCGAGGCGTTGTAAGCGGCCGCGCAGGCGACGCACCCGCTTGCGCAGCTTGAGCAATCCGTCGCGGATATGATCCATGCTCGCGAAACGAGAGGAACGCAACCAGCCGACCTCGATCGTGGAGCCGCCATACTTCGATTTGTAGTTGCCACCGCCGCCCATGTCGTAGGCCGCGATTCCGCGCTCCTTCCAGTAATTCATCGCGAACCACTGGAGAGCTTCGTTCGGCAGGAGCTTTTGGCCGTCGCGCCAACTCGCTCCCATCCAGAAGTGTGCGGTGCGATTGAACGCTGGAAAGATTCCCGTGGCGATGGAGCGGCCATTGGGATCGCGCGCGCGGGCGAGAAGGAGGTTGCCACTCGGCTCGAGATGACGAATCAGCTGTCGAATTCGTTCGACCGAATAAGGTTGAGGCAGGCTCTGCTTCGCGAACACATCAGTCAGCTGCTCGAAATGCTCGTCCGCAAAATCGAGCCCAGAGGCCTTCTCGACGGTGACCCCATTGCGCGGCGCACGCCGAATCGCGTGACGTCTCGCTTGATTCATGCCGGCGAGGATCGTTTCAGGTTTGCGAGTGAGGTCGACCTCGAAGCCCGATAGCGGGCTGCAGCGATATCCATCAACCGCCCCGGTTTCGCGCGTGAACCGCCTATCCATCACCTCGACATGGACAGCACCGAGCTCTCGAAACGCAAACGTGCGCAGCGGCGCGAGCGCCGATTGAAGAAACTCGGGCGCGAGATTGAAGCCCATGTACGAGGTCGTCCACCCCCGCAGCGGGCTGCCAAGGAACTTGACGCCGAACTTACGAACGAGCGCTCCTGTGAACCAACCGAGTGGCTTGTCATCGCTCAACACAGCTGCAACGACAGGCTCGGCCGCCTGGCTCTCTTCGAGAAACGCGAGCCATTCACAGGTCTGAAAGATCGTCCGATCTTCGCTTTGATCGAGCGTGGCCCAGGGCACCCTAGAGAGCGGGACACGCTCGAGGACAAGTTTCATGCGTCGACCTGCGAGGGAATCAACCACAGGAAGTATCCACCGTCACTTCGAATGAAGTGAAAAGGGAAGCGCTTGTGAAGCATGACAGCTCCAACGTTCCCATCCGAGACCTGAGCATCGCACCGCTGATATCGCAGTCGCGCGAGACTCTGGAAGAACCAGCTGTAAAGTGCCGAGCCTAGCCCGCCACCACGATGCTCTGGGTCTGTCGCGACGTACATGACTTTCGCGATCAACTCGGAGTCGTCGGACCAGCGCTCCCTTCCCGGCGGTTCGAGTCGCGCACCAACGAGGTCCTCGGTCTCTCCGATCTTGTCGACGGTCCCCGATGGCACGGCGGTTCGGGCGAGTCGCCTCAAGAATGTGCGCCGCAACCGATGGCGCGCCATGGCAAACGCTTCGAGCGGATGGCGCCTTGCAAAATGTGCCCAATAACGCCGGGGCGCCAACGTGAATGCGATCACGATTGCACGCAGGTCGCCCTCTTGTTCGGCCACCGCGATGAGGGTGTGCGCCGGGTTCGTAACGGCTTCGCGAGCGACAGCGGTAAGGAGGGAGATCCTTTTGGTTCCACCGAAATGGACCCCAATTCGGGTCATGAGCCGGACTGCGTCTGGAACGTCTTTTTCCGTGATCAACCGACAGCTGATGGCCGTGCTCGCTGCCATGACGAGGCCCTCTGTAGCATGGGGCGTGGGGCTAGGTCAGTCGGTGTGTTTCGCGGTACCGTCGAAGCTCGAATGGCTGATAGCGGTCCCGACAAGCTGGCGCTACGAATCGACGACATCGGCTCGAGTAGCAAACAGCACCTCTACTACACCAAGCGTTGGTACACCAATTGGGGTCCGCTTCGCGACCGTCGGCTACTCGGTCACTGGGCGCCGTACCGCGAGATGAGCGTCAACGACTGGCGCTCGGTCTACAAGGTTCTCGAGAAGTACGGCTCGAAGCTCACGGTGGGCGTGACAGCTTGCTGGGTGGAGGACGATGGCACGCTCGTTCCTTTCCCAGAGAAGTTTCGCAACGAAGCTGAGGTGCTAGGCGAAGGAGTTACGAAGGGGCTCATCGAGATAGCGAACCACGGCCTGACCCATTGCGTCCTCCAGGACCACAAATACCGGCGGCGCGCGTTCTTCGGGACGAATCGCCCCTATCACCGAGAATTCTGGGAATGGGTCCCTGCCCCTGAACAACGCGAACATCTAACTCGAGCTCAGACGATCCTGACCGGTTATTTCCGCACACCAATCACGACGCTGGTTCCGCCAGGAAACGTCTACTCGCGAGCGACGCTTCGGATTTGTAAGGAGGTTGGTATCCGCACCCTGAATTGCGAGCGACCGACGCTGGCCAGCGATGCTGAACCCAAGGTCGTCGGCGACGATCAGGTACTCCCATTTCACGATCGCGAAATTGTCGAGCTCGGAGTCAATTGGCTCGAACAAAGGCTTCAATCCTTTCGCGTGCCACCGCGGCTGTTTATTCGTGACCTGTGAATAAAACAGACCTTACGTCGGAAGAGATCCGCGAACGCTACAACGCGCAGGCAGAGGTTTATCAAACTCGCTACAAAGGGTTGAAGGGCGACTACTATCGGCGGTTTGAGGATCGAATCTTTCTCGATTTCTTGGACGTCGCAGGCAAACGCGTCCTCGACCTTGGAACGGGGCGGGGGCGGTTGGCACTAGCCCTTGCCGCCACGGCTCGTGAGGTGGTCGGCGTCGACCTTTCCGACGAGATGATCCGTCATGCCACGGAGGCTGCTGTCGGTTCGGCCAATGTTCAGTTCGAGGTAGGCGATGCGGCCAAGCTTCGATTCGAAGATCAGTCATTCGACTGCGTCTCTTCAGTGGGGATGTTTCCGTACGTCAGGAACGTGCAGCCATTCTTTGCTGAGATCCGTCGCGTGTTGACCGACGCCGGAACGTTTGCATTCTCAATCGCTAACGCCGGCGAGTGGAAGGTGACGGCTCGTGCGGAAATCGCCGCTCGCGAGGCCTTCGCTCGCCTGCGTGGTCGTGGCCTTCCTCATATCGACCTCGATGACACCCCACTGATTCCGCACCACGTGCGAGACCTTGCGAGCGAGCTCTCGGACGCAGGTTTCGAGCTGGTCGATTACAGAAGCACCTTCTTCTATATCCCGTCTCGCCTCTTCTACGCAGCCGGGCGAAGAGGCCTGGCGAGGGTTCAGATGATTGCTGCCGCCGCGAACGACGCGCTCGGGAAGTTTGTCGGCACCAGACAGCACGGCAAGGTCGTCGTGTTGCACGCTCGAAAAGCTCCTACGCGCTGAATGGAAAAAGCCCGACGCACTCGCGCGTCGGGCTCTTGATCCTTTCACTAGCGTCAGTCAGACCGCGTAGACCGAGTACGTGCCGTGTGAACCGGCGCCGGTGTACATGACGACCTGGCTGATCTCCTTACGCTCGAGGTTGATGACGCTGCGATCGAGGGTGTGCTCGGCGCAACCTTGGCCGCTTGCGAGATCAACGACCTGCGTACTTCCATCGATGTAGCGGATCGCTACCTTCTCGAGTTCCGGCCGACCGGTGAGCGATTCCAGGCGTAGCTGGCGAAATTGCTGCTCCACGGTGATGTACTGGTGGTCCGAGATCGACGAGTCGCGGCTACCAAGCGCAGTCCACGGGTTCTCGGTCCGGGTGCTCGCGTAGGTCTCGAGACCGCAGTTGGCGTTCAAGGTCGGGTCCCAATTGCTGCAGTCCTCGTTGTTCAGAATCGAAGCCGTCGGCGTCGTGACGACCTGGCGGTTACCCCGAATGGGGGCTTGAGTGCGGTGATCTCGAACGACCGTACGCTCCGTCGTGGTCTGGAAGTGAGACGGGGCAGCCATCGCGACCGTCGAAGAACCGATGACCAGTGCAGTGATGAGGGCCTTGATGTTCATAACCATTCTCCTCGAAGCCCGTTGGCTCCGTGACCTAGGAGATTGCAGATGGCGGACCACCTTAAAAACACCGCAACCTATTGAAAACAGATAGGTTGGTTCTGCGGAAAGCGCAGTCGGCTGCACTTTTCGCAGATATCAGGCAAGCGGAGCGAAAACAGGAGCCTGTGAGGTCTTGTCGTTCCATTTGGCCCGGAACTGCACCAATCCCTTGAGGAAACCGAGGCCATACCCGACATGCAAGATGGCGAAGGCTGCCGGGAGATAAGGAAGAACATCCAGGCGCCGGTTCTTGCGCGCGAGATGCGCGGACATCCCCAAGGTCGCGGCCGCATACGTCGTGCTGATCGCCGCGAAGACAGGCGGAACCAGGGTGCTCGCACTGAGCGTCGAGACGAACAGAAATGGGATGAAGTGGCGAGGCCGCATTTGTTCTCGATGCTTTTGCATCACTCGAACCTTCCACCGTCCGTAGTCGAAGTACTGCGTCCACAAGGACTTCAAGGTTGCGCGATTGCGATAGACGCTCTTGATGCGTGGGTTGCAGATGATGCGGCCGCCGCTCTCGAGGATACGGTAGCTAAGCTCGTCGTCTTGGTTGCGCACCATTTCGGTATCGAAGCCCCCAACGCGCTCGTAAAGTGCACGCCAGCAAATACCCATGAACACGGTGTCGACCACGCGCTCTTCCTGCGCGTATCGAAATTCTGCACCTCCGACCCCGAATGGAGTGCTCATCGCCATCGCGATCGCCTCGCCAACAACACTTTCGCTCTCGGCGCAAGCGGGTCCTCCCACGAGATCTGCTTCGGTGCGTAGCAGTGTCTCGATGGCTTGGGAAACGTAGTCGGTCGCTAGCTCGCTATGCCCGCTGACGATACCGATGACGTTGCCACGAGCACGCTCGATGCCCAAGTTCCACGCGATAGATTGAATCCGACCGGGATTGTCGATGACGGAGAACAACTCTCTCGATTTGACCAAGCCGTTGACGATGTCGCGCGTGTTGTCCGTGGACCGACCATCCATGAACAAAACCTCGAGTCGATCGACCGGATAGTTTTGCTGGAGCAGCGACTCGACGCACCGGGCGATATGCCGTTGTTCGTTGCGCATCGCGACGATGAGGGTTACGAACGGCGTGGTCATGAGCAGGCGTTAGTAGGCGAGGTCGGCTGGTTCGTTCAAGGCTGATTGAGCCAATCCCAAAACCGTGCAATTCCAGGCTCGATCGCCGTCGTAGGCTCGTAGCCGAGTAGCCTTCGTGCTTTGTCGACGTTGGCGTACGTGATCGGCACGTCACCGGGCTGCTCGCTTGCCCACTCAACGTTCGCGGTCTTGCCAACGGTCTTCTCGATAACGTTGATGAGATCTCGGAGGGAGATCGTCGAGGTGCCACCGAGGTTCACGATCTCTCTCGTCGACGGTGTCACTCGCTCGATCGCCGCGATCGTACCGGCGATGACGTCCGACACATAGGTGTAGTCTCGTCGGGACGATCCATTGCCGAATAAGGTGATGGGCACCCCTGCTGCAATGGCCTTGGTGAACTTGTGGATCGCCATATCAGGCCTCTGGCGAGGGCCATAGACCGTGAAGAAGCGGAGAGCAAACGAGCCGATTCCGTAGAGCACGCCATAGGTGGCCAACTGCAGCTCGTTCATCCGCTTGGTGGCCGCATATGGGGAGACAGGAACCAAGCAGGGCTCTTCTTCGTGAAATGCCGCGACCTCAGTCCCCAGTTTGGCGCCGTAGACCGAGCTCGACGAAGCGAACACGAGCTTCTTGAGCTCGAGTGACCGCATACGTTCGAGCACCACGTTCGTTCCTTCGACGTTCGTCTGGACATACCGAATCGGCTCGGCAAGTGACGGACGGACCCCTGCCAATGCGGCCAGATGGCAAACGACATCTACATCTGCCGTGATCAGCCTGGATACTGCCTCTGGATCCCGCACATCACCGCGCAACAGACGAAAGTTCGCCGAGGGCAAGGCGGCAAATCGCTGCGCGTTCTGTTCCTTCACCTCGGACGGGTAGAGATAAGAGTCGAACGAATCGAAGCCGATGACATCGTGCCCCTTACGCACCAACGCTTCGGTCAGGTGCGAGCCAATGAACCCAGCCGCGCCAGTGACGACAATCAGCACCCCCCTACTGTAGCTCCGTCAATCCTTTGATTGGCGGATCGCGTCGAGGATCGTACGCTCGTCTCGTGCGTGTTGCCGTTGTGGTACTGGTCCTCGCCGCGTGCAGCCACCACGCTGCAACTCCAGAGGTTCGCGAACAAGGCGACATCGAGACGCTTGGTCAGCCGGTCTCCGTCTCGCGAATCTGGTCGACGGCCCTAGCGCCGAATCGCAGAGGTGGTTGGAACCTGATACTCCAAACGTACGAGTATCAATCGGACGTCGCGGTCGAGTTTGTAGTTCTCGATTTGGAAACGGGTCGCTTCACGATCGATGACGGACCCGTGGGCGCCTACGCAAACAGCAACTATCAGATCGCCGAACAACTTCGAGCATCGAACGGCCGCATATTCTTCGCCGAGCTAGATAATCGGCTCGCGTATTACGACCCAGCTGACGAGCACGTTCATCAGCTACCGCCAATCTTGGATGCGAAGGGCGGCGACAAGATGCTGTTCCGGTTGGTGTTCGGACCGGACGGCAAACTCTACGCAGGCACGCAGAGCAACGGTCTCCCGACAATCGTTTCGATCGACCCAGGTACGCTTCGGGTTCGTGTTCTCGGGAAGGTCGGCGAACATCGACTGAGCTACTCGTACGCCTATTACCTAGCCGTCGATCTACCGTGGATCTACGTTGCCGTTGGCGAAGATCCATGGGAGCTCGTCGCACTCGACACGAACAGCGGCAAGTCGACAGTGCTTGCGACCCGGGACGGCAACGGATTCATGCAACTGGATAGTCGTGCCGAAGGTGTCGTCGCTACATTGATCGCTGCGCTTCGAACCAGCAGCCAGCAGGTCGAACGCGTAGCGCTCGTCGACGGAGTGTTGCGACCGCAACAACCAGCGTCGGGGCACGCGCGAGAGCGATCGCTCGCTCCGAAATCGAGTCCGTTGCGCGATGCACCGGAGCTCGATCTGGCCCATGCCGTGCCGGACTCGCGAGGGTTCGGTCATGTTCGGTGGCGTCTGCGGGGTGGCCAGTGGTCGGATGCGACCTTTCAGGTCAAGCATACGTCCCCGATCGCAATCGACTCTCTCACCGCACTTCCGGACGGGTCGGTGCTGGGCAGCGTGAGGCAGTACCACGGCTTCTTTCGTTACTCACCAACGACCTCGAAGCTCGAAGCCCTAGGCGAATTCAAGCTTAGCGGCGGCCCGCGACTCGTGATCGGTGACCATGTCTACTTCAGTGGCTACCCAAACGCGCCACTTTGGATGTTCGATGCCTCACGCGCGTGGGACGTCGCAAATCCGAAGTTGCTCGGGGCGTTCAGCGCTGCCGGCACCCACTACGCTTACTTTCTGCGTTCCGCAGACAACCGCCACGTCTTTTATGCTGGCCGTCGAGAACGTGACGGTTTTGGAACCGGGATTGGAAGTTACGATATTGCCACTGGCGAGTTCATGGGCCTGCACGACGGCCTCGATGCCATCGATCCCCGTGGACTAGAGCTGTACGGCGACCGCCTCGTGCTATCCGGCGAGGTGCGTCGAGGTCTGACGGAGAAGGATGCCGCACTGTTCGTGTTCGATCCCCAATTGCACCAGCTCGACCGCTTGGAGGTACGACCGGGGCTTCGCAATACAGGAGAGCTCTTTCACAGCGAAGCTCGCGACGTTGCGCTTGGCGTCGTTCATGGGACGAACGGAATATCCGTCTATCGCTACGACCTTGCGAACAAGCGCTTACTTGCCTGGCGAGACGTCGCCTCCAAGGACGGTCCTGTGACATCCGATCCTCAGGATCACTCCCTGTGGATGATGTCCGAGCGATCCCTGATCAAGCTGGATCCGATCACCTTACAGACGACGTACGAGAAACGCCTTCCCGAAAATGCGAACGCCGACGACGTATTGCTACGCGTCGGCGATCGGATCTATTGGGGCGCTGGTAGCGAGCTGAGATCGATACGGATCAGCTACTGAACGACGAAGGATGCGCTCTGCGCGAGTTTCGCGTAGGTATCGTTCAGGAATGCGCGCGCGACGTATGTCGTCGCAGTGGGCGGGCCTTCGAACGTGAAGCTGCCGTTTGACACCCCGTGGGTGTAGACCCAGCGGGTGACGGTCGTGTCGGACGAGGACGCCGGTGCAATCGCAATCCAATCGTTGTTGTTGGTCGGCATCCCGGCCCACGTGACCGTAACCGGCGCGCCGAGCGCGTACGTCGACGCATCGGTGGTGACAGTCACTCCAGCGCCTGCAGACGTGACCGCAAAGGTCGGGCTGGTGCCTGCAAGAATGTAGTTGTCCTTCTCGAAGGCTCGCGCCACATAGTTGCCAGTGGACGACAAGCCCGGATTGAAGGTCACCGAGCCGTTGTTACCTCCCCCAGTGTACTTCCAGATCGTAACGTTGCTCTGATCACTACCTTGTGGTGCAAGAGCGATCCAGTCGTTCGCGGCACCGTCGAGATTCGTCCAGTTAACCGTTATCGTCCCATACTGTGCGTAAGAGCTCGTGTCAGTGGTCACCGTCGCGCCCATCTGGACGCCAGTTGCGATCTCTCCAACCTTTGTAAACGTGTCGTTGATGAATGCTCGAGCGGTGTAGCTGCCAGATGGGTAGCCCGAGGTCCAGATGCCGTTGGTAAACGTCATCGAGCCGCTGGTACCACCGCCAGTGTATTGCCACGTCGTCGTGACTGCGTCGCTCGATCCGACCGGAGCGATCGTGATCCAATCCTTGGCGTTGCCAGGCAGGCCCGACCACGACACAACGATGTTCTGATCGATGAAGTACGACGTCGTATCGAAGGAAAGGGCTGCTGCGCCAGTTGTCCCGACGGTGAATGGATCGCTCTCACCATCAAGGGTGTATGAATCGTTTTCGAATCCGCGGATAACGTACGTTCCGGACGCAGGACCTTCGAACGAGTGCGTTCCACTCGCTGTTCCACCTGTGTAGACCCAACGTGTAACGGTTGTCAGGGGCGAACCTGACGGAGCGATGTCGATCCAGTCGGTCGAGTTCGTCGGCATCCCCGACCACGAGACAACGATCGGAACGGTGGTGTTGTAGCTCGACGCGTCCGTCGTCAACGCTGCCGGACCCGTCGCATTCTGCGACGCCGTCCCTGTCACCACCTCGTCGCCGCCAAGGCAGCCAACGACAGACAAGAGCCCACCCAAAGCCAGACCCAAACAACTAATTCGTTTCAGCATCGTCATCCCTTCGGCCTGTTAAGCCATTCGGCCTGTTAAGCCACTTGAAGAGTCCCCAAAAACTCTCCCTTTGTCGCACGGGCCGTCGGGCCACGCAACGTCCGTCGAGTGTGCACGAATCGGCCTAAAAACCGCCCTACTCATACGAACACAACGGCAAACCGGATCGCTGGTCACGCCGATTGCGGCGCCTCGGGGCTCTTCTCCGTGTAACCGTAGTAGGAGTAGTAGTAACCACTACGCTGGTCGGGGACGATCGCGTTGACGATTACCCCGAAAATCGTGCCGCCGACGCCACGGATCTGGCGCGCGGAACGATGAATGTCATCGCGCAGGGTCTTATCTGCGTGAACTACGAGAATGACGCCGTCCGTTTGCTTGGACAGCACGACGGCGTCCGTGACGACCTGGAGGGGCGGCGAATCGAGGATGATCCGGTCAAAGCGCTTCTCGAGCTCCTTGAGCACCGCGACGAATCGGTTGCTCATGAGAAGCTCCGCCGGGTTAGGCGGGAGGGGACCACATGGAAGGACAAACAGATTCGGAATGTCCGTGGTCTTGATCACATCGTCGTAGTCGTGATCGCCCACGATCAAGTTCGTCAGCCCTTTTTGCCGAGGAACCCCTAGCGACGTGTGAAGGCGAGGGCGACGCATATCGGTGTCGATGAGCAGAACACGCTGGCCACTCTGGGCCATGGTTGTGCCGAGATAGATCACGCTGGTGGTCTTGCCCTCTCGCGGGTTGGCGCTCGAAACGACGATGGTCTTGAGCTGACGGTCGGCAGCAGAGAACACGATATTGGTGCGAAGCGATCGACAGCACTCAGCGATGCGCGATGTCGGATTTTGGTGAACGTAGAGGTCACGCGCGCGTTCGTCACCAGCAGGTAGATCCGATTGTTCGAGCATCGGAATGATGCCGAGAATCGGGGCACCGGTAGCTTCTTGTGCATCCGCCGTCGTCTTGATCGAACGATCGAGGAACACAATCAGGAACACCAAGCCGAATCCGAGCATCAGCGCCAACACGGTGGCGATGAGAACGTTGTTTCGGAGACTAGGCGACACACGTTCGGTCGGGACGAGGGCCGCATCAAGCGGACGGACATTCGTCGTGTCAATATTCTTGCTCATCCGGTCGGTCAGCTCGCTCGTGGACAACCTTCCCCTGAGGATGTTGTATCGATCCTCGACGCTCTTCTTACGGCGCAGCAGCTCGTTGTAAGAGACGATCTTTGGGCCGAGCTCCAACGCCGCCTTCGTTGCGTTATCGACTTCGTTCTTGAGCGCCGCTTCTGTCGCAATGACGGCTGCGACCTGGTCTTCGAGGCCGCTGAGCATGCGTTTGGCTTCCGACTGTAGTGCCGAGTAAAGGTCGTCGATCTTCGCCTTTTGCATTTGGTACTGCGTGTTTTTGGGACCGACTTCCTTCTCGATCTCGATGAACTTGTTGCGTTCTGCGTAATACTGAGCGCGCAACGAATCAAACGACGTATTGTCACCGATCAGCAGAATGGGCGATTGGAGCACGTCGTCGCCAGAGGCCTTGCGCATGCGATCCAGCCGAGCCGACAGCTCGAGACGATGAGCATGTGCTTCATTGAGCTTCAGGGTGTACGCAGTGATTCCCGACGAGACCATGCTCTGCCGCTCTTCGATGGTGACGGCGAGCAGGTCATTATCCTTCTGAAATTGGTAGAGAGCCGACTCTGCCTCCCGCAGCTTCGCTTCGGCATCGTCAAACTCCGTCGAGAGCGCGTTCGAAGCTTGCTTCGTGTCGGTCGAAAGCAGGCCCTTGGCATAGTCGACGTAGGTCGAGACATGTTTGTTGGCGATGTCCGCCGCTAGCTTTGCGTTCGCGCTCCTTACGACGACGTACATGATCCGGTCCTGATCCGGATACTTCACGCTCAACGTACCGCGGAGTCGAACCGTCGCGGCGTCAACCATCTCGTCGACCTTTCGGTCCTTACGTTCAGCATCGCTCAACAGGCTGAGGTACAGCTGATGCTGCGAGACCGTCTGGTGGATCAGCCGGTAGCTCGACAGAACCTGCCGTTGCTGCTTGTAGTACTCGGCCGTGTTTCCTAGGCCGATCTGATTCATCATCTCTTCGCCTTGGCCGAGAAGGTCAGGCAAACGCGGCTCGATCTGAACCGAGGCGACCGCCTGGTAGATGCTCGGCTGGCGGTTCGTGTAAATGACGGAAGCCGTTACAGCAACTCCAACCAGAGCAAGAATCGCCAACGCGTACTTCCTGAGAACGTCGATATAACGTCGGAAGTCGAAACTGAGAACTGCCTCGTCCGAATCAGCGTTCTCGATTTTTCCAACATCCATAGGATCGCTCGCGGGTTAGTCGCCATGGCCGCCCTTGAGGTTCACGGTGTGAACCTCAAATCAAGCCGGGTTCCTTCTAGCCCGGAAGAATCAGGTGATCAAGCGACCTGAGATTCTCGCGGCTCACGACGACACAGTAGTTCCGAGTACTTGTGCGATCGGCGCGGCATACGTGGTGTCGTCTTTGGTGTCCCGAAAGACGACAGCATTCGCGCCCACGCGAACATTGTTGCCGACGCGCACTGGGCCAAGCACGCAGGCGTTTGCGCCCAAGGTGACATTGTCGCCCAAGACCAAGTCGCCATCACCCAAGCTCCGACGACCGCCAATGCAGTTGCCGCCGACCAAGATTAGGTTTTCTCCAACGATAGCTTTGCCGGAGATGACGACGCCGAGACCAGGATGGAGGATTCGCAACCCACGGCCAATGTCGGCGCGGTAGCTGATTTCGCAGCCGCCAAACCACGGACGGAGCGCATAGAAGGCCGGGCTGAGCGCGACCCGTGTCGCAGACCAAGCGGGTCCAAAGGCGAGGTACGCCGAACGACTCATCCGATACGACGCGATGGCCCAGAAACCATCGCTAAACCAGACGTTGCCCCACCGCCACCACTTGTTGCCGTTGAGTCGCCTCGTCTCATGGGCAAGGTGGCCAAGTTGAGCAGCCGCCTTCCGAGCCCGACCGAGAAAGTTCACAGCGCCCAGCGAACGCCCAACAGCACTTCGTGGCGAACGTAGCCTGGATTATCGGTGGTGCCACCGATCGTGTACATGTAGTTCGTGTTTACGTCGGTGAAGCGATAGTCGAGCGTGGCGGCGAAGGAGTTGCGGAAGTTGTAGTGAACACCGGCGATGATCGAGAAGATCGTGTCGTCACGCGTCGCTGGCCCTTGAACAGCAGTGATGCCATCGTATTCGCGGAAGTGCACTTCGGGCTGAACCATGATCGATAGCGGAGCGACGACTTGTTGCCACCACAATCGAACAACATGGTCGCGATAGAAGTTGGCGTTGATCGAGTCTTCGTGGAGGTAGTCATACGTCAACAGCACACGGCCCAACGGCGAGTACCGGTACCCGAGTGCTGCACCAACTACAGGCGACGAGTAGTTTGGGCCCGACGAGTAGAAGCCGTTCGTGTAACCGGCGTGCAGGTTCAGCGTGGTCGCTATGCTCAGCAACGTGGCGATGCCGACTTCGGTACGAAGAGGGTACGAGTTCACCTTTTGCGAGTCGCTGCCAATTCCCGAATTCAGGCCGATCGAAAAATCTCCGTAGATGGTCGTTTGCGGAAGAACCTTCCACGTCGGATGAAACCCGAGGGTGTTCTCTAGCCGGTCGGCGAAAGACTGCGTATTCCGCTCGAACACGTCGATCATGTTCGAGTAGTAGAGGTACGCGCCGAGCGTGCTGTCATCGGGGTGGTACTGCAGAGTTAAACGTAGGACGTTGACGTCGCGGTTCGTGTTGGTATCCGACTCGAAGTTGGCGGCGCGGATGAGCCGACTAAAATCTTCGTCGAATCCGAACGACCACCGTCCCTGCGGGTTCACGATGCCTTTGAACAAGGCACCAAGGCCAAGACCACCAGTCGACGTTACGGTGTCGTTGCCCGACAGAAGGAAGTCGTACGACGCGCGCACCGACGCTCGGTACTGGAGGCTGCCCTGATTCTCACCTTCATCGCCACCTGGCGAGACGAGACGCTCTGGCGAAAGTGACGCTGTTCCGACCTGTGCGAGCAGGCGGAGCATGCCGGCACCGGTGGGTGCGCCGTCCGTGTAGAAAACGTTTGAGAGGTATCCAGTTTCCAACCCAAGCACCGGATGTAGGACCGTGCCTTCACCGATCTTGATCCCAGGTCCTTCAACGCCAGAGATAGGCGCCGTCGCATCCTCAGGGTTGAACGACGTGATCGAAACATCGGCAGGCGAAGCCTGAGCCGAGACTCCGGCTTCGAGCCCCATCAACACCGCGGCAACTGCCAATACACGAGTCATTTCAAGTCCTACGATGCGACCGGAAGGATACTACTCATCCCTAGAACAACGCGTCAACAAGGATGACCCGCGTTAGTAGCCGCAGACCGGCTCCGTGTTCAAGTGTGCGCTCGAACTACTATCACGGCCGTCCGATGCCAAAGTACGTGAATCCCTTGGCGCGGGCTTCGGTTGGTGACCACACATTTCGGCCGTCGACCAAAACAGGCTGCCTCATCACTGTTTTGAGCCTCGAAAAATCGGGCGCACGAAGCTCGTGCCACTCGGTGACCAACACGAGCGCGTCGGCGCCCAACGCGGCTTCATACGCATTTGCGACAAGCGTGGCCGGACCACCAGTTGCGGCGACGTTCGGCATGGCAACTGGGTCGTAGCCAACAACCTCGGCTCCGGCGTCGTGAAGCTGCTCGATCAACGCCAGGGCTGGTGACTCACGAATGTCATCGGTCTCGGGCTTGAACGCCAAGCCCCACAGCGCAATACGTTTACCGCGCAGTGACCCGAAGTGGCGCAGCAGCAAATCGCCGAGCAGGCGCTTTTGGCGCTCATTCGCCGCCTCGACTGCTCCCACGACCCCCAGCTGAACGTCGTATTGGTCGGCGGTGTGTAGAAGCGCGCGGATGTCCTTTCCAAAACACGAGCCTCCAAATCCAGCACCTGCAAACAAGAACTTCGGACCGATCCGTGGATCGGCGCCGATCCCTTTTCGGATGGCGTCGATATCTCCTCCGACAGCGTCGCAAAGGCGTGCGAGCTCGTTCATGAACGAGATCCGCGTCGCCAACATGGCGTTGGCAGCGTATTTGGTCAGCTCGGCTGAACGCAGGTCCATGACCTGAATCCGGTCGCTCGTACGAAGCACGCCGCGATAGAGTTCGCGAAGTCGTTCGGCAGCTCGGGGGTCGTCTGTTCCGACGATGACACGCGCGGGTTTGAGAAAGTCGTTTACCGCATCCCCCTCTTTCAGGAATTCCGGGTTCGACGCGACGGCGAACGGCTTCGACGCTACGGCAGCGAGAACTTCTCGCACCCGATCCGCAGTGCCGACCGGAACCGTGCTCTTCGTGATCACTACCGTGAAACCCGAGAGTGATTGCCCGATTTGCTTGGCGGCTTCGAGGACATAAGAGAGGTCCGCGCTTCCGTCTTCTCCAGAAGGCGTTCCAACCGCGATGAAAACAAGCTCGCTGTTTGCGACGGCTTCAGCCGTGTTCGAGGTGAAACGAAGCCTGCCGATGGCAGCATTTCTTCGTACTAGTTCGGGAAGGCCCGGCTCGTAGAAAGGAACTTCTCCGTTCCGGAGCTTTGTGATCCGGCTCTCGTCGATATCGACGCACATAACATCGTTTCCGAAATCGGAAAATCCTGCGCCCGTAACCAACCCGACGTATCCAGTTCCGATCACTGCGATCTTCATCGTGAGCGGACGCTACCACGCGAGATTCACGTCCCGCCGAGGTACGGCTCGGGTAGCCGAAACCTTACCAACTGCCTGAATTGGCCGACGTCATGATCACACGGCGGCTTTGACCTAATGGCATCGTTGCGAACGCGTGCTCAGCCGTGAGAAGAAAGTTATTTGGGGGCCTTGAGATGTCTCGAGACCCAGGCTGACGCGGCTACGAAGGGGACAAACGAAATGAAGAATCTGCGCAACGCGGCTCTACTCGGGCTCGTACTTTTTGTGGGGTGTGCACTCGGAAGCGAGCCCGACACCGGTGAATCCACGGCGTCAATTACGGGTTCGACCGTGACGACAGACGCCAGCTCGTACACTCCGAATCAAGCCGTCACGGTCTCCTGGAGCGGGCTCCCCGGCAACACGAATGATTGGGTTGCTATCGCACCGGCAGGCTCCAATGTCACGACCGTGAACTCGTGGGTCTATACGGGCGGCGCGACGGCCGGCACCCACGCGTTTGGTGGGCTGGCCGTCGGTTCGTATGTCGCTCGGGCGTTCAGCGACGACTCGTACAACCTGCTCAGCGAGAGCGCCACGTTCGCCGTTGCTGCGAGCACCGCAGGAAACGTCACCACGTCCTCCACAACGTACACAACTGGCCAAACGATCGTTGCCAACTGGACCAACTTGCCGGGCACTTCAACGGATTGGATTGCAATTGCGCCAGCAGCCTCCACTGCTCAGACCGTCATTGCGTGGTCGTACACGGGCGGTACTGCTTCGGGTTCCCACTCGTTTGCAGGCTTGTCGACTGTCGGCAACTACGTTGTTCGCATCTTCCCATCGGATACGTACGCGATGGCGGGCGAAGCTCCCTTTGCCGTCACCAACCCAGCAGCAGCAACCGTTTCCACCGATTCCACGGCCTACGCCACGGGTGGCCAGGTCGTCGTTACATTCAGCGGTCTTCCGGGCAATTCGCATGACTGGATCGCCCTTGCTCCGCAAGGCTCCTCGGCGAGTTCCGTGACTCGTTGGGCGTACACCAACGGGGCAGCAAGCGGAACGATGACGTTCGAAGCACCGTCGAGTGGCGGTGCCTTCGTCGCTCGCGCATTCGATAACGACAGTTACTCCGAGCTTGGCGAGAGCGCGGTGTTCTCGGTTGGTCTCGACCTGGCGACCGACCGTAGCTCCTACGGTACGAGCGACCACATCGTTGTGACCTGGGCGAATCTGCCCGGCAACCAGACTGATTGGATCGCCCTCGCTCCGGCTGGTTCTGCACCGAGCACGGTCACGTCGTGGATCTATACGAACGGTGCGACGAGCGGTACCCACAGCTTCGCGGCGATCGCATCGGGCACCTACGTCGCCCGCGCCTTCGTCAACGATAGCTACACCATGCTTTCGGAAACCCCGGCGTTCACCGTCGGTTCGTCGGGCGTCACTGTCACCCCCGATGCGTCGACGTACGCGGTCGGCGGTGACATCACCGTTACGTGGACGAACCTGCCCGGCAACCAGCACGACTGGATCGCGCTGGCTCCGAGCGGCTCCGCGGACACCACTACGACTCGCTGGGTCTACACGGGTGGGGCAACGTCGGGTTCGACGACCTTCACCGGTGGCCTCTCGAGCGCGGGCACTTACATTGCTCGTGCCTTCGAGAACGACACGTACACGAAGCTCGACGAGTCGCCGTCCTTCAACGTGCAGTAAACGCCAAACGGTTACGTTTGTGAACGATGAAGCCGACGGTGAAAACACCGTCGGCTTCGTTGTTTAAGTTCCGGGCTTCGTAATTGCCAGCGCGGTGATCGTGCCGGCTTGGGGCTCAGTAGCGAGCTTGGTGAGCGTAGTTCCACTCACACTCCACGCAGTGATCTCCGCATTGCTTGCATCCTTCTGCTGGGCCGTGACCAAAACGAGGCCATCTTCAGAAACGGCCATCGCGGTCACCGACGAGCTGAGGGCAACCGGTGAGCTTAACGTCGGCGCTCCATTATTGAGCGTGAGCACGACCAGCGACGATGGTGACGACGTGGCCGCGACAGCCATGTCATTGGGTAGCGCAACAACTTGGGTGGTCGCTCCGAGCCCGTTGATCGTCTTGTCATACGCGAACGGCGATCGTACGTAATGACGAATCCCGGGTACGTCGGAGCAGAACCCGAGAATCGAATCACCGCTCACGATCAAGTCAACGGGCGCTGTGCACATCGGCGCCGCGACGTTACTACCTGGAGAGGGAAACGTTAGCTGCGTTCCAACTAAGGTGTACTGATACACAGCACTAGTCCCTGCCATGTAGAGGGCGGCGTGCGCAGAGTCAAAGACAAGCGCCCCAGCAGCGCTGGGTGCATTTGCTGACCCGCCTATTGTGGGTTTTCCGTCGCTGGCAGTCGTGAATCGGTAGACACCGATTGCCAGAGCACCATCAGCAGTAAAGAAGCCAACGCCTGTCGTCGAGTCCAAGACGATCCGCTGGATCGGTCGAGGTCCACCGCCGGCAACCATCGTCGAGTCAACGGAGGCACAACCAAGACCGAATCCCCAGAATTCAGATTCGACGCCGTAAACGTACGTGGAGTCGTTCCGAGTCAGTAGCGTTCGGTACGCATAGGAGGGCGAGGTTTGTTTCGCGCACGGTGTTCCAAACACGCCAGCGAACGGATGGACCACGATCCCAGGTGTGGTCGTTGTCACGCCGGCGACGATCCACCGGGCCACAGGCGGGGGCAGAGGGGTGTCTGGCATCGCCGTGTCGACGATGGCTTGTCCGTCGCTGAGTGCTGCTGCACTCGGTGAGAAACCGCATCCCATTTCCCCGAGACCAAGGAGCAGCCACGTCGCGCAGGTTCCCCGCATCGACCACGAAACTACCACGAGGTTGGCGCTCGTTGACGTATCGGTCGTCCTGCGCCACCGTGCTATTGAGCGAATCTAGATGTGGACCAAACACGAGTCGGCGTTTGTCGACGATGGTGCCCAGATCGGCGAAGGCACCAAGATCTGGCACTTCTGTCACGTCTCCAGCGGCGCCCGAATCGGCGCGGGCTGTGCGCTCGGCCAGAACGTCTACGTCGCCTCGACCGCTGTCATAGGTGACCGCGTCCGCATCCAGAACAACGTTTCGATCTACGACGGCGTGACGATCGAAAACGACGCATTCATCGGTCCGAGCGCGGTGTTCACCAACGTCATCAACCCACGGAGCGAGGTCGCTCGCAAAGACGAGTACCTACCTACACACGTGGGCCAGGGTGCGTCGATCGGCGCGAACGCCACGATCGTGTGCGGGTCCACGCTTGGCCGCTACTCCTTCGTCGGCGCTGGCGCAGTGGTCACCCACGACGTGAAACCATACGCCCTGGTCGTCGGCGTTCCCGCCCGTCAGATCGGCTGGATGTGCCGCTGCGGCATTGGGCTCGAAGGCGAGAGTGCGATCACCTGCACAGCCTGCCACCGCCACTACCACCTCGACTCCGACGGGCTTCGCGAGGCGTGATCCGATGAAAGTTCCGCTTCTTGATCTTCGAGCCCAGTACGCAATGATCGGCACCGAAATCGAGGCTGCCGTACGCCGTGTCCTCGAGGGCGGTCACTACATCATGGGCGAGGATGTCGCTGCCCTCGAGACCGAGCTGGCAGCAGATCACAAACACCCGCACGCGATCGCCGTCTCCTCCGGAACCGATGCTCTGCTCGCTGCGCTTTGGGCACTCGGTATCGGACCAGGCGACGAAGTGATCACGACCGCGATGTCATTCTTCGCGACGGCTGGCGCTGCCGCTCGTCTCGGCGCAACCCCTGTCTTCGCTGACATCGATCCATCCACGTTCAATCTCGACCAGGGCTCAGCAATCTCTCGGATCACGCCTAGGACCAAGGCGATCATTCCCGTCCATCTATTCGGTCGTGTCGCGGACATGGATCGGTTGCGCGAAACGGGCATTCCGATCATCGAGGATGCGGCTCAGGCAGTGGGTTCGTCGGGGTTAGGTACCGGCGGCAAGCTCGTCACGTTGAGCTTCTTTCCGTCGAAGAATCTAGGCGCGGCTGGCGATGCTGGCATGGTTCTGACGAGTGACCCGGAGCTGGCCGATCGCGTTCGTCTGTATCGAACACACGGCTCGCGTCCGAAATATGTACATCACGTGGTCGGTGCAAACCTTCGTATGGACACGCTCCAGGCGGCAATCCTTCGAGTGAAACGACGACACCTGGCCACCTGGAACGAGCAACGGCGATCTAACGCCGCTACCTATCGCGAGCTACTGGCGGCAACACCACTGATGCTGCCAGCAGATGCAGCAGGTCATGTGTGGCACCACTTCGTCGTGCGCGCGCCCAAGCGCGACGAATTGCGCGCGTACCTCCGCGAGCGAGAGATCGAGACCGAGGTCTACTACCCGCTCCCGCTGCACCTCCAGCCCTGCTTTCCGGGTGCAAAAGAAGGCGATCTCCCCGAAGCAGAGCGCGCTTCTCGCGACGTGCTTGCACTGCCCGTGCATCCCGATTTGACGCCGGCACAACTTCAGTACGTTGCCGAGTCGGTCACGTCGTTCTATCGCTAGCTCTACTTTGTCGAGCGAAGAAGAGGGTGAGCGATATCGGTCGGCGTACTCAGCGTCGCGGTCCGAATGTCGTACGCGAGTTGAATCGATGGGCGAACGTCCGCGACGCTAAATCCGCCACCCGCCAGAATGTCTTTGTAGACCGCGGTGTGCGCATCCGGAAACCCGTCGGAGAATTCGATCTCTCGCCCGTCGGTGACGAGCGACCGAAATGCAGTCTTCCCCTGCGCTCGAACTTCTGTTGGCAGATCGTTCTGATCGACCGAGAGGAACCAGCGCACCCGAGCATGTTCGAGCTCGAACACACCAGACATCTTATCCGGGTTCGAAAGGAACACGCTCGACGTCGCGGGCTTTCCGAAGAGCCAGATCAACAAGTCGAAGAAATGCACGCCGATGTTTAGCGCGAGGCCACCCGACTTCTCTGCCACCCCCTTCCACGAGACGTTGTACCAACGCCCGCGCGACGTGATGTAGCTGAGCTCGACGTCCGCACGCCCTTCTTGCTTTCGTGCATCGAGCTCCTTCTTGAGCGCTTGGAGTTGAGGCAGCAGGCGCAGCTGGAGCACCGTGTAGATGCGGCGGTCGTACTCGGTCTCGAGTGACGCGAGTTGATCGAGGTTCCACGGGCTGATGACGAGTGGTTTCTCGCAAACCGCGTGAGCACCGACCCGAAGTGCGAGCCGAACGTGCGCGTCGTGCAGATAGTTCGGCGAGCAGATCGAGAGGTAGTGCACTCGATCGGCGTCGCTCAGCCGACGCCGCTTCTCGAGAAACCGATCAAAGCGTTCGACCTCGGTGAAGAACGCCGCTTCCGGGAAGAACCGGTCGATGATGCCGACGCTATCGTGCGGATCGACCGCAGCGACCAAGGTGTTTCCGGTGTCGGCAATTGCCTTGAGGTGGCGCGGGGCCACAAACCCGGCGGCACCGACGAGGGCGAAGTTAAACGGCATCGCCCAGCAACCTACCCCACGATTGGTTCGGGATGCATCCGTCCGCGCAACCGCTGTTACGACTGTCGCCGAGACAGCGCCCGCTTCGTGAGGCTCAAGAGCTCGCGCGCGGTCGCTCGGCACAGCACCAGCGCGGCCGCGACATACACGAGGCCACCCACGATGATCATCGCGGGCAGCTGCACCCCGTACGCCTGCTGCGCGAGCGCCGTGTGCACCGCCCAGATCGCGCCGCCCATGCAGCCGCACGCGGCGAGCGGTTGCAAGAAGCCGATCAGCAGCTTCGCCGCCGACGGACCTTCGCGCACCACCAGCACCACGCCCGCGATCGCGGACAGCGCGAACGCGATGCCCACAGCACACGCCGAGATCCGCAAGCCGTACGGCGACAGCAGCGCCATGCCGCCGACGATCAAGAACACCTTCGCGACCTCCAAGAACATCAGCCGCCCGGTCTTGGACTCGGCTTCCATGTACGCCGACAACGTCCACGTGATCGGCCGGAACACCGACAGGCACGCGAGCACCGTCAGGAGCGGCGCTACCTCCTGCCACTCGTTCGCAGGCAGGATCAACCCGATCAGCGGATACGCGACCAGGCCCAGGCCGACCGCGAGCGGAAAGATGATCAGCGACAGCATCGCGCTCGCGCGTTCGAGCGCCTGACCGCGCCGCTCTCGCGGCAACTCCGCCATCGAGGGCATCAGTACGAGCGCGATCTGCTCGCCGACCTGGATCGCCGGGATGTCGGCGAGGTTGTAGGCCATGTTGTACGCACCCGCCGAGCCGGGTCCGAAGAAGTGCGAGACCGTGAGGTTGTCCCAGTAGCGCGCCGCATTGTGCGCCACGCCTTGCACGCCGAGCGGCACGCCGAACCTCAGCATGTCCTTGAACCGCGACCACTTGAGCTTGGTCGGCGTGGCCCAGCTCTTGATGCCCGCGGCCTTCACGAGGATCACCACGACCACGCACGACTGCACGATGTTGGCCGCGACGATCGACATGCCGCCCCAGCCGAGCGCGGCGAGCGTCAGCGCCGAGGCGGTGTACGTGATCTCGCCGAACGCGAGCGCCATGCCGGACGCGCGAAACTTCATCTGGCGCGTGAGCACGCGCTCGGGCATCGCGCTCAACCGCTTGATCCACACCGCGAGCGCCATCCACGGGATGTACGTGACCGCGTGTGGGGCATCGAGCAGCGGCGCGAGGCGCCCGGCGAACAACGCGCCGAGCCCGATCGAAATTGTTCCTAAGACGAGATATGCGACGGTCGCGTGCCACGTGACCTCGGCGGCATCGTCGCCGCGGCCCTTCACGACCGCGTACTGACCGAAGCCCCAGATCGTGATCCAGCTGCAACTCATCGCGACGATCGCGGCGTCGTTGACCTCACCGATCTGATCGGGGTGCAGAAAGCGCGTCATCAGCATCGTGCCAAGAACGCCCACTGCGCGCCCACCCATGCTCGATGCGACCGTCCAGATCGCTCCGCGTGCGGCTCGCTGGGCTACGGACATCCCCGAGAATGTCCGATGTCCTCGGGCCGCTGTCTACGGAGACGGCACGGCGGTTGCTCTTACCTTCCATCATGCTGGCTCGCATTCTCCTACTCGCCGCACTCATCCCCGCGTGTCGCGCTGCGGAGGCGCGGAACGAATCGCGCGCGACCCTGACCGGCACCGCGCAATTTCCAGGCGATTTACCGACGACGCACAGCGGCACCGTCCAGATGACCGTGCGCGGCCTCGGCGACATCAACGACTCGTGCAAGGGCTCCGGCGAGCAACAGTTCGTCGCGACCTACTCGGGCGCGCTCACCGTCGATCCGGATGGCCGCTTCACCGCGCCGCTCTATCCGAATGGCGTGATGGTCGGCAACAACTGCGCTGCGCAAGATATCCGGATCGAGCAAATCTCCTCGATCACGCTCGGCGCGCAGCTCGGCGATGAAGTCGGTGCCGGCGAGCTCACCTTCCAGAACCTCGCCGCGGTCGATGGCGACGAGCTCAAGGCCGGCGCGTTCGACGAGCTCAATGGCTCGCTCACGTTCACACGTCAGTGATCGAGTCGCAATCGATCAGCCGAAGCTTCGGGCCGCGGATGGTCTGAAGTGTGACGCCGAGGACTGCAGATATACCGTCACCACTCGTGACGTAGTGGTCGCCCTCGAGCAGAAACATTTCGACGACCCGAGACTGTGGAGTCACCAGCCACACCTCGCGGACACCGATGGATGCGTAGAAGGGCAGCTTCTGCCGACTCTCGTCGTTCGGCGACAGCACCTCGACGATCAGCTCCGCACCGCGGAGGCCCGTCTCCTCGGCTAGGTGTTCTGGCCTGGCGAGTGTCAGGTCCGGAATCCGCCAGTTCTCGCCTGGACCGTAAATGCCGGACCCATCGCCCCACACTTGAAGGCCAGCGCGGTCAGCGGCAGGCCGGATCGCGAACATCAGATCGACAGACAAACGTTGATGACGCCAGGTCGGGGGCCGGACCATGTGCAGCACTCCGTCCCAGAGCTCGTCCTTCTTGTCATGACCGAGCTGACGGCGCTCCTCGAGAATCTTCTCGGGGATGTCGAACCATAGAGCCTGCATGGAGGGAGTATATCCGGGCACGGCCGCGTCGAAGAGCACGATCAGTGCCGGGGCTAAGGCATCGAGATCACGCGCGCGTTTGTCCGAGACGGCCGATCATCGGACACCGCGTCCGGATCTCGGTCGGACTAGATCTCGAGCTCGTCGCCTTCACGCGCGGGCGTGACGGCAATCCCGGCCGGCGTCAGCCGCTCCACGCACGCCGCCACGATCTGATCGACATCGTCGTCGGTGTAGTCCTGATCGTAGTGGAACGTGACCAGCCGCTTCACGTTCGCCGCGATCGCGACCTCGCACGCCTCTTCGTACGAAGAGAACCCGCGATCTCTGCGCGTCGCTTGATCTACGGGCCGATACGTCGTGTCGTGCAACAGCACGTCGGCGTCGCGATAGATCTCGAGCAACTCACCAGGCCCACTCTCCGGATAGCCGACATCGCTCGCGTACACGAAGACCCGGGTCCCAGCAGGGCCGACTTCCTCGATCCGGAACGCCAGCGCCGTGGTCTGGCCATGCGGATGCTCGCGCGCCGTGACCTTCAAGCCCAGGACCTCGAACGTGCCGCTCGCGGCCTTGACGTCGAACGTCGCGGAGAAGTTTCGCAGCGTCTGCAGCGGCGAGAAGTTGGGATCCATCTGGCCCTCGAGGATCTCCTCGAGCACCTTCGGCGAGCCGCCGGGGCCCCACACCGTGAACTGGTTGCCGGCGATGAACACCGGCGCGAAGAAGCCGAGGCCCTGGATGTGATCCCAGTGGGTGTGGCTCAACAAGATGCCCGCGCGGCCCAGGCCCTTGCCGAACGCGCCCGCCATCAGCGAGTTGCCGAGGTGCATCAACCCCGTGCCCATGTCGATGATCACGAGCTCGCCCGTCGCGGTGGTCACCGAAACGCACGCGGTGTTGCCGCCGTAGCGATTGGTCTCGGGGCCCGGTGCCGGGATCGATCCGCGCACGCCCCAGAACGCGATCTTCATTGATCACCCACCGGAATCTCGAGGCCCTCGTACGCGCTCACCACCGGCAACGTACCCGCGCTCGCGCGCGCCAGCTCGAGGATCCGATCGTTGTCATCATCGCTGCGCATCGGCGCGTGATGGAACAAGCACAGCTGCTTGACGCGGGCTTCGCGCGCGATCTCGATCGCGTCGTCCGGGCGCGAGTGGCCCCAGTGCGGCCGCACCTTGTATTCCTCGGGCGTGAACTGGGTGTCGTAGATCAAGAGGTCGGCATCTTTTGCGAGCGCAACCACGCCGGCGCGCATCACCGCGAGCTCGTCGCGCACCGGCGGCGGCAGCGTGCCCATGGTCGGCTTCTCGATGAAATCGCGCCCGAGCAACATGTCGCCGAACGGCGCCGTATCACTGCAGTACACGACCGAGCTGCGATCGACATCGACGCGATAGGCGATCGCGACCCAGGGATGGTTCAACCGCGCGCACGTGATCTTCGCGCCCTCGATGTCGAACTGCGCGCCCTCGATCACCTCGTGGAACGCCATCTCGGCGTGGAGGTTCGAGAGCGGCACCGGGAAGTACGCGGTGTGGTGCTGCTGCGAGAACACGGCCTCGAGGTGCAGGTCGCGCTGGCGCGCGAAGATGTTGATCTGGTTGCCCGGCCGGTAGAGCGGCGAGAAGAACGGCAAGCCCTGGACGTGATCCCAGTGGGTGTGGCTGATTAGGATCGAGACCCGGCCCTTGCCCTCGCCGAACCGCTCTTCCATGAGCGACTTGCCAAGCTTTCGGATACCCGTGCCCGCATCGATGATGATCGGCGAGCCGTGCTTGGGGCGGACCTCGACACACGAGGTATTGCCGCCGTAGCGATTCGTGGTCCGCCCGGGGACAGGAATCGAGCCGCGAACTCCCCAGAACCGAACCTTCATCGACGCCGCCGGGGAACCTAACGTGGTCAGACGCCAGGTTCTAGAACAGCTTGCGAGAATCTAAGAGGATCGTGACGGGGCCGTCGTTCGTGAGATCGACCTTCATATCCGCGCCGAACTCTCCAGCGGCGACATGAGCGACTCCCGCGGCGCGAAGCGCGACGAGGCTCTGCTCGTAGAGCGCCTTGGCCGCGACCGGCTCGAGGGCGCTGGTAAACGCGGGTCTCCGACCCTGGCGCGCGTCGCCATAGAGCGTGAATTGGCTCACCACCAGGACCGCGCCTGCGACGTCCAGCACGGACAGGTTCATCTTGCCGGCAGCGTCGGGAAAGATCCTCAAATGACGGACCTTGTCGACGAGGTACGCGAGATCATTCGCCCCGTCTCCCTCGCCCGCGCCGAGGAGAACGAGCAGGCCCCGCTCGATGGCGCCGGTCACCCGACCCTCGACCGTGACGCTGGCCCGGCTGACCCGCTGGACGACCGCTCGCATGGCCGCGAAACCTAGCGCATTTCCAAGGCAACCCACACACCTTGTAGGTAGTCCAACGTGCCGATAGGATGCGCCGGCTCATGCGCTTTTCGTTGTTAGTCCTCGTTCTCGCCGCCTTCGGATGCGGCAAGCAGATCGGGGATGCGTGCATCGTCGGCTCCGACTGTGCGGTCGATGGCACGCGGGTCTGCGATACCGCCGAGGATCAGGGGTACTGCACGATCGCGGGCTGCGATTACTCGACGTGCCCTGGCGAAGCCGCGTGCATTCGCTTCTTCGATGGCTCGTTCTCGAACCTGCCGTGCAACCCGGAGACCGAGAACGTCTCGACCGACGATTGCTCGGAAGACGAGCTCTGCACGCTCGATGGCGAGTGCGTGCCGCGCAGCGCCGAGACCCGTTACTGCATGAAGAAGTGCGATACCGATTCGGATTGCCGGGACAAGTACGAGTGCCGCACCGTCGCCTTGATGAAGGCCCACGGCGGCGAGCCGGTGCTCGCGCCCGGCCAGAAGGTCGACGACTCCGCTCCGAAGTTCTGCGCTCCGAAACCGGTCACGCCCTAGCCCCGAGCTCCGATGAGCCTCGGATCGTTCCTGCTGCGCCGGCTCGCCTCCGGTGCACTCGCGATCCTCGGTGTCACGGTGTTGGTGTTCGCGTTCCTGCACCTCGTGCCGGGTGATCCGATCGACCACCTCGCGGGTGGCGAAGCGACGCCCGAGCAGCGCGCGAAGCTCGAGCACTGCCTCGGGCTCGATCGCTCGGCACCGGCCCAGCTCGTCACGTTCCTCGGTCACGTCGTCGATGGCACGCTCGGTCATCAGTGCCCCGATCCCGAGCACAAGCCGAGCGTCGCCGCGCGGATCTTCGCGGTGATGCCGCACACGCTCGCGCTCGCGCTCGCCGGAATGCTCGTCGGCATCGTGCTCGCCCTGCCGCTCGGCGTGCTCGCGGCCGTTCACAAGCATACGTGGATCGATACGCTCGCGAGCATCGCCGCGCTCTCCGGCATCGCGGTGCCGATGATGCTGTTCGCGAGCGTGCTGGTGCTCGTGTTCTTCGCCGAGCTCGGCTGGTTGCCAGGCCCGACCGAGACCGGCGCGACCGCGCTGATCTTGCCCGCGATCGCGGTCGGCATGCACCTGATGGCGATGCTGTCGCGGATGACGCGCAGCTCGATGCTCGAGGTGCTGCGTGAAGACTACGTTCGCACCGCCCGCGCGAAGGGCCTACCGGAGCGCACGGTCTTATTCCGCCACGCACTTCGCAACGCGCTCCTGCCGGTGATCACCGTCGCGGGCATGCAGTTCGGCTCGCTCCTCACGGGCGCGATCATCGTCGAGAAAGTGTTCGCGCGGCCGGGCCTCGGCACCACACTCCTCGAGGCGATCAGCGAGCGCGATTATCCGGTCGTGCAAGGCACCGTGTTCGTGATCGCGGTGATCTACGTGCTCGTCAACATCGCGGTCGATCTCACCTACGGCTTGATCGATCCGAGGATCCGCGTCGCATGAGGATCGGCGCCGCCATGCTCGTGGTGTTCGTGATCCTCGGCGTGTTCGGCCCGTGGCTCGCGCCATTCGATCCGGCGCACATCGATCTGGCGTTGCGGTTCTTGCCCGCCTCGGCCGCGCACTGGCTCGGCACCGATTCGAACGGCATCGACACGCTGTCGCAGCTCCTGTGGGGCGCCCGCGAGGCGCTCGTGATCAGCGTCAGCGTCGTCACGATCTCCGCCACGATCGGCATCGCGGTCGGCACGCTCGCCGGCTGGTATCGCGGCTGGGCCGACGAAGTTGCGATGCGATGCGTCGATATCTTGATGGCGTTCCCCGGCATCCTGCTCAACATCGCGATCGTCGCGACCGTGCGCCGCCCCGGCATCGGTGTCGTGATCTTCGCGCTGTGCGCGAACGGCTGGGTCGGCTACGCGCGGGTCGCTCGCGGCCAGGTGCTCGCCCTGCGCGAGCGCGATTTCATCACGGCGGCGCGCGCGCTCGGCGCCTCGGGCCCGCGGATCATGTTGCGCCACCTGATGCCGAACCTCGTCGGTCCCGCGATCGTCCAGATCACGTTCGGCTTCGGTGCGGTGATCGCGATCGAGGCCGCGCTATCGTTCCTGGGCCTCGGCCCGCAAGTCGATTACACCTGGGGTGCGATGCTAGCGCAGGGCACGGCGTTCCTCTGGAAGAGCGGCTTTCGCACCTACGTCCTGGTCCCCGGGATAGCGATCGCGTGGGTGATGATCGCAGTCAACCTGCTCGGCGATGGACTCGACCCTCGCACCCGGGCGAAGGTCTAGGGATGGCGCTGCGCGTGAAGGTCTGCCACGTCGGCGATGTCGCCGAGGGCGAGTTCCGCGCGTTCCGGGTGACGGGCGTGACCTGGCCCGTGATCATCACGAACCTCACCGGCGAATTGATCGCGACCGCCGGCGTGTGTCCGCACGAGGATGTCGCGCTCGCGAACGGCTGGCTCGAGGACGGCGCGATCGTGTGCCCGGGCCACGCGTACGAGTTCGATCTGCGCACCGGCAAGTGCCGCCACGATGCGAGCCTCGAGCTGCGCCGCTACAAGATCACCCAGATCTCCGACGAGATCTGGGTCGATCTGCTCTGAGTGGGTCCCGCTTTCTGCATTCGGTCAGTCGCGCTGCACCGCCAGCTTTCCCATTCCCTCGTACTCGAGCTGGGCAGCTTGCCGCAGGTGGTAGTTGCCGATGCGCTCGTTCGCATCTGCGGCGAGGAACGCGGCTCGCAGGACCGCGTTGCGAATATTGCCGCCGCCCATCATGTACTTGCGTGCAAGCGCGTCGAGCTCGAGGTCGTCGTCGACCGGCGCGCTCGCCGGCAGCATCGCATGCCACAACCGATCGCGTTCGTCCTCGTCGGGGAGCGGAAACCGAACGTGGACCGCGATACGGCGACGAAACGCTTCGTCGATCGCAGGATCGTGGTTCGTCGTGAGGATGCAGATGCCGGCGAACGTCTCGATCCGCTGCAGGAGGAAGTTGGTCTCCTGGTTCGCGTACCGATCGTTTGCTGCTCTTGACGGCGGTGCGCTTACCGAACAGCGAGTCGGCTTCGTCGAACAAGAGGACGGCGTGTCCGGCCTCGGCGGCGTCGAACAGGGCCGCGAGGTTCTTCTCGGTCTCGCCGATCCACTTCGAGACGATCTTTCCAAGATCGACCTGGTAGATCTCGGTCCCGAGATCCTTCGCGATCAGACCCGCGCACATCGACTTGCCCGTGCCGGGCGGGCCAGAAAACAGCGCCGTCACACCGAGCCCCTTGCTCAGCTTCTCGGCGAACCCCCAGTCCTCGTAGACCCGGCGGCGCGCACGAATTCGCGCGAGTAGCTCGACCACGGCAAGGGTTTGATCTTCGGGAAGCACGAGGTCCTCCCATTTTTGGGTCACCGCAACCCGAGTCGCCAGGCCGGCCAATCGATCATCTAGGACGGTGCGGATTCCGACCGAGACGTGCTTGGCTTCGAGCGCTGCGCCACGTGCATGCTCGATCGCAACTCGACCGACGGCGTCGATCAGCGCTGGCGCGAGCGGGTAGATCGTCGACAAGAGATCGGCGTCACCGCGCGAGGCCTCGGGTAGTGCGCGACTCCAGAGCTCCGCGCGTTCAGCTCCTGACAGCGTCGGCAATTCGATCAGCGTCGGTGGCGCGGTCCAACGTCGTGCGACCGGCCGCGAGGTAGTCGCGAGAACGCGACCGGTGAACACCTTCTCGATCAGGTCGAGGCGGTCGTCCACATCGCTCGTGCCCAGGAGCGCTTCGAGATTGATCAACAGCGGAACGCGGTCGAGTAGCTGACATTCGCGTGCCACGATCCGGAGCTCGCGATCGGCCCGAGCTCGCTCCTGGCTGATCCGCCGCGCATCGATCGTGAGCACCTCGACGCCGATCTCGCGCGCCGCGGCCGCGAGGAGCGAGCGCCGCCCCGAGGCGCCAAGTCCGCTGACGATGGTCAAACCGGTCGGGCGATCCAGTGCCTCGCACGTCTGATCTCGAACGTGCGGATTCACGACGAGCTCGTCCAACGACCGTATGACCTGTGTCTGTACGACGATGCCGGCCAGCTCGTCATCGATCGCGATCACGCCATGGACGAGTGCGAGCACGCGCGGCGTGACGCGAAATGCGATCCGGTGGGCCGGCATCCCATCGCCTTCGACGGCGCTGATCAGGCACGTCGAACGCAACCGCCCCGTGACAGCGAGCTCGCCCCACACGTGCACGGCGGGGAGCGAGCCGTAGACAACCCTGCGGTGTACATCGAGCGAAACGTCGACGTCGTCTTCGGTCGCGAGGTCCCGCAAGTTCATGCGTGCGCTCGGACTCAGCTCCTGCGCGATCAACGCCCAGAGCGCACGCTGCTCGGTGTCGCTCAGGCCCATCCGAGAGATCGGCCACGAGGTTGGCGCCACCAACGCGCCGGCCTCGCGATCGTTGCACGCGAGCAGCCACGCTGCTTCGTCGTCGCGACTGGCCCCCCGCTTCGCGAGCTCGACCGCCTCGGCGATCCGCGCGCACGTGATCCGGAGTTGCTCGTCCACGAATTGGTCGTGGTTCGAGCTCACCGGACACCAGCCTTCGTGCTCGAGACTTCCGCGAGTCGTGCGAGCACGCGGGTGCGCCGTTCCGCGGTCAGGCGCGCGAGCACCGAGGTTGCGAGCTCGCGGTCGTAGCTCAGCTTCGAATGCAACGCGACGCTCTCGGCACGGGTGAGGCTCAGGAACAGTGCACGAAGCTCCTGTTCCTTGCGATCGAACGCGCGTTGCACCGACTCTCCAGCCTCGGGCTGCGCTTCGATGATGCGAGCGACCTCGGTCTCGATGATGCTGTGCATCTTCACGGTCGCCTTCGGCGTCTCCGGCACACGCGGTGCCGTGCGCGCCGGTCGTGCAGGCCCGGTACCGAACGCGACGTTCGCCAGGATTCGGAGCGATGGTTCTGGCTCGTTCATCCCGAAGCTATCGGCCGCCGTGGCTCGAAGTTGCGTAGCTTGTATGTGCAGTCAAATCAATCGCTTGCGAGCGCGCTCATGGCTCGATGATGGCGTCGCTGAGCCCGATGGCTCCATCGAGCTGACAGCGAATGAACTGCACACCGGATAGATCGCGGCCGGACCACTTCGTCTCGCGCAGGTCGCAATCTTCGAAGAGCGCACCGTGGGTCGTTGCTAGATCTGGCATCGCTCCGGTCGCGAAGCTGGCACCGCGCATCTCGCAGCCGGAGAACTTGGACCCATCGAGCCGCGCGTCCTCGAACCGCGCGTTGACGAACTTGCAGCCGCGGACCAGCGCGCCGGTCCAGGTGGCGCGATCTTGGTGCGTGGCCGTGAGGTCACACTCGATCAAGGTCGCGCGGGTCAGCTTGGCCATGGTCATGTCGGCTTGCCGGAGCTCGCAGCGAAGCAGGGTGGCATCGCGAAGGTGAATCTCGCGAAGGTTGGTGCCCGGCAATTTGCAATCGATCCACTCGGCCTCGTCGAAGACCACGCCGACGAGGGCCGCGCGCTCGGCGCTGAAATTCACGAGCCGGGACGCGGTCAGCTCGGCAGCGGTGACCCGCACTTCGATCTCCTTGAGGTTCTCGACTTCGAATCGGCCGTCGCCCGTGCGGCCACGCTCGAGCCAGCCCTCGTGCGCACGATATTCTTCGCGACCGAAGTTGCCGCGCGGTGGTTTGAAGCCTTCGAGCTTCTCGATCCGCTGCATGTCGCGATCGAAGATCTCGACGCGGCGCTGTAGGCGTTCTTGTTCTGCGATTATAAACGATGGGGGATCCGGAAACTTCAGGCGCTCTTTCGCCGCGCGGATCGCGCGGTACGTCGGAGCCCACGCAGGGTGCCATTCCTTCGGAGCGAGGGTCGTGGGGTCTGCCTGCGTCAGTGGCCCCAATCGTCGCACCTCGATCTCGAACTCTGCTGGCGTAATGATTTCGGAGACGCCGACTCCGAGCTCGTAAAGGGTCTCGGGAATGTACGGACCCGCGTACACGTTTCCCATTACGGCGAAAGAGAACCTACGTTCGGCATTGCAGGACGGACATCGAGTCTCGAACATGAAGGCGGGGGTCGTGTTGTCGAACTCCTCCATCTCGCCGATCTCTCGCTCCCCGCAATGCGGGCACGGTCGCAGAAGTCCGACGGCAAACCGTATCTCGCGCAAACTGCGAACGCGGCCACGGGTCTTGAAGAATTCATCCACCATCACTTCGTTCCTTCACCAAAACGTTTCACGTAGCCGGCAGCATTCTCGAATAACCGACGATACGCTGCCGCAAAGACTTTCTGTTTTCTTGCCGACATCTGGCGATAGCGCACCAAGACCTTGCCGTTCGGCTCCGTATGTTCGATGTGGATGTTGCCACCTTCGAAGTTCATCTCCAGCGCGTCGCTCAGCGCGACCTCGACCGCGCGATCGTTACTGATGATGCTGCTGATGACCTCCTTCGCGCGGCGAAACTCGAACGTGAGGTTGGTGTTCATCACCGAGTTTCCATCCGTGCTGACCATGATGCTCGCCTCGTGAAACACCAGCGATGCAAATGCGTGGTCCTCTACCGAGTGCGTCTTGTCCGCCAAGAGCGTGCTGTCCACCGGAGGTGAGGTGTGATCGAGCTGGCCGCGCGCCGGCTTGTTGGTCGCCGAGGCCCCTGTCGCCTGGTTCGACGACAAGTTGACCTCGACATGAATCCCCAGCCGCGCCATGCGCTCTACTTGGCGCGGCGTGGCGTGAGTCGCGTGGCCAAACCGCACGATCACTTCGGGTGGAAGTCGGCCACCGTAGCTGCTGTTCTCGCGCCTCGCGGCGATCGTCTCCATGACCTTGATGATCACTTCGAGATTCTTTTCGGCGCGTTCATAGTGACTTAGCTGACTGCGATCCTTCGTCATCTGCCGATTGTGATCGCGCCCGTAGGCTTCACCGGCGACCGTATCGATCGCGCCCTCGCCGACGTGTGGACGGAAGACTATCGGAGACCCACGCTCGAGCGCGACAGCGGCGAGCTGGTCGTATACGTACGTGAACCGCTCGGCGCCGACCTGATCGAACTCGTAGCTCTCCACGCCGGCGATGTCGATGCCCGCGACGTCGTTGCGCTTTGCGACTGCAACAAGCCCATCGACTTCCTTTTCGAACTGGACGTTATTGAACCTTGCTTTGTCCGTGACGTCCCGGCGGTCGATCTCACCACGCTCGCCAAAGCTGCGGGTCGCGATCATCGCGAGGTGTTTGACAACGAGCTTGTCGAGCGCTCGGGCGAGACCGGGCTCCGCGAGCTTTGCCTTCGCACGAGCCCACTCGATCATCTGTGGGTCAAAGCGCGCTTGTAGCTTACTGAGACTATTCGACTGTTCGGTATAGGTGACGCCCTCTCGCGCGAGCGAGATCAACGTATCGATCGCGTACCGATCGTATGCGAATTGCTGTTTGATCGAGCTACGCAGGGCCTCCAGCTCGGTCCGATTCGCGTGCGGGTCCGACTCGAGCTCGACCGCGTGCATGATTCGCTGCACGACGACACGGCGTCCTTCGAAGTGCGCGAGCAATGAGTCCTTGTCTCGGGAGATTTGTGCTTCGTCGTTCATCACCGCTCGTCGATCGGCAACGCCGTAGACATCTTTGATGAGCGCATCCCGAATCTCGTAGGCGCTGTTGAAGTCGGTCTCCGACGTAGCTTGAAATGCTTTGGTCACCGCGTCTTTGGCGATCGTCTCGATCTGGAGTCGAGTCTCCGCTGACGTCGCGGGCTTGAGCTTCTCTATTTTCCTGAGCGCCGCGTTTACCTCCCGCAGAGCGTCACCCGACACGCCGCGTTGTCCGAGCTTCTCAGCCGACCTCGGATAGCCCAGCTCTTCGTGAGCGACGCTCTCTCGCAGAAGCGGCTCCCACTTCGAAACATCGCCAGGCTTCATTCCTCTGCCCGCGAGCTCCATCTGCAATGCGAATGCTTCAGGCTCGACATTGCCCAAGAAGTGGTTGTGTAGGTCCGTCCCGCTCTGACCGCCTTTGATGTGCGCATCGACGACCGTCGGGTCCGCCGGAACCGGCATCCGACGCAACGCATCGCGCTCTCGCTCTTTGTTCGCGACCCCTTGATCCGTTTGCGACCGCACGTGCTCGGACGCCGGATCTCGATGCACGAAGAGGTCGAGTGTGGGAGCACCTTGTTTGGTGAGGTGGAGACCTTCGGGCGTCTCGACGCCGCGATAGCCCTGACGGCCATACGCGCTTGCCACGGTCCGGACGTGCGCCTCGCTCCCCGAATACACGCGCCCAGGAACAACCGTGTGCAACGCGACGAGGGTCTCGACCTCGGCGGCATTGCGAACCAACACATCTTCGGAGACGGTCTTCAGCTGACGCGCTAGCTCTCGGATTTGAGCGCGCGTGATACTCATCGCCCCGAGCTCGTGATCGCTCTTTGCCTCGAGCTCGGCATGTCGCTGCGCGAGCTCCTTCGCGTACTCGCCCGCGTTTTCGATCAGCTCCATCGCCGTCGCCACGTTCTCCGAGGATTCGTTGTGCGCGACGAGCCCCTCGATACGGCTCCGAAGCCCGAAGAGCTTCTCGCCGAGGACAATGCCGGCATTCTCGAGCGATCCCGCGAGGACAAGGTGATTCACACGCGCGCCGAGCATCATTCCGAGCCCGACGAGCGCACTCTGCTCGATCTGCGCGAGGGTCGCGGTCTTGCCGGTTGCAGCTAACGTTTCGTATTCGAGCTGCCCGATCTGGACCGAGGTCGCGACCAGCGACTCGAGCGAGAATTCAGCCGACGCCGCGAGTGCACGGACCGCAAAGAGTGTCGCCTTGCCGTTCTTCGCGCCGAGGAGCACTCGGCTGAGCCGTTGGCCAATGTTTAGCGGCTTCACACCTCGCATCGCACCGAGGGTCAAGAGATTGCCAATGCCGTTGGTGATGAACGCGTGCAGCATTGGCTCGCCGCTGAGCCGCGCGTTGAGTCCGGTGAACATCGCAGTATCGGCCATGAGCGACGTCAGGCTCGCGATCGTCGCGCTGGCCCCGACCGCTTGTGCTGCTGCTCCGACGAGGTTGCCGGTGATCGCCGATGCAACCATCACTCCCAGGATCGTGACGAGCTGGACGATCTGCGCGCGCGCGGTCGCATCGTCCGCGATCTCGACGGCCCGCTGAAGGAACGCCTTGACCTCGGTGTCGCCGGCTAGGTTCGCCAGCTCCGCCCGGATCTGGTCGGCCGCTGGCTTCACAGTTTCGTGCGCCGCTGACTCGCTTGCCAGCGGGCCCGGCTGCGCCGCGAACGTGCTCTGCGATGCGAGCCACTTCGCGTGCAACACGTTGAGCTTCTGGCGAAACTTCATGGCTCCACGTCGCTCGAGCTCGAGCCGGCCGATCCGGTTGTCCGAGCCGACGCTATCGTCGTTGAGATTGCGGAGCAGTTCGCTGAAGAGAATCCAATTAGATTCCTCGAGCTTTTCGTACATCTCGAAGAGCTGGCCGAGTTGCGCGATCTCGACCACGATCGCTGCGTCGAAGAGGAGGGTATCGACCTCGGTCGCGATCGCCGCTACTTCCATGCGATCAGCTTCGGAATTCGCACCTCGCATGAAGTGGCCGCGCATCGCGGCGACCCGGCTTCGCAGCCCATTCGCCCGAACTTCGAGCGAGGAGCCGAACGCGTGTTCGCTGTTCTTCGCCGCACCTGTCGCCTGGGGGCCTAGTCGTCGAATCGCGTCGAGAGATGCTGTGACTTTCTGAAGCTCTGCTTCGAGGGGTGCTGCGCCCTGGGTGATGGCCTTCGACGAGATCGCGGCCATCCGAGCCCGGCACGTCTCCGGAAGATGAGAAAGGTTGGCTGCCTCGATGTACTCCGCGACGGTGTCGCGAGCCGGCCCACTTGCAGCGTGCGGCAGGAGCGCACTGATCGTAGTTGCGATCTGGGCGAGCAGCTGAGTCTGCTGGCCGAACATCGCCCCCCGCAGCGCGGCGGCGTCGCCGGACAGCTGTTGCAGGTCGAGGTGATGCTGACGATGACGCTCGACCGCTTGGTTCAGAAGCTGATCGAGGGCAAAAGGCCGGATGACGATCTGCAGCCCGCGCAACTGTTCCTGAACCCCAACCCACGAGCTCTCGAGCGCGACGGTCGAGACCGGTTGCAGAGTCGTGACGCTACGTTTGACCTCGGCCGTTTCGACCTCGCCGGCGTGCGCACCGAAGGCGAGCTGTTGCGTTGCACTCGGTGCTGCATTCGGGAGGTCTCGACGCGGGACAGGCGATCGATGCTCTTGGTTCTGCAGCACGTCCCGTAGATCCGTGAAGACACGATCGACGCCGTACTGTTTCAGATCGCCTAGCGCATAGCGACTCGCCGCCGGAATGTGCGCAGCGATCGACGCGTCGACGATCCAGTAGTCGCCGATTTTGGAGAGGTAGTAGGCCTCGCGAGGATCGCCCAGGACGGTCGCTGCGACGCTCTCGATGCTCGCGGTTCGCGGCTCGACGAGCAACGAATTCCACGGGCCACCATTCGCTCCCTGCCACGTGAAATTCGAGAGCTTGTGGGTCCGTTCGACCTTGTCGGTGGTCGCCAGATGCTCCGGGCCGACGACGATCGTCGGGTCACCCCGACCGGTCATGCCGAGCGCGACCTCCCAGTCCATCGGATGCGCAGGTACGAGGTCGTTGGCGGTAACGATGGTGCCCTGCGCTCGATGGCTCGCGGTGACAGTGACCAGCTGCTTCGACATGCGCGCGAGCGAAGCCAGCAACCGCTCTTCGACCGCTTGACCGATGCCGAGCGCGAGGCTCGTAGTCCAAGCGGATGTGCCTACGGGACCGTGTGCATAGTCGAGGCCGTCCTTCGGAAGGCTTGGCTGTGATGCTCCACTTGTCGCCCGTTCGCGATCGACGATGGCATAGAGGTCGCGCGGTGCGACCCAGCTGCGAAGCCGGGTAATTCTTGCCGCCGGATCTTCGCTCTCGAACGCCTTGAAGAGGGCCGCAATGAACGGAGCGACGCCCCCGGCAAACGATGCGTGTGGCGCGAGAGGAAACGTTTGCGCATCGAGATACAACCTCAGGTCGCGCCGCAGGTCTTCGGTGTGGAGGTGAAGCAGCGCGGGGGCGGTAACATCACGGTGTGCTTGCTCGGCGATTTCGGTCTCGTAGGTCATCTTCGCGGTGAAGGCGTCGTGGCCGAGAGGCGCGCGCATGGCAGCGCCCGATGTGACTCCGACGTTCGGCGTGAAACGGGTGCCGGTTCGAACCGCCGCAGCGAAGGTGTCTGCTTCGTCTTCGGCCGCGATCACCGTACCCACCCTCGATGCATCGGCTTGCAGCACGTGCGCGACCTCGTGAGCGAGGAGCGAGCGGCCATCTTCGCTATCTGGTTCGAAGTGGCCGTCGCGAACGAAGATGTCGTTGCCGATCGTCACGGCGCGAGCCCCATGCTGGGTCGCGACCTCGTTGCCTTTCGCGCCGGTGTGCACGTTCACGTGACCCAGCGATCGTCCGCTCGTCGCCTCGAGCGATGTCTGGAGCGATGCTGGCAACGCGACTGGGACATCCAACGCATCGTCCGAGGGCGTGCTCGCTTGATGATGCGCATCGAACATCACACCCGACTGTTTCGGTCGCGCTTTCTCACCGAGCTGGCGCGCGCGGGGCTTACTACCGTCCGACCCCTTCGGTCGCGGCTTGCGCTGTCGCGCAAGAGCATCCGTGACGCTCGGGTCGGTTCGCTTCGCGTCGGCGTAGTCACCCATTTCATTCCTCCCGAGCTCGGGATGAGCTATCGGCGCCCGCGAACGAAGGTTGCGTGGCAATCGAACAAATCGGCAGTTCCTCGAAAGTCGTGGTTCAGCCAGTAGTTGCGCTCGCGTCGGTCCGCTCCAGCCCCAGACGTGCAGCGGGCGCGTGGATGCCGGACGGGCGATGGTCGATCACGGGACCAGCGGCTCCTCGGTGAACCGACCACAACGCGCTCTTGTTCGCGGTCACTTCGATCGTAGCGTGGTGGAAGTGCATAGGCACGAGCGCTACCCCTACGAACGCGCGCTCGTCCTCACCGCCGGAGGGAGGTCAGCGCTTCATTCGCGTACGCGCGACCTAGCGCCGCTCGAACGAGTTGCTCGAGATTCAGATCGGTTGGCGCCGAGCTCGCCGCTTCCTCCACCATCTGGCGCGCTTCCGCCTTCCGGAAGCCTGACTGGGTGAGCGCCTGCGTGGCCTCGGTCTTCATCACGACCCTCTCGTAAGTCGGCCGTCCCACGTGGGGCGTCGGTGCCGGCACGGGTGGTGTCTTGGCGCGCGTCGATGTCGAGTCGGCTCCCTTGGCTGTTGTCGTATCGTTCGGTCGCCGCGGAGAGCGATCTGCGAAGACGAGGTCCGGTGCACGACCCGAGATCGCGAGCAGACCCTCGTGGTGAGCGGCGTGGTGCGCGAAGCACAGCAGGGCAATATTCTCGGCTTCGTGGCCGCCACCATCGGCTCGATGAACGATGTGATGCGCCTCGATGAAGCGGGCCGAGCGACAGCCGGGCACCGTGCACGCTCCGTGATCGCGTCGCCACACGTGTCTACGCACCATCGGCGAGATGTCCTGCGCCGCGCGAGACGGTTCGCGATCGGAGCCGATTCGCTGCGCATCGCACTCGGCGCGCTCGACATCCGCGGTCGAGATCGGAACATTCACGCCACCCGCCTGCTGCCAGCCCTGGTGACATGCTTCACAGATCGTCGTGAGTACTTGGTGCCTCGCGCGCGATCCATGGTCGTCAGGGTTTGCACCACCATCGATCACCGAACCACAGAGCGCAGCCACGAGCTCGTTGTCGTCGAGGCGCCGGCCGTGCTCGTCCGCGAGGATCTGCTGCGCCTGCCGGAGTAGCGCGTACGTCGCGGTCGTGATCTCGAAGCGCACGACGCGCGGCGCGAGGTCTGGATTCGGTGGATCGGTGGGCAGGTCACCGCGCCGATGCACGCCGACCAGCTCCTCGATCTGGCGCAGGTTCTTGCCGCGCACCGCAGCGCACCATTCGCGCTGCGTGCTGGGGGTGACCACGCGCGTGAGCTCGCGCAGCGCCGAGTAGCTCTGCTCGCCAGTCTCGAGCGCCTCGGCGAGCGCGGGCATCTCGTCGAGCGCGATCGCGACGCGCACGCGATCACGCGCGGTCTTCGGCGCGTACCCGAGGACATCTTCCATGTATGCCAGCAACGAGGGCTTGCCGAGCCTGCGCCAGATCTCGCAGCGATTCGCGAGGCAGAGTAGCGCTGCCTCCTCGACATCGAGGGCGCCGCGCTTCCTCGCGATCGTGCGCAGGCCGCGATCGATGTCCTGCCAACCCGGCACCGAGCTCGCGGCCCACTCATCACCATTCGACACCACCGTGCACTCGCCATCACGCAACATGTTCCCACCCTCCGCTTGTTGATGGACTACATGTACCACTCGATATTCCGGAGCGTTGTCGCGCGTTCTCGACGACGAATCGCGGTCTCGACCCACGCGTTCTCGCCTCGCGCAGATCACGCACGCGGACGCGAGCGCAACGCTTCTCGAACAACGTGCGCGCGAGATCGCCGACACGCGAGCAGCGCGCTCCGAAAACGCGTCAAGAGAAATCGAACGATTTGTCAACGAGCCGTGGAGCTATCGACAGGTCGTGCTCATGCGCCTGGTCCGCTCTCGAGCAGGCCTGCGCCGGTCACGTAGGGTTGGATGAACGTGGCCGCAGATGATGCCGGCCAGGTCGAGCTTCATTTCGTATGCGGCGACAAGCGCATCTTGGTCGAAGGGTCGCGCCGCTGCGGCGCAGAGCAACTGCTATGGCGTGTCGCTGGAGACGCCGCCCGATTACGAGCTCGAGCAGCGTGCTGCGTCATCGCGCGCGGCTCGCTTTCGCGGTGACGGAGATCGGCTAGTGCAGGTTCGTGACTAGCTGGTAGCCGCCGCACGCATTCGCGTAGCCGTCGACGACGAGCCAGAACGGCCCGGGGCCCTGTTCGCCGATGCTCTGGAGGATCGAACCATCCGCGTGATCCGGTCGCTCCGGGCGAGCGGCACACGTGCTGCCATCGTCGTTGCACGCGACCTGGGGTTTGTCCCAGGCGTGCGTGTAGATGATCGTGTCGAAGTGGGTCAACGACGGATCGGCGCAGGTCGAGGCGTCGAGCTTCACGAGGGTGTTCGGGCACACCGTGAAGAAGTAGCTGAGGTCCTTCGCGGCCTGATCATCCGCGCCGACACAGCCATCCAGCGTGGTGTCGACGTTGTCGCTGTCGGCGCCCGTGCAGGTGTCGCCCGTCATCGTCTGCACGCCGCTCTGCAACGGCTGGCCCTTGCGACCGCCGCGCTTCACGTTCAGCTGCAACGCGCCGGTCGTATCGCCGGCGTGTTGATCGATGACGATGCAGCTCGTGCCTTGCGGTAACTGCAACGCGATCTGCGCCTGCGCCCCACCGCACGAGTCGTGCGTGCAGTTCGGGTTGCCGTTGATCTGGCCGCACTGCTTGCCGGCGTAGATCCGCACGGACGTGCCGAAGCTCGAGCCGAAGGTATCGAAGTAGATGACCTCGGCCATCGGCAGGGTGATCGTGTAGAACACGTCGCGCCCGCCGTCACCGCCGCAACCGGTCTCGGGCGCATCGTTCGTCGCGAGCGAGATGTCCTCGGAGAAGGTGCCGCCGGCCGAGACATCGATCGCTCCACCAGGGCCATCGTTCGTGAGGAGCTGGGGGGAGCTGACGTCGGTGAGGACCGGCGAATCGATCGCGGTCGACGCGTCCACACTATCGACCGCGGTGCGCTCGCAGGTCAGGGTCGTGGGCGAGCACACGAGCCCGGCGGGGCAGGGGCTCAGGTCGCACGGACTGCCCGCCTTGATGCTCGGCGCGTAGCACGCCGCGACCGCCAGAAGGAGGACCCAGGACTTCACGGTCTCATGATAGACCGGACCGGGGCCGGAGCGGGACTTACTTCTTGAAGTCGGGCTCGACGATCTTGGTGTCCTTGATGCCCGCATCGGCGAACGCTTTTTCGACGTGCGCCTTGTCGCCGAGCATCACGACCACCTCGTTGTTCGGATCGAGCTCGATCTTGATCAGGGCCCGGATCTGCGCCGGCGAGACTGCCGCGATCTCCTGGAGGACCTTGTTGTTGAAGTCGAGGTCCTGGCCGTAGTTCGAGATGTAGCCGAGCGTGCGCGCGAGATCCTCGGTCACGGTCGATTCGCCGAGCAGCTTCGAGATCAACGTGCGCCGCGCGCGCACGAAGTCGACGTCGAAGTCGGCATCGCCCTTGCGCAGGTCGTCGAGGCTGTCGCGGATCGCCTTGATCGATTCGCCGGCGCGCTCCGCATCCATCGTGCCGCCGAGCCGAGCGCCACCGACGAGCGTGTACTCGCTCGGGCCGATGTGCTGCGCGCGCCGGAAGTACAGGCCATAGGTCGAGCCGCGCTTGAAGCGAACGTTCTGCGCGCGCTCGTCGAGCATCTCGGCGAGCACGCGGCGCGCGCCCTCTTGACCATCGACGCCGGGCGTCGAGGGATACGAGATCACGGCGGTCACTTGCTGATCGACCTTGTCCTTGGTGACGCCGATGAACGACGGGCCCGAGCGCTTGAACGGCGTCGACTCGACCGGCTTCGCGACGGTGCCCTTGTCCCAGCCGCCGAACGTGTCCTTCGCGAGCTTCTCGGCGTACTTCAGATCGAAGTTGCCGACCATGATCAGCGTCGCGTTGCCGGCGGTGTAGTGCTTCGCGCGGAAGTCCTTGAGGGCGTCGAGGTGGACCTTGCTGGTCGCTGCCGGGCTGAGCACCGCGTTCTTGGTGTACGGATGATCTGGGCCGTAGACCGCGGCGGTGGCCTGGCGGATGTACTCGTTCATCTCGAGCGTCGAGTGGAGCTTGAGATCCTCGGCCTCGCGCTTCTGCCAGCGCTCGAGTTGCTCCTGGTTGTACTCGCCGGCGGTGATCAAGCGCTCGAGGCCCTTCACCATGACGTCGAGGTAGATGTTCACGCCGTGCGAATCGCAGATCACGGCATCGTCGTTCGCCTGGCAGCCGACGTTCACGCCGGTCTTCGAGAGGGCATCGTCGCCCGTGATGTTCGGCGGACGGCGAAGGAACGCGGCCGCGCCTGCAGCCACCGCGCTATCCGGGGTCGCCGCTTCGCCGACGTTCTTGAAGCGGAGCTCGACGTGCGCGATCGGCATCGATTTCTGCTGGAGCATGATGACCTCCATGCCGTTGCCCATCGTGAAACGCGTCGCGCCGGCGAGGCCCTTGGCCTGCGTGCCGATCTTGAAGGGATGACGCGCTTCCTGCTTCGCGACTTCTGGATCGATCGCCGCGGCGTTGACGCCCGCGTCGGTGTTGACCGAGAAGTTCACCTTCGAGCGCGTATCGCCCTTGAGCCCGTTGGTGCTCGGCTTGACGAGCACGATGCCCGCCTTGTCCCACTCGAGCGCGGACTTGACGACGCGCGCGATGCGAGCCCCATCGAACTTCTCGATCTTGTCGAGCGCATGGAACAGGTACTGGCCGGTCGAGTTGAAATCGAACTCCTTGTCGAACTGGACCATCGACGACACGGTCAGCGTGCGGCTCGGGAGCGGCTCGAGCGACTGGATGAGCTCGGCCTTCTGGAGGTTCTTCTGCTCTTCGAGATCCTCGGAGGTGCCCTCGTCCCAACCGCGATACGCCTGGCTCGCTGCACCCTTGGCGAACTCGAGCGCCTCGTCGACCTTGTCGAGGCTCTTGAGCTGGATCTTCACGCCGAAGATCGGCGCGAGCTCGCCGCCGAAGAACGCGGGGCGGACGCTGTACGCGAAGCCGTACTCCTCGGCTTTTTGGGCGATCCGACCGAACGCACCCTGGATCCCGAACTGCGCGGCCTCGCCATCCGGGCTGTTGCCCGCGGGCAGCGGCCACGCGATGTAGAGCACCGGGCGCTCGACATCGGCTTCGATCTCTTGCTTCTGGTGCATCGCGATCGTGAACGGCTTGGGCTCGACGCGCGGCGAGGCCGCACGCTTGGGCAGCTTGCCGAACCACTTCTCGATGTCCTTGACGGCTTCGTCGACGTCGACGCCACCGGCGATCACGATCGTCGCGCGTGACGGCGCGTAGTATTCCTTCATGAACGTGCAGGCATCGGCGAGCGAGGCGCTCGCGATCTGCGCATCGTTGCCGCCGGTCTCGCGCGAGTAGGCGTGGTGCTGCGGGTAGAGCTGCGCGGCGACGAGCTGCTCGACGTACTTGTCGGCCGACGAGCCGGCGCGGATCTCGTTGCGCACGACCTCGCGCTCGCGCTCGAACTCGGATTGCTTCAGCGTCGAGCAGCCGAACGGCGGCAGATCCGCGGCGTAGAACATCCGCATCGCTTCGATCTTCAACATCGCGTCCAGGTTGTCGGAGTGGACCGTGGTGTTGTAGTGCGTCATGTCCTCGGTCGTGAACGCGTTCATGAACGTCGCCATGTCGAGGATGTTCTGGAACAGCGGCTGGGTATCCGGACCGTCGGGGCGGGTCTGGAACATCAAGTGCTCGACGAGGTGAGCGAGCCCCGCCTTGCCCTCCGGATCTTCGCGCGCCCCGACTTCGTAGTGCACGTCGACCTCGACCAGCGACGTGGTCGGATCCGGCATGATCACGAAGCGGATGCCATTCGCGTTGATCACCCCGCGACGCTCGGCGCTCGTGAAGGCGAAGCGCGGCGTCTCTGCGTTGCACGCGCCCAGCACGAACAGACCAGCGACTAAGAACGCCAGTACCCGGATCTTCGACATAGGCCGGATAATTGCCACAGTTCCTCGGGATTCGCGCCGGCCTGACGCTGACAAAAGTGCGCCCCGCGGGCCTCGCTGCGACGACGTGGTGCGACATGGGTTGGTCGCACCACCTTCGCGATACCTATTCGCCCCGGCCTTGAGTTAGTGTGCGCGGCCGATGTCGAAGGATCCTGACCGCGCGTTCTTTGGCCACCCACGTGGCCTCTCGACGCTGTTCTTCACGGAGATGTGGGAACGGCTGTCGTACTACGGCGGACGCGCCCTGTTGTTCGTGTTCATGACCGGCGCCACCGCGCTCGGCGGCCGTGGCATGTCGGTGACCTCGGCCGGCACCGTGATGGCGCTGTACCTGTCGTCGGTCTACCTCCTGTCGCTCCCCGGTGGCTGGATCGCGGACCGGTTCCTCGGTCAGAGAAAATCGGTCACGATCGGCGGCATCGGCATCGCGATCGGTAACGCGATGCTCGCGGGCCCCGACGCCTTGTTCTTCCCGGGCCTCGTGGTGATCGCGCTCGGCACCGGGTTCTTGAAGCCGAACGTCTCGACGATCGTCGGCCAGCTCTACAAGCCCGAGGATCCGCGCCGCGATGCCGGCTTCACCATCTATTACATGGGCATCAACATCGGCGCCGGTGTCGCGCCGGTCGTCGGCATGCTGTTCGCGCAGAGCCAGGGCTTCCGCTCGATGCTCGCGGGTCACGGCATCGATCCGAACCTGTGCTGGAAGTTCGGCTTCGCGGTCCCCGCGATCGGCATGGCGCTCGGCGTGGTCCAGTACCTGATCGGCTACTCCAAGCTCGGCGAGGCCGGCCTCTACCCGACCATCCCCACGGATCCGAAGATCGCCGCGCGCGATCGCCGGATCGCCGCCGGCATCGCGATCGGCATGATCGTGATCGTCCTCGGTGGTGTGGTGTTCGACAAGTTCGTCCACGCGATCGATGGCGACTCGCTGCAGAACGTCTTCGGCATCGGCCTCGTGATCGCCTCGTTCGGCGTGTTCGCGGTGTTCTTCAAGGCCGCGCAGAACCCCGACGAGAAGAAGCGGATCACTGCGATGATCCCGCTGTTCATCGGCGCGATCGCCTTCTTCATGGTGTTCGAGCAGGCCTCGACGACGATGTCGCTGTTCGCCGATTCGCTCGTCCATCGCGAGTACCTCGGCGTCCACGTGGTCTCGATCACCTACCAGTTCGTCAACGCCGGTTGCATCCTCCTGCTCGCGCCGGTGTTCGCGTGGATCTGGACCCGCCTGACACGCGTCAACAAGGAGCCCTCGTCGGTCAACAAGTTCGCGATCGGCACCGTGTTCACGCTGCTCTCGATCTTGATCCTGTTGCCGACCGTCACGACGATCTCGCAGGTCGAGCACATGGCGCCGATGCACATGTGGGCGTTCCCGTTCCGCACGGTCAGCCCGAACTACCTGATCATGTTCTACGTGATCTCGACCTGCAGCGAGCTCTGCATCTCGCCGGTCGGCCTGTCCTCGATGAGTAAGCTCGCGCCGAAGCGGCTCGCCGGCATGGTCATGGGTACCTGGTTCCTCGCCGCCGCGATCGGTAACTACCTCGCGGGTCGCGCCGCGCAGCTCTCCGAGGCGAACGGCTTCGGCTTCTTGTTCTGGTTGCTGATCGTCGCGTCGCTCATCATCGCGGCCGCGCTGTTCGCGATCGCGCCTTCCATCAAGCGGATGCTCGCCTCGGCATCGCCGGAGCTGCCGACCGCCACCGTTGTCGCGGGTACCGGAGGTGAGTCGTGAAGTACGCCATGCTCGCGCTGAGTTTGTTCGGCTGCGCCGAGGGTGCACCGCCTACCCCCGAGTGCGTCGCCATCCTCGAGCACATCGTCTCGATCTCGCCACGCGGTGCCGGTAAAGATCCCAAGGCCGTCGTCGCGGCGCTGCCCGTCGAGGACTTCGAGGGCTGCAAGGCGACCGACGAAGAGATCCGCGGCTGCATGCTGAAGGCGGCCGACCCGGCAGCCGTGAAGGCGTGCGTGCCGAAATCCGAGATCCTCGACTGCATGCACACCTCGCTCAAGGCGCGCAAGCAAGCGCGCGAGAAGGCTGGCAAGGACAAGGACAAGCCGGCTCCCGAGATCGACAAGCAGTTCGACGACATCCGCGCGAAGTGCTGGAGCGGTGACGAGAAGGCTGCTTCGTCGTTGAAGATCGACTGACGCGGCCGATCCGCATGATGCTCCCGCTCGATCCCGAAGCCGTTCGGCTCGCGGAGCTCGTCACGTTCGTCGGCACCGAAGGCGGTCCGTTGATCGTGATGAGCGAGTCTGCGGTGTCGAGCTGGCGTGGCGCCGACGGGCCTACGGATGTTCCATCCGACTACGACCGAGCATGCTCGGGATCGTTCCACGTGATCGAGGTCGGTCCTCGGCTAGCCCTCGTGCTCGAGACTCCCGACAACAGCGCGTTCGTCGCGCGTCCGCACGGCGCGCTGATCGTCACGTGGGTGGGTGCCGATGACGCCGCCACGCTGATCTCCGCGGCGCTCGCAATTCCAGACGATCTTTTCACGGAGCACGTGGGTGAGCTCGTCCACGACGGTGGCGGGCTTCTGATGTTCGACTCCGTCCTCCCAGGCGACTCGCTCGAACCGGACCAGACGGCGGCGATCGTTCTCGACGCCGGCACGTATGCGTTTCGCGTGTGTACCGAGTGGCAGGTTGCCGTTCTTGGTTCCGATGCGCTGCCACACGACGTGACGGCGCAGGTGCTCGCGTTGCGCCGCAGTTAGCTAGGCGGTGCGAGACGTATGTACGACGGTCATATCGACGTCAGGCGGTTCGATCTGCTCGATTGCCCGCTCCATCGATGGATCGCTACCGATGACGCGCGCAGACCGGATCAAACGATCGCTTCCGCGATCGATATCGAGAAGGCAGACCCACTGGTTCGGGTACGCCCGACAGATCTCGGTCCACGACCACGTGGACACCGTCGCGGCTAAGCCACGCGCGCTCATGTCTCATAGTCGATGAGCCGTTGACCCTGTCAAGTTCTTAGATCGTCGGCCACTTCGCGAAGTAGTCGTGCGCGCCTGCGGGCAGGTGCGCGAGCACCCAGTTCCACGTCGGCTCCGTGACGAGCACGAGGCCATTGCGATGGTTCGCGTGCAACGAGATCGGAGGCGCCACGCCCGGATCGCGGCGCGCCGCATCGAGCGTCGCCGAGAGCACGCCCTCGTCACCGCCCATGTAGACGAGGCCAAGCATGCGAACGCGCTGGGTGAACGGCACCGACTCGGGGCGCAGGCGGACCGGCGCGCGCGTGTACCAATCGACCATGTAGAGGATGTGGCGCTCGGGGACGATCACGGTCGCGCCCGCGGGAATGTGATCCTTCGCGTTCGCGACCGCCGCGGCGAGCGCGGGGTGCGTGCGGACCTGGCCTTCGGTGCGATCGCCGAACAGCTGCACCACGGCGATGATCGCGGCGACACCGACGATCATGCCCTCGCGCTCGATCACCGACATTTTGTGGCCGAGCGCGCGCGCGAGCGCCCCGGCGCAGATCGCGGCGCACAGCGCCATCGGCACGAACGCCGCGGCGCGCAAGCGAAACCCGAGCCCTTGCGGATCGTCGACGCGCAACCACGGCGTCGCGATCACGAGACCGAGCACCACGATCATCAAGCCACACGCCCGCACCTCGCGCGCGAGCGGCTTGGTCCACAGCACGCCCGCGGCGAGGAGTGCGAGCACACCGGCGATCAGTGCCTCGTGCTGCAACGTGATGATCGCACCAGGCGCGACGAGCGCATCCCCGCTCCAGGTCGCGTGCGGGGTGAGGAGGTGCCCGACGAGCGCGAGGTCGGTCGCCGAGACAAAGCGATGCGGCGCTGCGATGCCCAGGATGATCAGGGTGACGACGATCGCGAGACCGCCGAGCGTCGCGTAGATCAACCGGCGCCCCCGGAGCAGGGCACGGGCGCGCATCACGACCGCGGGCGCCACGATCAAGAGCACGATCGCGCCCGCCATCTTGTGCGTCGCGAACGCGCCGACGATCGCCACGAAGGCCCCGAACGCGCGGCGCCTGGTCGTGCGCTCGAGCGCGCCGAGCACCGCCCACAGCGCGATCATCGCGACCGTGAGCCCGAGGCCTTGCTTGACGAACTCGATCGACAAAAAGCCCGCACCGGCGGACAGCGCCGCGACCACCGCCGCGAGCAGGCCCGAGCCGGAACCAGCGCCGAGCTTCTTGCCCACGCCGTACGCGGGCACCGCGATCAGCGCGCAGCCGAGCGCCGCGCCGATCTTCGCGCCGATGATCGGATCCGAGAGCAGCGCGAACGGCGCCATCCAGTAGAACGTGATCGGCGAGGCGGGGTACGCGAGCGAGCCGTGCTCGAGGATCGAGCGGACCTGGATCGGATAGAAGTAGCCATCGACGCCGATCGGATACGGCGACGCTGACAGCACGCTCCAGTGCTGCCAGTACGCGAGCCCGACGAGGCCGACGACCGCGGCCGCGAGCGCGGTCCGGATCAACCGCGAATCCGCCTCGCTAGGTTCGCGACTCACCCACGCATCGTAGCGTGCTACCCATCGTTCGTGCCCGACGCCGTGGTTCTCCTCTCGGGTGGTCTCGATTCGACGACCGCTCTCGCCGTCGCCCGCTCGCAGGGCTTCACCTGCTACGCGCTGACCGTCAAGTACGGCCAGCTCCACGAGGTCGAGCTCGAGGCCGCGCGCCGCGCCGCGACCCGGTTCGGCGCGGCGGCCCACCAGGTGATCGACATCGATCTGTCGCCGCTCGCGCGCTCGGCGCTGACCCGCCGCGACATCGCGGTGCCCAAGGATCGCGACCTCGCCGAGATCGGAGCGCCGGGTGATGTGCCCTCGACCTACGTGCCGGCGCGCAACACGGTGCTGCTCTCGCTCGCGCTCGCATGGGCCGAGTCGCTCGGCGCCAAGGATCTGTTCGTCGGCGTCAACGTGCTCGATGCGAGCGGCTACCCCGATTGTCGGCCCGCGTTCATCGAGGCGTTCGAGGCGCTCGCGCAGGTCGCGACGCGCAGCGGCGGCTTCAAGATCCACGCCCCTCTCATCGAGCTGACCAAGGCCGGCATCATCGAGCTCGGGCTGGGGCTCGGCGTCGATTACAGCGAGACCCACTCCTGCTACGACCCGGTGAACGGGGCGGCATGCGGGCGGTGCGACGCGTGTGCGCTGCGTAAAAAGGGCTTCGCCGAAGCAGGCCGCCCGGATCCGACTCGCTACGCGTGAGTGCGATAGTATCCTTGCGATGAAGCTGGGCACGTTGCTCCTGCGCAACGCGACGATCGGGCTCGCGCAGCTCGAAGCGGCGCTCCGCAACCAAGTGCTCTACGGCGGCCGGCTCGGCACGAACCTCGTCGAGCTGGGCTTCCTCGATCTCGAGCAGCTCTCGACGTACCTCGCCGAGCTCACGGGGCTGCCGGTCGCGACCCCGACCCTGCTCGACGAAGCGGATCGCGCCTTGCTCGACAAGCTCGGCCCCGACGAAGCGCATCGCCTGCGTGCGGTGCCACTCGGGATGCTCGAGAGTGGTGGGGCCGCCGTCGCGATCGTCGATCCGCAGGACGAGCACGCGATGAAGGCGCTCGCCGCTCGTCTGGGCGCGCCGATCGCTCCGTACGTGGTGCCCGAGCTCCGCGCTCTCTACTACCTCGAGAAGCATTTCGGCACGCCGCGCCGCGCGCGCTTCATCCGCACCGCCCGCGGCGGCACCGATCCGGGCGAGATCCTGGTCGGCGACGATCGCCGGCGCTCGCAACCCGCCGGTGGGATCTCGATGCCGCCGACCCTCACGCTCGAGCCGCGCCGGCGTCGGGCCTCGTCCGCGCCGCTCACCCATGCCGTGCCGACCGCGCTGACCTACGCCGAAGCTGGCGAGCGGATCGAGAACGCCGCGAATCGCGATGGCATCGCGGACGCGTTCGTCGAGTACGCGAAGGGCCGTTGCGACGCCCTCGTCGTGTTCCTGATTCGCGATGGCAATGCGCTCGGCTGGCGCGGCTATGTCGCGCCGCCGATCAAGCTCGTGCGCCCGCTCGAGGAGCTGTCGCTGCCGCTCGGCGGGATCTCGTCGCTTCAGACCGCGTACGACGGTTGCCAGGTGTTCACGGGGGTGCCGCCCTCCGGAGCGCGGCCGATCGAGACCCAGCTATGGACCGCGCTCGGTGCCGAGCCCGCCCCGATCGAGGTCGTGGTCGTGCCGGTCCAGGTCAAGCAGCGCCCGGTCAACCTGATCTACACGCACACCCTGGGCGGGACGCCGCCGAAAGCCTTCATCACCGAGCTCCAGGATCTCGCGGCGCGCGCCCAGACCGCGTATCTCCGGCTGATCCGACAGACCCGCAGCTCCGTCTAAACGTTGGGGCTCATAGCATCGGATCCGAGCGCTCACCTGGGCGAAACAGGCCGGGAGTCAAGCCAGTCTCGAGAACGAAATTAGCTTCTATCCATCTGATATCAGATGGAAATTCCCGGATTATCGAACGATCCCTGGAGAACTTGCTTTCGGGCGCCGCAAGAGCAATCTCTGCCTCGTGCAGCAACGTTTCTCCGCCGTCAGTAGTCACAAGATCGGGCCCGGTACGATCGGCGCCGCCATGGTCGCGCTCTCGCTCGCCGTCATCGGTCACTTCTTCATCTAGCTCTGCTCGGTCCAGTACCGGACCCAATCGCCATCCTCGATCAGTGTGCCTAGCCGCACGGTTGCCGGATCGGCCAGCACGTAGAGCCAGGCCCAGATCTCCTGGCCCGTCTCGAGCATCACCTTGCGGACGACCCGCGCGAAGTCTGCCCCCTCGAAGGCATCGAGCAGCCCGAAGGTGGCGGCGAGCTCGCTGAGCCAGATGACGTCGCCCTGGACGACCGCGGTGTCGTGCTCGACAAGGCCGGGGTAACCCATCGGGAAGGCGTAGATCTTTCCCTTCGTCGTCGCGTCGATCGAGCGCGTGATCTGGTTGGCCACGAGCGACCGTGCGGTCTGGCCGTTTCGCAGCGTGCCGTAGACAAACAGGCGATCGAGCACGGCGTGCGAGCCGGTCGTCCGCTCGACCTCGAAGCTGCCGGTACGACGCCTGCGCTCGGGCACGTCCTCCAGTATGCCCTAGCCGGTCGCGAGCGCGACGACTTGATCGACGAGCGGCAACACCATCGCCGCGCCGCTGCCTTCGCCGTGGCCGAGCCCGACCTCGAAGATCGGCTCGAGCCGCAAGTGCGCGAGGATCGCGGGCATCGTGAAGCTCCCGCGGTGGGCAGCGATCAGGTAGCCGGTGACCGGCGGCGCGAACGCGGCGGCGACCAGGGCCGCGGCGCCGGTCGCGTAGCTATCGAGGATCACGGGCACATTGATCGAAGCGGCGCCGAGGATCAGGCCCGCGAGCACCGCGGTCTCGGCACCGCCGAACGTGGCGAGGAGCTCGAGCGCGGACAGGGTCGGCAGCGCCGCGCCGCGATGGGCGGCGAGCTCGGCGTGGGCATCGTCGAGGCCCAGCGGCACGCGGCCGGTCAGCGCCCCGACGAGTGCGGCCGATGCGACCTCGGCGCCGAGGCCGAGCGCACCGAGGGCGAGCAGCGCGAGAGGTTCGGGGCCTTCCGCGAGCGACATCGCGAGCGCGATGCCAGCCTCGAGCCCGAGCGTCGCATCGACCACGGTCATCGCGGGCTCGCGGGAAAGATCACGGGTGGGGCCGCGGCCCAACGCGATCGCGACGGCCGGCATGTGGGCCGGCTCGCGCGTGCCTGCATCGACGATCACGATCGGCGTGTGCGCGCTGCGCGCGAGGTGAGCGAGCGCGGCGGTGCCCGACGCGATCTCCTGCGCCGCGATCACGGTCGGATGATCGGGGCCGAGCGACACACCTGGATCGCCGATGCCGTGATCACCGGCGGCGATCACGATCATCCGCCGCGTGCCGCGCGGGCGCGGCGCATGCTGGGCGGCCCCGAGCGCGGCGGCGAGCCGGTCGTGCATCGGCGCGCCGGCCCGCGCGACCGCGGCCCG
>JANXOP010000289.1 GCA_025357755.1 Kofleriaceae bacterium | reverse complement strand
CTTCTGGCCGATCACCTGCGTGCGAAACCCACTGTCGCTGTTCAGCCGTGGCCCGAACAGGACGAGCGTGACGTACCCGAGCACGACGACGACGTACGCGGCATTCACCACGTTCTGGATCGGCTTGGCTCCATTCGCCGCCATCGCGATCGTGAGGAACCCGACGTAGAACAACAGGCAGCCGAAAGCGGCGAGCACGCACGAGTTGTGGGCGGTGAGCGCGAGATCGAACGGGGTGACCGCGACGCCGATGAACGCAGCTCCGCTCACGCTGCCGAAGACCGCGCTCGCATGCCCGGCCCACGCCGCACGCGCCCGCGCGAACGCGAAGTGTCGCCACGCGCTTGCGAATGCGATCAGCGATCCACCGATCGTGGTGAGCGCGGTGAAGAACAGCGCGCACGAGACGTAGTTCATCGTGCCGGACCACGCGCGTGTGGCGCCGAGGTCGGAGAGAAAGTTTCTGGTCAGCTGGTAGTGCGGAGCGAACCCGTCGGCATGATTGCCACCCGGGTAGAGCACCATCGCGAGCGCGACGAGCACCACGAACTGGAGCGCCGCATACCTGAGGACTACAGCGCGTCGCACCGGCCCCATCGTAACGCAGCCGATACACAACCCTTACAGACCGGGCGCGCGCGCTTCACGTTCCTAGCGGCATGCGTAACTTACTCCCCCTCCTCTTGATTCCTGCACTCGCTACCGCGGACGCCCGCCCGACGCCGTTTGCCGCCAAGCTCGACGCCGCCTTCGCGGTGACCAAGGGCAACACGGTTTATTCGCCGATGAGCGTCTCGCTCGCGCTCGCGATCGCACGCGCGGGGGCGAAGGGCACCACCGCCGAGCAGATGGACCGCGTGCTGGGCAGTGGTGCGAGCGCGAGTGCAAAGCAGCTCTTGCACCCGCAGCCCGCGGGCAAGGGCGAGCGCCAGGAGCCGATGATCGCGATCGCGAACCGGATCTATGCCGACCGGAGCTTCTCGCTCGACAAGGCGTTCCTCGAGCTCACCAAGTCCGAGTATGCGGCGCAGGCCGAGAGCGTCGATTTCACGCATCACAGCGAGGCCGTGCGCATCGCGATCAACAATTGGGTCGCCGCGCAGACGCACGACAAGATCCGCGAGCTGCTCGCGAGTGGCACGGTGACCGCAGCAACGCGCGCGGTGCTCGTCGATGCGATCTATCTCAAGGCCCAGTGGGCCGAGCAGTTCGAACCGAGCGCGACCACGCCAGATGCGTTCGCGGTCGCGGGTGGCGGCTCGAAGAAGGTGCCGACGATGCACGCGGCGGCCGAGGCCGCGCTCGGCAGCCACGGCGGGGCGCGCATGCTCGATCTCCCGTACTACGCGGGCAAAGGCGCGAAGCTCTCGATGCTGATCGTGGTGCCGGAGAACCGGACCCTGCCGGTCATCGAGCGTGAATACCAGCAGGAAGGGCTCGCGCCGTTCCTCGCGGCGGCGACCACGCGAGAGCGGGTCGCGGTGTCACTGCCGAAGTTCGAAGTGCGTACGAGCCTCGAGCTCACGCCCGCGCTCGAGGCCCTGGGCATGACCGACGCATTCGGCCAGCGGGCGGACTTCTCCGCGATGGGCAAGGGCGCGACGGCGATCTCGGCGGTCGTTCATCAGGCCTGGATCAAGGTCGACGAGACCGGCACCGAAGCCGCGGCGGCGACCGCCGTGGTGGTCGCGGTCACGGGCGTCGAGGTCGGCCCGCAGCGCTCGTTCGCGGTCGACCGCTCGTTCATGTACTTCATCCACGACGACGCGGGCAACGTGATGTTCGCGGGCCGGATCATCGACCCGGCGGCCAAGTAACGAGGATCTCGAAAGTTGGCAGGCAACTGCGACGCGCCCGCACGGTCGCGCGCTAGGATTGGCGCGAGATGCCAACCACGACGCTCGCGATCGATATCGGTGGTACCGGGCTCAAGGCCTTGCTGCTCGCGCCCGACGGTACGGCGACGACCGAGCGCGTGCGCGTGCCGACGCCGAAGCCGGCGACGACCAGCAAGGTGCTCGAGGCGCTCGTCGCGCTCGTCCAACCGCTGCCCGCCTACGATCGCGTGAGCGTCGGGTTTCCGGGTGTCGTGGTCGACGGTGTCACGCGCACCGCGCCGAACCTCGATCCGAGCTGGAAGGACTTCGATCTCGCGGCCGAGCTCGGCCGCCGTTTGCATCGCCCCGTCCGCGTGCTCAACGACGCTGGGGTTCAAGGCTACGGCGTGATCGAGGGGCAGGGGCTCGAGATGGTGTTGACGTTCGGTACCGGGCTCGGCTGCGCGCTCTACTACAACGGTGTCTACGTGCCGAACCTCGAGCTCGCGCACCATCCGTTCAAGCACGGCAAGACCTACGAGGACTACGTCGGCAAGCCCGCGCTCGAGGACATCGGCAAGAAGAAGTGGAACAAGCGCGTCGCGCGCGTGATCGCGCAGGTCTGGACTACGTGGAACCCGCACAAGCTCTACCTCGGGGGCGGTAACGCGAAGCACCTCGATCTCGAGCTGCCGCCCGGCACCCAGATCACGTCGAACGTCGCCGGCTTGCTCGGCGGCATCGCGCTCTGGAAGTAGCGGCGACTTAGCGAGCGTCGAGCTCGAAGATCGTCTGGTTGCCCATGATCTCGTTCGTGGTCATCGAGCCGAACACGCGCATGACGTTGTCATCGGGACCGATGTCGAGCGTCCTGGGGAAGAGCGCATTGGTGTGCGCGTGCTCGATCTTCGAACCCCACGCGATATCCGGCCACCCGACGCGCTCGCCTTCGACCTGGAGCTCCATCACGGCTGCATCGGGATCGAGCTTGCCGACCACCGACGTGAGGGACCACTTGGCTTGCGGCACCTGCGGCGTGCCCGCGCCACAGGGTTTGATCGATTTCCACGCGGCGGACGTGCAGCTGCGCGGGCTCGAGCTCGAGACCTTGAAGTCCGTCCCGATCTCGAGATCGATCTTCTGCTGGCACTCGACCTCGAACTCGACGGTCACGTGGCCGCCGCCCTTCGAGACACAGTGCGTCGCGGCGTGGCCGGTGATGGTCATCGCGAGCTTGCGATTGACCGCGTGCATCGTGCGCACGGCATCGACCGATTCGTGGAGCTGGCCCGGGCCGTCGACCGTGACGCGCGCGCGGATCACGTTCTCGTTCGCCGAGCCCGTGACCTTGTCGGGAGCTTCATAGGTCGCCTTGTCGAGGAGGATCACGCTGAGCTTGCCGACCTGGGTCGCGGCCGACCACTTGATCTTCACCGCACCCCCAGACGCTGAACGCTGTGGCACGGGTTTGAGTACGCCGCTGTCGTCGACGATGCCAGAACACTTGACCTGGAGATCCTCGACGGTCCCGGTCAACACCACGCGCTTTCCCGTGACGCGCTCGATCAGGCAGCTGATCTTGTTGTCGGGGCTCGCGGCTGGCTTCTCGTTCTCTGCCGGCAGCGGATGCGGCGGTTGATCTTGCGGGCCGGCACCGGGTGGAGTCGGCGCTCCGCTGCCGGCCCCGCTGCCACTCGCGCTACCGGTGCCGTCGCCACCGCCACCCGTGCGCGGTGGGAGACAGACTTGCGGCACCGGCTTACCGAGGGCCGCGATCGAGCGCGCGAAGGCAGTCTGCACCTGCCCGCATTCCATGGCGCCGCCGGACGCGATGTTCGCGCAGGCGGTATGGGGCTGACCCATCGCATCCATCGCGACGTTGCAACAAGCAGTGGCGTCACTGCACGTATCTGCCGAGGCAGAGCCGGCGAGTACGAGGCCCGCGACCAAACTTCCTAGGACGACCATGCATCGAGACATCACCGAAATAATAACGCGGCTTCACGCGTGGATATCGAAGTCCGGCTTGGTTTCGCGCAGGAACAGGGCGCCGATCACCAAGGTGAACGCCGCAACCACCATCGGGTACCAGAGGCCGCGATAGATATCACCCGATGCGGCAACCATCGCGGTCGCGACGAGCGGCAGCAGGCCGCCGAACCATCCGTTGCCGAGGTGATAGGGCAGCGACATCGAGGTGTAGCGGATGTTCGCCGGGAACAGCTCGACGAGATACGCATCAGCAGCAATCGGGTAGTTGATGTGGGTCGCCCGGGCTGGATAGCCGAAGTCCGCGAGCAGCTGTTTGAGTGCGAGCCCTTGCAACAAGCGCAGGAGCACCAAGATGATCGGTGGCGCGATGCCGATCGTCTCGTAGGTCGGCAGCAGGCCGACCGCGAACGTCGAGGCACCCATCACCGCGATCGTCACGAGGAACGTGTACTTGCGGCCGACGTCGCCGATTCGACCGAACACGAGCGCGCCGAACGGGCGCACGAGAAAGCCGGCGGCGTACGTCGCGAACGCCGAGAGCAGCGCCGCAGTCTCGTTGCCTTCCGGAAAAGAACAGGGCGGCGAAGAACGGCGCGAGCGTCGCGTAGAGATAAAAGTCGTACCACTCGAACACCGTGCCGAGCGACGACGCGAAGATCACACGGCGTTCGTCGGCCCGGGTCGTCTCGCTCATGGCGAGGACGGTAGCTCAACTCGGTGGGTCGCCCTAACGCGCCACGCCATCCTGTATGTCAGGTTGCGTCATCGCGCGGTCGCAGGAATTCGCCCGAATCACTTCGCGCTAGACTGACCGTGTGCAGACTCACCTCGACTACGTCTTCGATCACGAGCGCAATCGACCGGATGCGGTGTGGTTGATCCAACCGATGGGCGCGGGCGAGGTCTGCCGGCTCACGTGGCGCGAGTGTGTCGATCAAGCGCGTCGCGTCGCGAGCTATCTGGACGGCCTCGGGCTGCCACACCAGAGTCAGATCGCGTTGTTCGCGAAGAACAACGCGTGGTGGTTCATCACGGATCTAGCGATCCACATGGCCGGTCATGTCTCGGTCCCGCTGTACCCGACGTTGACGGCCACCACGATTCGCCAGATCATCGAGCACTCGGAGGCCAAGGCGATCGTGATCGGCAAGCTCGATGGCTTCGAGCAGATGGAAGCCGGCATTCCGGAGGGCCTGCCACGGATCTTGATGCCGCTCGCACCGGTCACGACCGGCACGCCGTGGGCGCAGATCCTCGCGACCACACCGCCGATCGTCGGTGGCAACCGCGAGCTCGATGATCTCGCGACGTTGGTCTACACCTCGGGCTCGACCGGCGTTCCGAAGGGCGTGATGCACAGCTTTCGCACGATGATGGCGGCGAAGGTCTACGTCGACCGGTTGAAGAACTCGGTCGACGATCGCGTGCTGTCGTACCTGCCCCTCGCGCACGTCTACGAGCGCGCCGTGATCGAGATCCCGACCATGATCGCCGGCGGCGAGGTCTACTTCACCGAGAGCCTCGAGACCTTCGTCGACGATCTGCGGCGAGCGCGCCCGACCGTGTTCGTCAGCGTGCCGCGGCTGTGGCTCAAGTTCCAGCAAGCGGTGTTCGCGAAGATGCCGCCCGCGCAGCTCGCTGCCATGCTCGCGAATCCGCAGCTCCAGGGGACCGTACGCCAGAAGGTGCTCGACGGCCTCGGGCTCGCGAGTGTGCGCCACGCCGGCACCGGATCCGCGCCGATTCCGGAAGGGCTGTTGACCTGGTATCGCGACCTCGGCCTCGATATCCTCGAGGGCTACGCGATGACCGAGAACTTCGCGGTCTCGCACAGCACGCTCCCCGGGCAGGTGAAGATCGGGTACTGCGGCACGCCGCACGAAGGCGTGACCCAGCGGATCGCCGCGAACGGCGAGGTGCTCGTGAAGAGTCCTGGTAACATGCTCGGCTACTACAAGGCACCGGAGCTCACCGCGCAGATGCTCGACAGCGAAGGCTACTTGCACACCGGTGATCGCGGCGAGACGGACGCGGGCGGCAGCCTCAAGATCACCGGTCGCGTGAAGGAGTTGTTCAAGACCAGCAAGGGCAAGTACGTCGCGCCCGCTCCGATCGAGAACGAGCTCCTGATTCACGACGACGTCGAGCAAGCCCTCGTCTCGGGCGCGAGCATGCCGCAACCGTTCGGCATGGTCGTCCTGTCGGATGCGGCGCGCGCTCGGGTCACCGACGAAGCGAGCCGCGCGGCGGTCACCGCCTCGCTCGTCGCGCATCTCCAGAAGCTCAACGAGCGTCTCGATCCGCACGAGCGGCTCGAGCGCGTGGTCGTGGTGAGCTCGCCGTGGACGATCGAGAACGCGATGCTGACGCCGACGATGAAGATCCGGCGCGACGTGATCGAGCGCAATTACGAGGGCTCGGTCGAAGGTTGGTACGGCGATCCGAACACGATCATCTGGGAGAGTTAAGCTCGGTCACATGCTAAGAGCTGCCGGATCGTGCGGTCTCGTTCTCGCCCTGTTCGCTACTGGGGGCTGCAAGCACGAGATTAAATGGGAAGACCAGAAGATCACGATGTTCGAGGTCGGGCCCTTCAGCGCGCCGATTCCCGCCGGATGGCGCGACATTCACGAGCTCGTCGACAAATCGAAGGTGCCGCAGCTCCAGGCCACGATGTTGATGGCCGAGGTCGCGGAGACCGACCTCGGGTTTCAAACAAACATCATCGGCATGTGGGGCACGCCCGTCGAGATCCTCGGCGCCGATGTGTCGAAGTGTGAGGCGGTCGCCGCGGAGGTCATGAAGCAGCAGAAGGCGACGTCCGCCGGCCCGACGGTCGAGTCCACCGTCGATGGCGACCGGTTGTGCACGTTCTCGAGCCAGCTCAACGATGCGACCGGCACGTATCGCGCTCGCTTCCATGGCGCCAAGATCCTGTTCCTCCAGTGTCTGCGCGCGACCAAGGGCGATCCGATAGGCGATGCCGGCTGTGCCGCCGTGTGGGGCGCGCTCAAGGCCAAGGTCGAGTAGGCGCTCGTTCAAGCTCGAGGTCAGGCCTGTCGACCTTCGCGAGTGCCGGGTCGACAGACCGCGCCTCGGCTTTCTTGAAGCCGAGCTTCAGCGCTTGTTTTGCCTGCGTCACGGCGACAACACCCTCGAGCTTCGAACGCCCCACTAGCCGTAGGTATTGATCCGCGAGCCCTGGCCTTCGCTGCCGACCGGCGGCGCAGAGCTCTGTTCGATCAACTTCACCGCGGCTTCACCTTCGACGCGCGCCTGGCTGCGCGCGATGTTGGTGACTCCGATCTCCCACGTCCCTGCCGTATCCGAGGTTGACGGAATGGTCATGCCTCACACATCGACCAAAACGCCTCCTCGTTCAGAACGTGACGTAGAGCTCGTCTTCGGGATCGCCGATCTTGATGTCCTTGAACGTGATCGCCTCGCTCGCCATGCCGATGTTGTTCTCCACTGTGGGGAACTTCATTCCATTGACCTCTTTCCAGCCCGAGACCTTGTAGCCGATGTTGCCGCCCGGCTTGACGACCTCGATGCGCGCGATCTGGAACGAATTGGGGTCGATGTCGACCTGATACGAGGTGCCGGTGCGCGCGGTATCGGCCGGATCGAACGAGAGGAGGAGCACCTCGAGCGGCTTGCCGTCATCGCCTGCGGCCTCGCCGACGTAGCCGAGCTTCGAGCCCGGCTCTTCGAGCAAGAACGGCATGCACAGCGCGGCGGTGTCGTACTGCCAGCGCTCCTTCGCGACCTTGCCGGCTTGCTCGGCGTCTTTCTCGGGCAGCGCCGAGCGCTTGCCCGCTTGCTCGCCCCAGGCCTCGAGCCGCTCGCCGTAGATATCTCGTTTGACGACGACGTCACCGTGATCACCGAGCAACCTGCCCATCGCGCGCGCGTTCCAGCGGTCCCACGCTTCTTCGCCTTCCATCTGGGTCTTGCCGTCGTTCGAGACGACCTCGCCCCAGCGAATCTGTTTGACCATCGCCCACTTGTCCATACCGCCCGCTGCGGCCGCGACCTTGTCGGCGATCTCGACGGCTTTCGGATCCGACTTCGCGCGATCGAATGCGGGCGTTGCATTCGGATACCGCTGAAACGTCGAACGACCAGGTCCACAACTCGCGACGCTCAAGAGCGCCAGTCCAAGGATTGCCTTCATGGCCCCGACCTTACTCAATAAAATGACGGCGACGGGCCCGCGGCGATAGCGATCGTACTGGTGCTCGTCAGTTGCCCGCGACGGTCGCGAGCTTGGTCGTGATCGCGAGCAGCCGCTGACACAGCGCGTGGGCTTGATCCGCGAGCTCGGGAAATTCGGCCTCGCGCGCGGCCTTCGTGAGCGCCGTGGCGCGTTCGACGAGCGCGACCATCGCGATCCGCATGAGCTCCTGCGTTCCGGCGCTCGCCATCTCGGTGTTGACCTTCTGGACCTCGCCGGCAATCTCGTGGAGGCCAGTCATCAACTCGCCGAGCCGCGCATTACGAGCGGCGAGGGCAGGGGCGCGCTCGAGGATCTGCTGCGCGAGCTCCTGCTGGGTCTCGCGCGAGCTCGAGATCGCAGCAATCAGCAGCTGCCCTGTAACCTGGAGCCGAGTCTCGGCATCCGCAAGCTCGTTCAGCGTCGTGTTCGCACGTTCCAGGTGCTTCAAGGTCTCGAGGGGCGACCGCAGGAACAGCTCGCCGAGCCGCTGGTAGGCCGCGAGTGCCTCGTCGAAGGCGCCAGCAGCCTGGGTCAGGGCGGTCGGATCGGGCTTGGCCATGGCCCCTTGTACCGCGGCATGCGAGGGTACCGGTACGCATGAAGTACAAGGCCCCCCTCCAAGACATGCTGTTCGTGATCAACGAGCTTGCTGACCTCGAATCGGTCGCGAAGCTACCGGGCTTCGAAGAGGCCACCAACGAGATGGCGCGCGAGGTGCTGACGCAGAACGCGCGCTTCGTCGAGGACGTGATCGCCCCCCTCAATCGCATCGGCGACACGAACTACTCGACGCTGAAAGACGGCGTGGTCACGACGACGCCGGGCTTCAAGGAAGCGTTCAAGCAGTACGGCGCGGCCGGCTGGCAGGGCGTGCAGCACGACACCGAGTTCGGTGGCCAGGGCTTGCCGAAGCTGATCGCGACGCCGTGCATCGAGATGCTCAATGCCGCGTGCCTCTCGTTCGCCCTGTGCCCGCTGCTCACCGATGGCGCGATCGAGGCGCTGATGACCGCCGGTAGCGACGAGCAGAAGCAGACCTATCTCGCGAACTTCGTCTCGGGCAAATGGACCGGCACGATGAACCTCACCGAGGCGCAAGCCGGCTCGGACCTCGCGCTCGTCCGCTCGCGCGCCGTGCCCGAAGGTGACGGCACGTATCGCGTGTTCGGCGAGAAGATCTACATCACGTACGGCGAGCACGACATGGCCGAGAACATCGTCCACCTCGTCCTCGCGCGCGTGCCGGATGCACCGGAGGGCGTGAAGGGCATCTCGCTATTCACCGTGCCGAAGGTGCTCGTCAACAAGGACGGCTCGCTCGGCGAGCACAACGATGTCTACTGCGCCTCGATCGAGCACAAGCTCGGCATCAAGGCGAGCCCGACCGCGGTGCTGGTGTTCGGCGATGGCACGTTCGAGGTCGGTGGCAAGGCCGGCGCGATCGGGCAGCTCGTCGGCGAAGAGAACCGCGGGCTCGAGTACATGTTCGTGATGATGAACGCGGCCCGGTTCCAGGTCGGCATGCAGGGCGTCGGCATCGCCGACCGCGCGTATCAGCAAGCCGCGAACTACGCGCGCGACCGCGTCCAGTCGCGGGACCTCGCCGGGTCGAAGGGCCCGGTGACGATCATCCATCATCCCGACGTCCGCCGGATGTTGATGTTGATGCGCTCGCAGGTCGAGGCGTCGCGCGCCCTCGCGTACGTCACCGCGGCGGCCTACGACGTCGTCCACAAGTCGACGGACGCCGAGGCCAAGAAGCAGAACCAGGCGTTCTACGAGTTCCTGGTGCCGATCGTGAAGGGCTGGAGCACCGAGCTCTCCGTCGAGGTCGCCTCGCTCGGCGTGCAGGTGCACGGCGGCATGGGTGTCATCGAGGAGACCGGCGCCGCACAGCACTATCGCGACGCGCGGATCCTGCCGATCTATGAAGGCACGACCGCGATCCAGGCGAATGATCTGATCGGTCGCAAGACCGTGCGCGATGGCGGCGCGACCGCGAAGACGATCGTCGCGCACGTGCGTCGCACGGCAGCGAAGCTCGCGGGTTCCGGTTCGAAGGGCCACGCCGCGGACCTCGCCGCGATCGCGGTGCGGCTGCAAGCTGGTGCGAAGGCGATGGAGGATGTCGTCGATTACATCGTCAAGGACGCCAAGAGCGACGTGAAGGGCGTGTTCGCTGGCTCGGTCCCGTACCTCAAGCTTTGCGGCATCGTGCTCGGTGGATGGCAGATGGCGCGCGCCGCAGAGATCGCAGCGACGCACCTCGATGGCGGCTCGGGGAATGACTTCTACGCGGCGAAGATCGCGACCGCGCGGTTCTTCGCGGACCACCTGCTCGGCCAGGCGGGCGGCATGCGCGATGCGATCGTCGAGGGCTCGGGCGCGGTGATGGCGCTCACGGCAGAGCAGTTCTAGTGCGCGCCCTGGCCATCGCGTTGGCGTCTGGTGGGTGCCTCACCTCGCTCCAGGTCACCGAGAGTGCGCATGTCGCCGCTCACGATGCCGCACCGGCGTTCTCGTTGACCGCGCAAGACGGCCGTACGGTCGTGCTCGGCGACGAGCTCCGCCACGGGCCAGTCGCGCTCGTGTTCTATCGCGGCTACTGGTGACCCTGGTGCAAACACCAGCTCGGTGAGCTGGCTCGCAATCAGGCGGCGTTTGCCGCGCGTGGCGTGACGCTGCTCGCAATCAGCGTCGATTCACCCGAGGACTCGCGCGCATTCGCGCAGCAGCTCGGCGCCTGGTTTCCGCTGCTCTCGGATCCCGACGGCACGGTCGCGCAGGCGTACACCGGGATGTCCTCGGACAAGGCCGCGCTCCCCGGCGTGACCGTGATCGATCGCGATGGCACGATCGCGTTCCGCAACGTCGCGTCGGCGAAGGATGATCGTACGACCACGCCCGAGCTGCTCGCGATCCTCGATCGTACCGTCGGGACCCACGGCCCGGCGGCGACCGATAGCGGGTATGCGGCGCTCGAGCGGATGCAGCTCGCGCTCTCGCTCGGCATCGCGAACGTGAAGGACTACGCCAAGAACGCGACCGGTGCGCCGCTCACCTCGGGCACCGGCTCGCTCGCGCTGCTCGTGCCGATCGGTCGCCACCTGTTGTTCGGGCCGATGATCGCGACCGAGCCGCGCACCGCGCCGCTGGATGTGTCCGCGGCGGTCGTCGTGCGCGAGCCGTTCGCCGGCAACATCGCGGCGGCGCAGCTCACCGCCACCTACGGCCACAGCTTCGTCGACACGAAGGGCCAGACTGGCAGCGCGCGCCTCGGCATCTGGTTCGCGTGGACTCCGCAGCTCGCGTTCACGTTCGATCTCGGCGGTGCGCTACATGGCGAGAAGCTCGAGCTGTTCGCCACTTTCGGGATCGCGCGCCTGCTCCGAACGCACTAGAGCCCTCGATCACTCGTTACCCTGCACCGCGTCATCACGCGTCCTGACCGTCGAAAAACTGATGGGGCAGGTTGTCGGCGCGAACGTTCGCCCATTCGCGCCCCGAGAGTTGTACCGTCCTAACGATGAGGGCTGGACTACTTTTGAGCGCGTTGTTCGTCGTGGCGTGTGGACCGTCGAACCGGGACAACGGTGCGTGCGATCCGGGACAGATGGCCTGCAATGGCAACGAGCTGCAGACCTGCGGCGACAATGGCCAGTTTCAGGATTCGCAAGCATGCGCGCAGGCCTGTAGCCCCACGCTCGGGTGCGTCGTGTGTGTACCGAGCTCGGCGACGTGCAATGGCGATGTCGCGCACGCGTGCAACTCCGATGGCACGGGCTACACCGACGAGACCTGCGATTCGGCGCTCGGCGAGACCTGCGATCCGACCCAGGGCGGATGCACCGGTCCGTGCGCGGCCAAGACCCTCGGTCAGAGCTATATCGGATGCGAGTACTACCCGACGGTCACGGGCAACGTCGTCGGCGACGACTTCAGTTACGCGGTCGCGATCTCGAACACCAGCGCGACCGTCGCGACCGTGACGATCGATGGCGGCGCGCTGACCGCGGCGATCGTCGTGATGGTCCAACCGAACCAGGTGCTCGTGCAGAAGCTGCCGTGGCAGCAGGCGCTGAAAATGTGCAACGAGGCCGACACGCCAGAGTCCTCGGGCTGCAACTTCGCGGCGATGGCGGAGCCTGGCATCGTGACGAAGGGCGCCTATCACCTGCGTTCGGATAATCCGATCACGCTCTATCAGTTCAACGCCCTCGAGTACGTGATCAATGGAACGCAGGACTCGTTCTCCAACGATGCTTCGTTGATGCTGCCGACGAACGTGTGGCGCTCGTCGTACTACTCCGCTTCGTATCCGGGGATCGCCGCCGCCTCGTACCCCGGCCTGATCGCGATCACCGCGACGCAGCCCTCGACGATGGTCACGATCAATTCGCGGGCGACGACCGGTGCCGGCACCGGCATCGGTCCGATCACCGCGGGCACCCCGCAGACCGTGATGCTCAACGCGGGCGACGTGCTCGAGCTCACGAGTGATGGCGGCGATTTTACGGGGTCGAAGATCGATTCGAGCTCGCCGGTGCAAGTCATCGGCGGTCACTACTGCACGACGATTCCGGACGGGGTTGCTGCCTGTGATCACCTCGAAGAGTCGATGTTCGGAGTCGATACGCTGGGCACGACGTACGTCATCAACGCGCCGGCCGTTGCCTCGATCCCGAACGGCAAGGTCGAAGCGATTCGCATCGTCGCGACCCAACCGGGCACGACCCTGACCTATGACCCACCGCAATCGGGTGCAGCAACCACGATCGCCAATGCCGGCGACTTCATCGAGATCGATAACAACAGCGCGAGCTTCAAGGTCACCGCGAACAACAAGATCCTCGTCGCGCAGTACATGGAAGGCCAGCAGGCAGGTGGCGACCAGGGTGACCCGGCGATGACGCTCGCGGTGCCGGTCGAGCAATTTCGCACGAGCTACGCCTTCCACGCGCCGACCACGTACACCTCGAACTACGTCGACATCACCGCTCCGACCGGCGCCACCATCATGCTCGATGGCGTCGCGGTTCCGCTCACCGCGATCGGGACGACCGGCTACTCGCTCGGCCGCGCGCGCAGCATCAACGCGGGGCCCGCGAACGACGGCAACCATGCGATCACCGGCGACCAGGGCTTCGCGATCAGCGTGTACGGCTACGGCCAGTACACGAGCTACTGGTATCCGGGTGGGCTGAACCTGACGTCCGTGATCAACTAACGTCCGGTGAGCTCGGAGCTGCGAGATGCGCGTGATGGGCTCACCCGGCTCGAGCGGCTCATCCTGTGGCAGCTGGATCGAGCACAGCGCGAGCGCGGTCTGTACGACGACGGCACCACGAAGTCGGTATCGACCGCGATGCTGTACGGCCGCGTGAGCGAGTACATCGACGTCTCGGTCGCGGAGTTTCAAGCCGCGCTCGTGCGGCTCGTAGGCCGCGGTGTGCCGCAGAGGTAGCTGCGGCGGCACCCGAGCGGCTGCTCGAGTCAGAATACGTACGGAACCGCAAACGAGCCACCGGTCTGGGTTTTCGGGAACGTCGCGCGGCGGACCGCAGCGCCGACGCACGTGCCGAGTGCCGGATCCGGCGATGCTTCGACGGTGACATCGCTGACGCGGCCATCACCACCGACCTTGACGTGAACGCGGACCTTGCCCTTTGCAGACGAAGTCGATCCGCACGCCATCGCCTTGGCGCGGATGGGAGAGAGGCTCGAGCCGATCATCGACGAGATCAACTTCTCCGGCAGACTCGAGTCCAGTTGCTTCGGAGACGGTGCGGCCTTCGGTGCGTGCGCGTGACAGCACGGAGTCTCGGGATTGACGACGCAGAAGACCTCGTCGCAGTCGTGCGCTTCCTTCGCTTGCGGTGAGGCGACCGGCGGTGCTTGCGCGACGTTCTTCGCACCATTGGCATGCGCACGTGGCACTTTCGATTCGTGATGCGCGATCGGTGGCGCCATAGTTTCGGCGACTCGATCGAGCGGTGTCGCGATCGGTGGGGGCGTTCGCGGTGTCTCGACCGATGACGCAGTGATCGGTGCTTCGCTCGGCGGCGTGGGTTTCGGCGCGACGATCACCGGCTCCGCACTCGCTATCGCTTGCGCCTGCGCGGGCTTCGACTTCATCAACATGATGACGAGCACGATCGCGACCGCCGCGAGCACGCCGACCGCGCCGACCATCACGTACATCACCGAGCCTCGGCTCCTCTGCGCCGGCAATGGAACGAGCGCCCCCGGCTCGGAGAATACGCTCGTGGCGAACACCGGCAGATCGTCGAAGGAGCCGACCACCGAGCCGCTCGTCGAGGCTCGTTTTTTCGATGCTGCGCTCGCACCGCCGAGGTATGCACTCGCCATCGAGCGAATGTCGATCAGCCCGGAGCCCTCGCCGCCGGAGGAGCTCGTCGCGGTGGTTGCCGGCGAAGACCGAGGTGCGCTCGTGCTCGAGGCGATCTTCGCGAGGTTGTTCAGCGAGAACAGCACGGAGCTCTCGTTGCGCTCGCCGCGCAGCTTCGCGCGGTCGTCATCGAGAGCTGGGAGAGCTGGGAGAGCTGGGAGAGGTGCGAGAGGTGCGAGAGGTGCGGTGTCCACCGCACGGACAGGCACGTCGGCGACCGCGAACAGCGCGGCGAAGGTCTCGACCTGCGCGAGCGGCGCCCATTCGGCGAACCCTTCACACCACCCGAACGTCTCGGCGTTGGCTTCGCCTGCCGCGATCCGCGCACCGACATCGCCGACGGTCAAGGGCCCTATCTGTTCGCCGTCGAGGACGAGGTGCCAGATCGCATCCGGGTCCGCGGACACTTGTTCTGGGACCTCAGCCGATGCGCGGACCACGATGACGTTGCTGCACTTCTTGCAGCGGATCTTGAAGACCTTGCCGCGGATCTTGTCATCCGCGATCGAGTACTTCGCCGCGCACCCGTCACACACGATCCTCATGTCGCGTCAGAACCGCGACCCGGATCGTTCCTTGGCAGAAAGATCAGAGCGCGAACATCTGCGAGCACGTGCCTGCCGGCCCCGCCCCATTCGCCACGCCACTCGCCCAGTGCGTGCCATCGCACTGGTACCAGAGGTGGTCGCTCGACGCCTGCACGCACGTACGTGGCGGCACCGATTGGCCGAGCGTCGCCGAATCACACCACGCGTAGGTCTGCGAACAACCGCTCGGCGAAGACGCCGCGGTCCACATGCCGGCACTGCACTCGTAGAGCTCGCCGTCGCCGGCCGATTGCACGCACACGCCATCGTCGACGTTCTTGTCGAGCGTGCCCGAGGCACACGTGGTCGGCGGCGGCGTCTGCGTGGTGGTGCCGCTGTTGTCGCCGCTCGTCGGCGAGACCGCGGCGACGAACGCCTGGAGATCGGCGAGCGAGCCATTGAACTTGTCGAGATCGACCTGACCCGACACACCGGGCGCGCTACCGGAGCCGGAGTTTTGCCAGAACTTCCAGGTCGACCACGGCGCCGGCAGGTCGGGGCACAGCGACGTGTACTGCGCGATCCACAGGGGATTACCGACGAACGACGTCGGGCCGCCGACCTGATCGCGCCAGAAGTACTTGCCGGTGTAGATGATCGGCGTGACGCCGAGCTGACCGTGAACGTAGTCGACCCACTGGCGCACCTTCGCCGCGACGGTCGCCGCGCTGAGCCCACCCGTGTCCTCGACATCGAGCACCGGCGGGAGATCGCCGGGCGTGTACGAGCCACCGATCGAGCTGATCAAGTAGTCGGCTTGGGTCGTGACGTTCTGCGCCGGGCGAAAGAATTGATAGGCACCGCGGATCACGCCGGCCGATCGGGTCGCGGCCCAGTTCGCCGCGTCTCGGATGGCTCGTTTCACGATCCGAAGTTCGCGGC
>JANXOP010000261.1 GCA_025357755.1 Kofleriaceae bacterium | reverse complement strand
GATCCCGCCCGAGCTCGGCGGTTCGCACGTGCCGAGCCGCGCCGGCTCCGACTACGAGCATTCGGCGTACGAGCACAGCACGACGTCGCACGCCGATCACCATCACCGCGATCCGTCGGCCGAGCAGGCCGAGCTCGCGCGCCGGATGGAACAGCAGCGCACGCCGGCGTTCCCGATCGATCTTCGAAAGCGCCTCCCGCTCGAAGCCGTGTGGCGGCGCTGGCGTGCGCTCGCCATGCTCGGCCGCAGCGATGTCGTCGATGATTTCGGTCGCGATCCGCGAGCGACCGCGCGCTGGGAGTGGCTGTTCGAGTTCCTGTACTCGCGCTGGTTCCGTGTCCAGGCGAGCGGCATCGAGAACATTCCACTGCGCGGTCGCGCGTTGCTCGTCGCGAATCACGCAGGCACCCTGCCCTACGACAGCGCGATGGTGATGCACGCGGTTCGCCGCGATCATCCGGCGCGTCGCGACGTGCGCCCGCTCGTGGAGGACACGGTGTTCCATCTCCCGTGGCTCGGCCCGATGATGAATCGGATCGGTGGGGTGCGCGCCGATCCGGCGAACGCCGAGCGCCTGCTCGAGAAGGACGAGCTCGTGGCCGTGTTTCCCGAAGGGGAAAAAGGCATGGGCAAGCTGTGGAAGGATCGCTATCGCCTGCAGCGCTTCGGCCGCGGTGGCTTCGTCAAGCTCGCGCTCCGCACCCACTCGCCGATCATTCCGGTCGCCGTGGTCGGTGCCGAGGAAGCTGCGCCGATGCTCGGCAAGGTGACGTGGTTCGCCAAGAACATCGGCATCCCGTGGATCCCGGTGACACCGACGTTCCCGTGGCTCGGACCCGCCGGCCTCTTGCCGCTCCCGAGCAAGTGGTACGTCCAGTTCGGCGAGCCGATCGATGTCGCAGCCGTGGCGGGGCGCCGCGCGAGCGGGGCTGGCGCGGCCCATGACGATCGCCTGCTCGTCAATCAGCTCGCGGATCAGATCCGCAACCAGATCCAGCAGATGATCGCGGGCCTCCTCGAGAAGCGCCGCTCGCCCTTCCTTCCCGCGTTCCTGGGTTAGGGAAGTTTTACATACGAAGTTCCGTAAGCCCGAGGTTTCTTGAAGCCTCGGATCTGCATGTTAGTGTGAGCGCATGCGCGAGCAGAGTCACGCCACCGAGGTCGAGCGTCTGCTCGATCAGGTGCGCGTCTACCTCGGCGATGGCGACGACGCGAAGCTGGTCGAGGCGAACCTGATCGTGAATCAAGCGCTCCAGCTCCGGCCCCAATCGGTCGAGGGTTGGTTGTTGAAGTGCCAGATCGCATCCGCGATCGGCGATGATCTCGCCGCGCTCGCCGCGGTGGAGATGGCGTTGAGTAGCCAACAACGGACGTCCTCCCGCGGGCCGATGGCTTCGTTCGGCGGCCCGATCTCGGAGCTCATCGGGCCCCCCGAAGCGCTGTACTGGCGCGGCGCGGTGCTCGGCGATCTGGGACGGCATCGCGAGGCGTTGAGCTCGATCGAAGCGGCGCTCCGCTCGCTCGGCGACGAACCGCACTGGCTGCTCGAAGAGTTGTTTTACGAGAAGGTATCGCTGCTCGACACGCTCGGGCTGCACGACACAGCGATGGCCACTCACGCGGCCGGGTTGGAGCGCTGCCCCGGCTCGGCCCTCCTGCGCGCGGCGGTAGCGCCGACCTACGCCGCACCGCGGCCGCGCCTCAAAGTCCTTCGCGGCGGCGCCTAGGTGCATCGCGCACGGAAAGCGCTGGTCGCCAGCGCAGGCATCGCGGTCGTCTGCGGACTCGGATGGGCCATCGCGGGCAGTGCGCCGCCACCCGCGCCGGCCGAGCCGATCCATCCCGTCGCCGCCGCGGTCGCCGCCGGCAAGCACACGCGGATCGAGGGCCCGCACGGTGCGATCCACGTCTGGGTGCCACCGAGCTACCACGCCGAAACCGGCGCGACGATCGTCTACCTCCACGGCTACTACGACGACGCTGACTCCGCGTACATCGGACATCACCTACCCGAGCAGTTCGCGATGAGCGCGCTCAACGCGGTGTTCATCGTCCCCGAGACGCCGAGCGCTCAGAAGACCCCGATCAACTATCCCGATCTCGGTCAGCTGCTGCAGCTCGTCGAGGACAAGGCCGGCGTGTCGCGCGGCATGGCGCTCACCGCGGTCGTCGGCCACTCCGGTGCGTTTCGCACGATCGATGCGTGGCTCGACGAGCCTCTCGTCGACACGCTCGTGATGGTCGATTCGATGTACGCGAACGAAGAGATGATCGAGGCCTGGTACAAGGCCTCGCCCCGACATCGCTTGATCACGGTCGGTGAAGATACCCTGCAGTACAACGAGCAGTTGCTCCGCACGATCCCCGAGATGATGGTGATGGACCGCGTGCCGCCCACCTACGATACGTGGCCGCCCGAAGCACGGCTCGCACGCGCGCTCTACATCCGTGCGCAGTACATGCACATGCCGCTCGTCACCGATGCGATCGTGCTGCCATCGCTGCTCCGCTTGTTGCCGGTCGAGTTGCTCGCCGACGAACCGTGGAAGCAACCGCTCGGGGGGTTGCCGGTACCACCGGATGCCGCGATCACGTTCGGCGACGCTGCGACGGACCGTGCGACTACGGATCGATGAAGGTGCCGCCGATGTTCTCGCCATCGTTGCACAGGTCTTCCGGCCCGGAAGCGTAGTGGTTCGTCGCGAACGTCGTGAGGTAGGGATCGACGCAAGACGCCGTGAACCAGTTGTCCCACGCGACCGCACCGACCATCGCGGGCAGGTTCGGATCGCCGGTGACCAGGGCGCGATTGCGAACCGGCGCGGTGCAACTCGGATCGACGGGCATCGCGCGGACGATCGCCTCGAGCCCTGCCACGACGTCGGGACAGCCAGCGGGACAGTTGTAGAGGAAAACGATCGCACCGTGCTCCGCGTCGTGAAGGTAGTAGCCGCGATCGAGTGCGGCATAGGTGCGGTCGTAGGCGCCCCACACCGGATAGTGCATGCCGGTCACAGGTGGGTTCGTCGACCACGTGATGTCGGTGCCCGGGGCGACATGAAGGCCCGCCTCGCTCGCCACGCTCTGCGCGATCCCACCACACGTACCACCGACGGAGATCGGGCCGGTCGGAGCCGGATCGGCGGCGCACCCTGCGACCGCGGCGACTACAAGTGAGACAGCGAGCTTCACGCGGCGACCATAGCGCGGCCATGGCGCTCGGGGAATAATGCCGGCGTGGCGCCACCTGCTCGCGGCTCGATCCTGCGAGCGATCATCGTCGCGGCGCTGCTGATCGCGTTCGCGTGGACCGCACCGCTCGCGCGCCATCGCTGGATCCAGCACGTGCTCCATGACGATGCACCACCGAGAGATCCGCTCCGCTTGACGGCCACCAGCCATGCGGTCTTCCCGCGCGCGGATCGCGTGCGGGTCGTGTTGATCGACGGGCTCGCGGCGTCCGTCGCGGCCAAGCAAGTGCACCTTCACGCCGCGTGCTCGCGCGGGTTAGATCTCGTGGTCGACGTCGGCTTTCCCACCGTGTCGTTGCCGGTCGAGACCGCGCTGTGGAGCGGGCTCACACAACAGCAGAGCGGCTACATGTTTCGATCCGACACGCCGCTCGTGCCACCGCTCGTCGGGATTCCATCGCAGGTCCCCGGCAGCATCGCGATCGCGGAGGACCACGGGTGGATCGTGCGCTCGCTCGGCTTCGCACACACCGAGCCCGCCGCAGATCCGATCGATGTCACGAAGGACGCGGCGCCCGAGGCGTGGCGCGGCCAGTGGTTGCAGCATGCGCGCGCCGCGGTCGCGAGCGATGCGAAGCTCGTATTCGTCCACATCCTGCGCGTCGATACCGCGGGACACCGCAGCGGTCGCGACTCGCTGTTGTACTGGGTCGCAGCAGGGATCGCGGATTCCATGCTCGATGGCCTGCTCGAGCAAGCGCCGGATGCGCGCTGGTTCTTGCTCTCCGATCACGGCCATCTGACCCGTGGTGGCCACGGCGGCGCCGAGGACGAGCTGCGTCAGGTCGAGGGCTGTGTCCTCGGGCCGGGCATCACCACGAAGACGGGTGGGCCGATCCACATCGTCGACCTCGCGCGCGCGCTCGCCGACTCGCTCGGGGTCACGCTCGCGCCCGCGGCGCACGGCCGACCGCTCGAAGAGGCGATGAACTTCCCACTGCACGGCGCACAAGCCGTGCCCGCGGTGCCGCTCGGACATGGCGCGTTCGCCTGGCTGATGCTCGCGGTCGGCGTGTTGCTCGCGTACGTCGCGCGCCGCGCCTGGCTCGCACCGTGGTGGTTCATCGTCGCGTGTGTCTCGTGGCTGGTGATCCAAGGCGAGCCAACGCTGTCGTCCTCCGAGATGTGGGCGCCGAGTGGCCGCGCGATGTACGTGACGTGGCTCCCTGCCCTCGCGGTGCTCGGCGCGGTGACGTGGGTCGGGCTCGGGAGAGTCTCGCTCGCACGGGTCGTCATCGCGCAGCTCGGGTTACCGTTTGCCGCGGTCGCTGCCGCGATCAGTGCCTCGGGTGCATGGCCGCTGCTCCTCGGGCGCGCGATCGCACCGGTCGTGCCTCACTTCACGGCGTGGTTATCGCCGCTGATCCTGATGGCGGCGCACGGTGCTGCGGTGGTTGCGCTTGTTGTTCTCGGAAGGTCCGTCCGTTCGGGGTTCGATCGACATTCACGACCGGAAACTCCGAGTAGCGCTGCCGCAACCGAGTGACGAGTGCCGGCTGCGTGGTCGAGAGGTCCGCGTGCTCGAGCGGATCCGACGCGATGTCGTAGAGCTCGGTGATGTTATCCGCCGCGCGGACGAGCAGCTGATATGGCCACTCGACGATCGACCACTGGAGCTCCTCGTTGATCGCGATCGCGCGGCCGGTCGGCCGGAGCGCGGCCGGTGCGTCGAAGATCGCGGGCACGAGATCGGTGCCATCGAGCGGCTGCATCGCGGTCGGTGCGCCGAGCAGATCGAGCAGCGTCGGCGCGAGATCGACGAGCGAGACCAGATCTTGCCGGACACCTGACGGCACGCCCGGGATGTGGATCGCGAACGGGACGCGTACGAGCGTGTGGTACGCGACCGAGCCGTGGGTATCCATGAGCCGCGGATCGCTGCCGAGCGCTTCACCGTGATCGCTCAAGAACACGATGATCGTCGAATCGGTCAGCCCGCGCTTCGAGAGCGAGGCCAGGACGTTTCCGATCTCGTCGTCGATCGCGCGGAGTAACGCGCGGTACTTGTGGATCACCGGCGAGGCGCCGGGATGAACGGCCGCGAGCCACGTCGCCGGCACTTCGATCTGGTGGTGCTCGTGGACGTCGAAGTAGTGCAGCCAGATCAGCCAGGGTCGCGCCCCGGCATCGTCGAGCGCGCGCGTACCTTCCAGCGTGGTCGTCGGGGCGCTCACGTGATCGCCGACATCCGCCTTCTCCCAATCGGTGTGGACCGTCGTGAACTTGTCGACGCCGCGAACGAGCAACGTCTCGCCGACGTAGCGCGTGACCTCGCCAGGAAGCGCCGCATACGTGCGCCGACCGGTCGCGCGGATCGCCTCGAGCAGCGTGTGGTCGACCGGCAGGAACGGATCGAACCGGCCGGTGAGGATCGTCGAGAGCGAGACATCCGTGCCCGAGGCCGGCGCGATCGCGTGCTCGAACCACACCGAATCCGCGAGCAAGCTCGTCAGGTTCGGGAAGTCGTCTCGGTTCGCAGCGCCCTCGGCGAGCATGTCGTAGCGCAACGCATCGACGGTGACGAGCAAGACGTTCATCGCCTGGGTGCGTTCGAGCGTCGGAGCGATCGTGGCGCGCCAGGCCTCGCGCTGATCACCGACCTTCGTTTCGTGCAGCGCGGCAGGCGGCGCGATGACGACCGCATCGTGGCCATCGCAGTCCTGATCGATGCCGTCGCCGGGCACGTCGATCGCGCCGGGATGGCGCGTGGCATCGAAGTCATCGCAATCGCCACCGCCGAGCAACGCCGAGCTGCCATCGCGATCCAGATCCGCGAGCCCGCGCCAGATCTTGACGAGGTCGCGAGCCTGGTCGCCACCCTCGGTTAGCAGGCGACGATCGTCGGCGCTGCGAAACCCGTACAGGCACGCAGCGACCGTGGTGCCGAGCACGATGCCGGCGAGCGTGGCGGCGATCAAGGCGGGCGCACCGGCCCGACGCGAGATCCGCACCGCGATGCCGGCGAGCACGATGGCCGCGATCGTGATGCCCATATGTGCGGTCGGGTAGCCGGTCTTCAAGACGTGGCGCTCCGCCCACACGAGGCCACCGAGCGCGCCACCGACCATCACGATGCCGATCGATCGCACCATCAGATCGCCGGGCTCGAGGATCGCGCGCCCGGCGAGGATCGCGATCGCCGAGAGAAACCACAGCGCGAGCGGCACGAGGACCGGCGCGTAGTGCGCGAAGGGGAGCGTCTGCGCGAACGCGCCATCGAACAAGGTCGCACCGACCGGGACCGAGACGAGCAGGCTCGGCGCCGCCCGCACGATCACGGCGAGTGCCCAGGGTCGACCGCGCGCGATGCGTTCGAACGAACCGAGCACGACCGCGGCGAACAGGCCGGTTGCCGCGAACACCGGAACCACCGCGAGCGCGAGCCCGACCGAGTGCAACCGCGCGCAATCGAGCGCACCGATCGCGGCACCGCCGAGCATGTGGGCGACGCAGATCCACGCGAAGGGCACCGCCGGAGCCGAAGCGCCCCGGTTGACGCGACTTCGACGAGGCGACGACATCCGCGCGATCAAAACACGCGACGGACGCAGATGGAAGACAGGCCTCTCCAGTTCGGGCACGCTCGGGTGTCGTGTCGCACTACGCAACATCCGCCGTGCTGCTGCTGGTCAGCAGCGCCGCGTACGCGGAGGTGGTGCCCGAGGAAGTGCGCGCGCCGGATGTCGATGCGATCGGCTTGCTCGCGACGGCGCGGCATCGCGAGCTGGTGCTCGATGGTGCGTACGAGCATGCAGATGGCAGCGATGCGATCGCGCTCGTTCCGGGTGCGCGGATCGCGGCGGGCGAGCTGTGGTTTCTCGAAGGGGCGCTGCCGCTCGGCTATGGCCTGCACGCACATGCGCTCGCGCTCGGCAACGTCACGGTGACGGGTGGCGTGCTGCCCAGCGATCAGCGGTTGGTCGCGATCGCGCTGCGGATCTCCGCGGCGACGTCACCCGCGCTCGGCAACGGCATGACCACGGTCGCCGCCCTCGCCGCGCCGCGGATCGCCGACCCCGAGTTATTCTTACCGCACACGACCTCCGCCGAGATCGTCGCCGATTGGCGGTGGCGCGGCGATCACTCGTGGGTCCAGGCCGAGGCGGGCATCGCCGGATGGTGGCAACCCGCGACCCCCTTCGAGACGGTGTTGCGCGCGAGCATCGCGGGTGGCGTGCACGTCGAGCGTCGCCTCGATCTGACCGCGAGCTTCGTGACGCGGTCGTTCGTGTTCGTGAGTGGCGCGCCGGAGGGCTTCGTCCACACCTTGATCCTCGGGCTCGTCACGCACATCGCGCGTGGCGAGATATCATTTCGCCTCGAGGTGCCGGTCGACGACAGTGCACGCGCACACGATCGCTTCGTCGCGGGCTTCGAGCTCCGCGGCCGCTGAGGTCGCGACCTATTTGTTCGGCGGATACTTCTGGAGCTTGCGCTGCAAGCTGCGGCGATGGATGCCGAGCCGGCGTGCGGCCTCGGAGATGTTGCCACCCGCATCGGAGAGCACGCGGTTGATGTGCTCCCACTCGGCGCGCGCGAGCGAGGGCGCGCGATATTCGTGGTCGGCCGGCGGCTCGAGCGGCGGCGCTTCACCGCGCGCGAACGCGGCGACGATGTCATCGGCATCGGCGGGCTTGGACAGGTAGTAGGTCGCGCCGAGCCGCACGGCATCGATCGCGGTCGCGATGCTGCCGTAGCCGGTGAGGACGACCGTCTTGGTCGTCGGATCCATCTCCTTCATCGACTTCACGAGCTCGAGCCCGCTCTTGCCCGGCATCTTGAGATCGATCACCGCGAACTCGGGAGATTCGGCCTGCACTGCGGCGAGCCCCGAGTCGTGATCGCTCGCGGTGCGCACGTCGTAGCCGCGATCGACGAACGCGCGCGCGAGCCGGTTGCGATAGACCTCGTCGTCATCGCAGATCAGGATCGAGGGCTTGTCGGAGCCTGATTTGTCGACGGCGTGGTTCATGCTGACTTGGATACCCTTCGAGGTGGTGAGGATTCACGCCGCGTAGCACGTGCGACGATCTGTCCAGTTGGCTTCGGATCGGCGACGTCGGTGGGAAGGACTACGCGGACTTGGGTGCCTCCACCCTCGCCGGGCAGCAGCTCGAGCTGCCCGCCGACCCCCTCGATCACGGCACGCGCGAGGTACAGCCCCAGCCCCATGCCACGGCCCGGCGCCTTGGTCGTGAAGAACGGCTCGCCGATCCGCTCCATGACCTCGGGCGGGATGCCCTTGCCACGGTCGCGAATGATGATCGTCAAGAGGTCGCCTTCGCGACGTACGCTGAGCAGCACCGCGGCGGTCGCGGGCGATGCATCTTGTGCGTTCGTGACGAGCGAACGCAGCGCCTGACTCACGGCATGGGGAGGCATGCGCAGCGCGAAGCTCGCGACCTCGTCCGGCAGCTCGCGCGCGACCCGCGGCGCTTCGCGAATGCCAACGAAGGTCTCGTCGAGGAGCTCGGTGACGGTACATGCGGTGAGGCCCTCGCCGACCGTGCCCGCGCCCTGCTGCATCTGCTCGAGGATCGCGCGACAGCGCCCGACCTGCTCGCGGATCAACCGCGCATCCGCGGCGAGGTCGCCGTGATCCGCGGCGAGGGCGCGTTCGAGCTCCTTCGCGGCGAGCGCGACGGTGCCGAGCGGGGTCGAGAGCTCGTGCGCGGCACCCGCGGCCATCGTCGCGAGCGACGCGAGCCGCTCCTGGCGAGCCGCGAGCCCACGCGCCTCGGTCAGCTCGGCCTCGCGCTGCGCGAGCGCACCGGTGATGCGCAGCAAGAAGTGCACGACGAACGCCGAGGCGACGCCCAGCGCGACCCACGCCCCGATCACGCGGATGTCCTCGGGAATCTCGAGCGCATGAGCCGCGAAGATCAAGATGCCGAAGCCGACGAACGAGAGGGCGACGAGCGTCCACGTCCACAGCGCGCGCACGAGTACCGCGGCGAGTGCGATCTGGACGAGGTAGAGAAACGCGAACGGATTGTGTGGACCGCCGGTCAGATACAACAGCCCCGTGAGGCTCGCGATGTCGATCATCATCACGAGCACGATGTGCCACTCCTCGACGGGATGGACCGGCTCCTCGACCTGGAGCCGCAAGCCACGGCGACCGCCGAAGAAGTAGGCCTCGATCACGAGGTTCGAGACCAACCCGATGCTGATCACCCCGAGCAGCCCCGCGATCGGCAGCCGACCACCGAGCAAGAACTGACCGAACAACACGGTCAACGCCTGACCCGCGATCTCGGCCCAGCGCAGCCGCGCTAGCCACTGGATGTTGACCCAGTTGCGCTCGGGAATCGGCGCGCGCGTTGCCACGACGCCGTTGTACCCCGAAAATGCAAACGGCCCCATGGGGACCGATCTGGAGTGAGCTGGAGCGGTCCCGAAGGCCGATCTTGAGCTCCGAAAGCTCGCGCTTACTGCTTGGGAGCGTCGAGGGTCTTGAGACCCTTGTTGACGACCCACTCCTGGTAGTAGTTCGCGGCCGGCGTACCCGAAGCGACCTTGTCCTTCGCCTTCTTCAGCTCCTCGTCGACGAGGACGGTGAAGTTCTCGAGCGGCATCGCGCCCGAGACGAAGCGGCCGTTGATGAAGAACGACGGCGTCGCGCCGACGCCGAAGGCCTGCAGGTCGCGCATGTCCTTCTGGGTCTGCTGCTGGCAGCCCTTCATGTCGGTCTTGAACTGGGTCTCGTTGAGCTGGAGCTCCTTGGCGAAGGAGAGCACGACCGGGCAACCGGCATCGGTGTCCCAGCACTTCTGCGGCGCGGCGCCGCCCTCGGCGGTCGCGTCCTTGTCGTAGTTCTTCGCCTTGAAGCCCTTGTCCCAGAGCAGCGCATCCATCTGCGTGGCCTTGCCCTGCTTGGCAGCGGCGCAGAACGCGAGCGCGCCCGCGGTCGCGACCTGCGGGTGAACGACGAACTGCTTGAACACCACGCGGACATCCTGCGGGTACTTCTGGCGGAGCTGGTCCATCGTCTCGCGGACGTTCTGGCAGTACGGGCAAGCGTAGTCGTACGCCTTCACGATCGTGACGAGCGCATCGGCCGGGCCATCGAATGGATCGCCATCGACGGGCACCGCGTAGGTCTTGGCCTTGTCCGGCTCGGGGCGCGACGGGCGCGGAGCGGCTGCGCCACGTCCACCACCACCGGCGAGGAGCGAATCGACCTTGCGATTGAGATCGTCGATCTTCTTCTCGAGGTTCTTGGAATCGGATTGGCACGCGGCAAAGGCGAGCACGGCGGTCATCAGGACAAGCTTCTTCACGTTCGCTCCTACTTATTGCGGTTCGAGTTGCTTGCTGCAGCTCGCGACCGGCCGAGAGTTAGCCTCAGCCGAGTCGCAATTGCAACACAGGGGTTCTTCGAGAAAGCTCTCGAGCTCGGCCTCGCTGGCCGGGTCGAGATGAGACTTATTTTCCGCCTCTTTACGGCGGAGCTCGGCCTGCAGGCCACACGCCTCGTCGCGCGAGAGCTGACCGTCGCCATCGAGGTCGGCCGCGGGATAGGAGGCGTACAGGCTCATCGCGAGCTGCGGGGTGTACTTGCACGCGGCGCGTTCGGGATGCGCCGACGCGGTCCGAGCGCCTCCGAGCGCGAGCACGATCCAGCCGGCGAGCGCGGCGCGTTGCCAGCGCGACGTGCGCGCGTACGAAGACGGACCGAGCACCGCGGCCACCCGTGCATTCAGCGCGGCGGGCGCGGCGAGTGACGGCGCGGCAGCGGCGCGCAGCTCGGCCATGCGGACGAGCAAGCGCGCGTAGGTCGGGCGGGCGAGCTCGCCTGCCTCGAGCGCCCAGGCATCACACGCGGTCTCGCGCGCGGCATCGAGGCGGCGACCGACCAGCCGCACGATCGGCCAGAACCAGAGCAGCGCATTCGCGGCGACCTGGATCGTGCGACCGAGGACGTCACGCCGACGGACGTGAGCGAGCTCGTGGAGCAGCGCGGCCCGCAGCAGCGTCGGCTCGGAGATCAGGGCCGGGGGGACGACGATCGTCGCGCGGAGGAGGCCGATGACGTGCGGCCCGATCGCGGGTGCGCCGATCCGGAGGGCCGGCGTGCGCACGCCGAGTTGGGCTGCGAGCTGCGCGACGAGCGTGCGCGCCCCGGCCGGAGCGAGCTCGGCCGCGTGGGCGGCAGCGACGGTGCGGCGATGCGCGATGGTCGCGCGGATCACGACGGCGACCGCGCCGGCAGCCCAGATCGAAGCGAGCGCGATCCAGAACAGCGCGGGACCCACGTGCGGCGCCGTCGGTGGCGGCTGCAACGCGGGCGGGAGATTCGAGGTGACCTCCGCGACGGGCGCCGACGAGAACAACGAGGCGACCAGATCCGAGAGCGAGAACCGCAGGCCTGGGCCCCACGGCAGCGCGAACTTCACGATCACGACGAGCCACAGCGCGGCGTGCCACGCCGGGCGCAACCGACCTCCCGCGCGCGTGAGCGCGAGTGCGACGAGCGCGAGCAAGGTGCCCTGCGCCGCCATCATCGCGAGCGTGCCCAACCAGATCTTTGCTGCGGCCCCGACCGTGAAGATCATTTGGCGCGGCTCCTCTTGGTTTCGGCCTCGTCGATCTTCTTCTCGATCGCGCGGAGCTCTTCGCGGCTCAGCGATTCGTCTTCGACCAGGCCGAGGACGAGCGAATCGGCGCGGCCATCGAAGACGTCTTTGACGAAATCGCGCAAGCGATCGCGGAGCACCGATTCGCGGCGATGCGCCGGCTTGTAGACAAAGGGTTCGCGCGCCTTGTCGACCAGCACCGCGCTCTTGGCCGCGAGCCGACCGAGCAGCGTCATCACCGTGGTGTACGCGAGCTCGTGGCCGCGGCCGGAGAGCTCGCCCCGGACCTCGGAGACCGATCCACGGCCGAGCTCCCATAGCGCCTTCATGACGCGAAGCTCGGCAGGAGTCATCTCTGGGGAGCGGGTGGCCATACTGGTTACGACGGTCTTCGTAGCATTACTACAGCCGTAGTTACGAGAGCAAGCACAAAGCGTAGCTGCAACAGAGCATCTAAACCGGCCGCCGGCGTGGGCGCATTCCCACGATCCGCCGGAGCCAACGTTCGGGCTGCAACCCCGGGAGGAACGCCACGCCAAACAGCGGATACGGAAATGTGATGTGCATGAGCGCGAACACGCCGACATGAAACAGCCACGCAGCGAGCGCCCAGATCCGCCCGACCCGTCCGCCGAGCAGCGAGAGCGGCGCGCCGAGCTCGACGCACAAGGTGGAGATCGAGACCGCCGTGAACCACGCTGGATGTTCGAGCAGCGGCAACGCGAGCCGCGCCGGCGACTCGCCGAGCAGCAGCTTGCGCGCGTTATCGACAGCGATCTGATTGCGCAGCTGGTGACCATCGAGCCACCCGCCTCCCGAGAGCCGCAGCTTTGCCGCCCCGGCGAGGACGTAGGTCGCGACCGCGAGTGCGACGAGCAACTTGATCGCCCACCCATACGAGCCATTCGGCTCGCGCTGGCGTGACACCGCCCACACATCGGCAGCCGGTGCCGCGGCAAGCGCGACGACATGCAGCACGAGCAAGTTCTCGACGTGGAACACCTGGCCCCACGCGTTGCGATAGGTCAGCGTCCAGAGCAGGGCCGCCGCCGCGAGAGGCGCGGTCAGCCAGTACTGCCAGCCGAGCGTGAACAGTGCGAGCAGCACCACGGTCGCGAGCACGATCGCTAGCTCCAGCGAGCTCGGCACCCTCGTGCGAACCACGCCGACCGCCGCGAACGATCCGATGGACGTCGTGGTCAACGCGTGCCAGCGCGACAACGTGTAGAGCAACGCGTACGCACCGATCGCGATCCGCAGCGCCGCGAGCCGCTCGGCCGGCGCGGGCGCGAACCACCAGGCCGAGAGCCGCGTCATGGCCGCACCACCGGGCACGACCACCGCACGCGCTCGGGACCGCGCGTGCCGTTCACGAGCAGCGCGATCACGTCGTGCGTGCCGGCGACGATCCGCACGGTCTCGAGATCCGCGTACGCCGCATCGTGCGCGAGGGTCGTCGCGATCGCGGCACACAACCGCGGGAGGCGCTTGCTACCACCCGCGACGGCATCGTCGTAGATCGCGGCGGCCTGCATCACCTCGCCGGTGCCCACGACCTCGGAAGGTAACGATCGCGTGCGGCCATCGCGCGCCACGCCGAGCCCGTACGCCAGCTCGAGGCGCGTGCCGCGCGGCGGCGCGAACATCGGGTACGTCGAGATCGGGAAGCCGTCGTCGAGCGGATCGCGCAGCAAGGCCGAGAGCACCGCGCCGAGCATCGCGATCGAAACGAGTGCCGGCCAGACCCGCGTCAAGAGCCGCTGATCGGGTGCCCACTGATATGGGACTGGCCGATCTCGAAGTAAAACGAGAAGGCGAACGAGATCGTACCGTCACTGCTCGCGAGGCCCGATGGTGGATTCGGGAACGGTGCCGCGGCGTGGAACGAGCGCACCGCTTCGTCGTCGAGATCGCTCACCCCCGAGGGTGCGGTGACGATGATCTTCGTGAGCGCACCGTTCGCCGTGAGCGTGACACGGACCTCGGTGATCCGCGTCTTGAAGCCATAGACCTTGCCCTCCGGATCGCTGCGTCGCCACACGGTCGCAGGGTCCCAGTTCTGCGCGACCGCGCGCTTCATGCGATTGAAGAAGCTCGCGTAGACGAAGCGCTTCGCGGACAACGCGGTCTCGTCGCCGTTGTCGACATCGTCCATATGATCGACGTTGCCACCGCCGAGCGCGCGCTCGAGGACCTCTTGCGAAGGCTTGAGGTTCGGCGTGTCTGGAGCACCGCCGCCCGCGCCATTGTCGCCGCGCGGCAGCTCGCTGCGGTCGTGTTGCTGCTGTTCGATCGCGCCCTGCCCTTTGCGCGGAGCGTAGCCGTCGAGCGCGAGCGAGCCGCTCGCACCCGTGGTCGAGCCACGCACCTTCGCATCCTGCTGCTCTTGTGCCGGCGCTTGCGGCCCGGGGCTGCGCATCGAGAGCGTACCCGGCACGTCGGGAGCCTTCGTCGACCTCTGTTCGCGCGGCCGATCCGTGTGCTCGGAGACCGAGGCCTCTTTCGGATTCGGCTTCGCGGCCATCGATCGGTCCTTGCTCTTCGCCGTGATCGGCTCCTGCACGCTGCCGCGCGCGACGGTATTCTTCTTGACGTTCGTGTCGTACTCGGCGAGGAAGCGCGCGTTATCCGGCGCCTTCTCCTCGCTCGGCTTCGCGGTCTCGACGATCTGCATCGGCCGCTTTTGTGCCGCAGCAGGTGGTGGGGGCGGGGGCGGCGGCGGCGGCGGTTGGTTATCGGGTTTCGGCGGCGGCACGACCACGGGCTTCGGCGGGGGCGGCTGGTTCAGCGCCTCGAGCAGCGGTTCGGGATCGATCGATTTCACCGCATCCGCGGTCTTCTTGTCGATCATCGCGAACTCCGCGATCTTGGTCTCCTTCTGTGCGAAGCAGCTGCTCTGATCGAGCCACATGCTCATCTGCGCGTCGGCGAGACACGTGTCGGTATCGGCCTGCCACGGCGCCAGGCACATCGCACCGCGCGCGACGCTCGCGAGCGCCGCATCACTGATGCATCCGGTCGCGAGCTCCGGCTCTTCGATCGCCGCCGACTTCACGACGTGCGGGACGTGATTCGCCTCGGTCACGTACACGGTCACGGCGATCAGAACGTGGATGCCGAACGCGATGCCGATGGCCACCCACGTCCACTCCGGCTTGACCCGTCGTCCTCCATGTACAGCGGTCTGCATGAGGTGCCGGGCCAGCCCAAGTATGAGGCGGTCGCCCGCGGCTGTCAGGTCGATTCGACCCTGGATCCACTCACAAGTTTCGGGCGGTTAGTAAGGCCCTGATGAGGCGCCATCCTGTTACGGTTCCGACCATGGGTGGATTTTCGTTTGCGTCGGTGATCTTGAGTTATTTCCTCATCGCGGGTGGCTTGTTCACCGGCAGCCTGGTGTACGTCAAGATCAACTCGCCAAGTCAGGTCGTGGCGCTGGGGTTGATGGCGGCGGGATCGTTCGTGGGCGGGTTCTTCGCAGCACGTGCGAGTCGCGGATCGACGATCATCGAGCCCGCGATCGGCGCCGTGTTGCTGGTCGCCACGGTCCTGTTTCTCGCGTTCGGTACCCACACGTTGGACGTGCTCAAGGACTCCTCGTCGGCCGCCAAGGTGGTCGGAGAGATCGCCGGCGCGATGGTGGTCGGCGCGCTCGTGGGCGCGTTCCTATCGGAGAAGATCCTGGGCGAGGCGACCGAGTCTGCGGTGCCGTGGGTCTTCTACGCGACGTTCGCCTCGTTCGGCGCGAGCCTCACGGCGGTGCTGATCGTGACGGGCATCCTGGTTCGCGACGGCGAGCGCTCGTCCGATAAGCAGACCACGATGATGTTCATCGGCCTCGCGATCGGCTGCGTCCTCGCGGGGCTGGTGATCGGCGCCTCGGCCAAGATCCGCGTCGCGGCCGCGTCCTTCCTGGGGGGCGCGATCGGCATCGCACTGATGGGTTGGTTCTCGGCGGTGGTCATGGGTACCAGCCACGACAAAGACATGCTCACGGGTGTCGCCGTCATGGCGGTCGTCGGCGGCGTCCTCACGGTGTTCGGAAGCGTGATCGGCTGGACCACTATCGGTAAGAGAGCGGCGTAGCCGGAGCGCACGCTGCGCGGTTTCGCGCTGCGTGGCCGTGCGCGAGCGCTCGAACGGTGTCGGAAAACAGCTGATCTGCGGCGGTAAGCACGGCATATCGCGTGCAACTTCGGGAGCCGTGATCGACGAGCGCGTAGGCAATATCGACCTCCTGAGCGGGATCGTCGACGACACCCGCGAGCTGGTCTCGGCGAACGTCGAGATCCTTCGGACCGAGATGTCGAGCAAGCTCTCGGTCCTCGGGTCGACCCTGTCGTCATCGCTGATCGCCATCGCGGTGTTCATCGTCACCGCGATCCTGTTGTGCCTGGCGGTCGCGGCCTCGCTGATCGCGGTCGGGCTACCGGCGTGGGCCTCGCTCTGGGCGGTGACCCTGATCGCTGGCGCGATCGGTTACTCGTTCGTGCGCCGCGCGCAGACCGCCTCGCGCTCGCTGACCACGGGAGATAAATCGTGAGCGACGCCGAAACCGATCCGCAGACCCGGATCACGAAAGCCCGTGCCGATCTGACCGAGAAGCTCGACGAGCTGCGCCGACGTGAAGAGAAGGTCCGCGAATCGATCGCGCCGATCCAGCACCTCAAGCACCTCGCCAGCCCGTGGTTGCGCGTCGGCCTCGCGGCGCTCGCAGGGTTGAGTGTCGGTCGGCGCAGCGTGCGGAGCAGCTCGACCGCGATGGTGAAGTACCGCGAGCCGAGCATGCTCGATAGCGTCGCCAAGATCGCGGTGATCGCGGCCTCGGCCGTCGCGCTCTACCGGTCCGTCGTATCCAAGCACCGTTCGGAGTAACCTCGCGGCGTGGTTCCGTGGAAAACGCTCGAGAGCGTGAAGACGACCGAGGGAGCGCTCCAGCTCCGACAGCGCGGTCCGAAAGAGTTCTTGATCACGATCGACGGGGGCTGCTTGATGACGAGCGAAGAGAGCACGTCCGAGCGCGCCGTCGCCGCTCTCGCCTGCGCAGCGATCAAGGATCGCAAAGCGCCGCGCGTGCTCGTCGGTGGGCTCGGCATGGCCTACACGGTGCGCGCCGCGCTCGATGCCCTGCCCCGCGCCGCGACCGTGGTCGTCGCCGAGCTCACGGCGCAGGTCGAGATCTGGAACCGTGGACCGATGGCGATCCTCACCAACAATGCGGTCGGGGATCCTCGCGTCTCGGTCGTGATCGACGATGTCGCGAAGGTGATCAAGCGCGCGGCGAAGCAGCCGTTCGATGCGATCGTGCTCGATCTCTACGAAGGCCCGCATCACGCGGCCAAGCGCGAGAACGATCCGTTCTACGGCCGAGGCGCGCTCGACCGCGCCCTCGAGGCGCTCACACCTGGTGGCGTGCTCGCGATCTGGAGCGAAGAAGCGAACAACGTGTTCAAGAAGCGGATGGCGGATGCTGGCTTCGAGACCACGCTCCATCGCCCCGGAGGCGCGCGCGCCTACGTCGTGTATCTCGGCCGAAAACGATCGTGAAACCCGGCAGCGCGATGGCTAGCCGACCATCCCGGGCGACGACACTGGCCGTCTCCGGCAGATAGCAAGCGCGCCCCCACCCTCTCGCCAGCCGTGTCTCCTCGGGGAAACGCAGCCCCTGGCACGAACCCTGAACCATGGCTCGGCATGACCCGCATCCGACTCGAAGACCTCGCCCTGGTGACCGGTGGATGCCAGCAGCCGCAACCGCCGCAACCAGCGCAGGCCGCGCAGGACCCGTCGCAAGGTGCCGCAGCAGCGCAGCAAAGCAGCAGCGCGGGCTTCATGCACGGCTTCGATCAGTTCCTGAGCTTTCTGCAGACCGATAGCTTCCAGCAGTTGCTCGGCGGCATCAAAGGCATCCTCGGGCAGTTCGGTGGTACGCAGCCGCCAGCCCAGCCGACCAGCCCCGCGGCGTGACGCTCGGCGATGCCGCGAGTATCGCGAAAGCTACACGCGATCTTCGTCGTAACTCCACAGCCTACAGGTGCGTCTCAGAGGCAAATGATTCGCACCATGTTGTTCGCAACCATCGTCTCCCTTGTCGGCGCACCGCTCGCGATGGCCGATACCAAGACCGCGCCCGCCACCGCCACCGCGAAGGCCGACATCGTCGACACCGCGATCGCCGCGGGCTCGTTCAAGACGCTCGCCAAGGCGCTCACCGAAGCGGGCCTCGTCGACACGCTCAAGGGTCCGGGACCGTTCACGGTTTTCGCGCCGACCGACGACGCGTTCGCCAAGCTCCCCAAGGGCGCGCTCGAGGCGCTGCTCAAGGACAAGAAGAAGCTGACCGCCGTGCTCACGTACCACGTGGTGGCTGGCAAGGTGATGGCCGCCGACGCAGCGAAGCTCACCACCGCCAAGACCGTGAATGGTCAGAGCCTCGCGATCAAGGCGAAGGACGGCGCTGTCACGATCAATGGCGCGAAGGTCACGAAGGCTGACATCGAGGCGTCCAACGGCGTGATCCACGTCGTCGATACCGTCCTCATGCCGAAGTGAACATGCGATCGTAGCGGCATGCCCGCTCACTACTTCGACGACCCAGAAGAGGGGCCCGCAAAAGCGACCAGCCACCCGGCGTTCGTGCGTCTGTGCAAGGGCGCGCTGTTCTACGACGTGGGAGACGAGTTCGCGCCATTCGGCAGCGATGCGGGCGCGGACACCCTCCACGACCTCGAGGATTGGATTCGCGCCAAGCGCGGCCCGGTGAAGAAGTTCATCGCCTCGCTGGTTCGCGAGTGGGATTTTCCGATCCCGAAACTCGACGAGGTCCGCCCGAACTTCGTCGCGAAGTGGCTCGCTGACGACCAGCGCGCCATGTATCTGCCGGACATCGATCAACTGCTGATCGCGAGCGCGCTCGGTCAGCTGAAGATCACCGGCGTCGTCGAGCCCGCCGTGATCAAGCTCGCGCTCGCCGCGAGCACGCGAGAGATCCAGGCGACCGCGCACTACAAGGCTTCGAACAAGCAGTGGAAGCATGCCAAGGCGAAGGCCAAGGCCGATGCGGCGATCCGCGCGGTGCTAGAGAAGCTGTAGCCGGTCGCGAGTATCTCCGACGCGAGTCCTCGGCGTGTGCGCTTCGCGCACGCAGGAATCCTGCAACGTTCTCGTCCAACTGCGCGCGACGGTCCGTTAGGGCCTGGCGCTCGCACCTGCGCGCTAGTAAGTTCGGAAGTGGAAGCGCGTCTGCGACTGGTGTGCGGCTCGGTCTTCAAAGCCGGTGGTGCTCCGCGCGAGCGGCGGCACGGTGGGTTCGATTCCCATGCGCTTCCGTTTCTTCTCAGCTAACTAGATCGCGGCTTTCTCCTCGGTTTTTGCCGTGCGCGTGGGCTTCATCGCGTGTGGCGGCGCGGCGCTCGCGGTCGTGGCACTGCTGGCCTCCCCGCGTCCCCGCGTCCCGCCGGCCCCGCGCCCCGAGGCGCAATGAGGTTCGAAGCTGCCATACTGACGGTTGCATCGGCGACGGCCTGTGTCGAGCCAATCCGATAGCCAAGATGCGCGGGAACCGTCGGGCGCGAAGAGGTTTGATCGCGCGGCTGCGGACGCATGCTCTCTCGCGGTCGCGATGTCTGTATAGTGGTATGTGCGAGACCGCGGGTTTAGGATCGAGCCGGGCATAACGATGGATTCGTCGCCGAGCTTGCCGACTTGGTTTCGCGTGCCTGGCATTCACTGCCGTCGTGCTGCTCGCGATCGCTGGTGTCGCAACGGTCGCATTCGTCGAGGTCGCCGAAGAGGTGATCGAGGGCAATGCCGATCCGATCGATCGCGCGATCTCGCTCGCGATCCATCGGATCGACTTCCCTGTGCTCGACCGTGTGATGATTTTCGTGACGACCCTCGGCGCCGGAGTGACGCTCCCGATCGCGGTCGCGGTACTCGCGGCCTATTGCGTCTATCGCCAGGAACGGCGCCTGGCCCTGGTGCTGGCCGCGAATGCGATCGCCGAGTACGCGATGAACCTCGTGCTGAAACATTCGTTCGCGCGACCACGGCCGAGGTTGTTCGACGAAATCCTCGACCGGAGAGCTACAGCTTCCCCAGCGGGCACTCGATGTCAGCCATGGCCATCTACGGCACGATCGCAACGGTCCTCATCGTGCTGCGGCCTCGACTGCGCTCGATCGTGATCTCGACGGCCGCGTTCCTGATCGTCGCCGTTGATCATCGAGGCCATCGCGAGCCCATCGCGAGCCCATCGCGAGATGGATCTCGGTCTCGCCGTCGATCGGCTTCGTGTCGCGCTACCATCGGTCTCGAAAATGCGTAGCGGCACACGCACCGAGCTGAGCTCGTTCCCATCGGGCGGTCTCGCCGTGGTCATCGGCGCCTCTGGTGGGATCGGCGCGGCGCTCGTCGATGCCTTGACCGAGTGCGCGAGCTTCGCGGCCGTCATCGGTATGTCGCGCCCCACGCTCGACCTGCGTGACGAGACCACGATCGCGGCGAGCGCGGCGCATCTAGCCACGCTCGGCACGCCGCGCCTGATCATTGCTGCGACCGGGGTGCTGCACGCCGGCGCGCTTCAGCCGGAGAAGAGCTGGCAGCACCTCGACCCGAGCCTGCTCGCGGAGTCCTTCGCGATCAATGCGATCGGACCGGCCCTGTTGATGAAGCACTACTTGCCGCTCCTGCCCCTCGAGGGCAAGGCGGTCTTCGCGGCGCTGTCGGCTCGAGTTGGAAGCATCGGCGACAACCGGCTGGGTGGCTGGTATGGCTACCGAGCCTCGAAAGCGGCGCTGAATCAACTCGTGCGAACGGCGGCAATCGAACTGCATCGACGACATCGTCAAGCGATCTGCGTCGCGCTGCATCCCGGGACCGTCGAAACCCGACTGTCCTCGAAGTACGGAAAGTCGGGACTCGATGTCCGCGTCCCGGCAGTTGCAGCCGATCAGCTCCTGCAGGTGATCGACGGTCTCCGCGCGATCGACAACGGCAATTTCTTCGATCACCACGGTCTGAGCATTCCGTGGTGATGTCCTGCGATCGCAGGATCTAGCCGGCTAGCCCTTCGGCAGGATCACGGTGTCGATGACGTGGATCACGCCGTTCGTGCAGGCGATGTCGGCAGCGACGACCTTCGCGCCGTTGACCGTGACGCCCGAGGTGCCGTCGACGTGGAGCGCCTCGCCTTGAACCGAGGCCGGCGACAGCTTCTTGCCTGCGACGTCCGCGGCCATGACCTTGCCGGGCAGCACGTGAAGCGTGAGGATCGCGACGAGCTTCGCCTTGTTCTCCGGCTTGACCAGTGACTCGACGGTGCCCGCAGGAAGTTTCGCGAACGCCGCATCGTTGGGCGCGAACACGGTGAAGGGACCGGTGCTCTTGAGGGTGTCGCCGAGGCCAGCCGCGGTGACAGCCGCGACGAGCGTCTTGAAGGTTCCAGCGGCAACAGCGGTATCGACAATATCGTGCAGGGTTGACATGTCACCTTTGAATCATCGGCGCGGCCTTCGGATACAAACATTGGTCCGGAGCGTCCGCGGCAAAATGTCGCCCGCCGTTTACCGCATCTTGGCTTGCTGCAGAAAGGTGACGAGCTCTTCGACGGTCGGTTCGCTTCCCATCTTCAACGGTCGAGGTGTTCCGTCGGGCGCGACCCCGGACACTGCAGGCACGCTCGTGACGTTGCAGCGCTTTGCCGCGTCGGCACCGCTCGACGTCTCGATGTCGTACTGGACGAACGCGATGTCGCGCAGCGCGGCCTGCACGCGCGCGTCGACGAGCACGTACTCGGCGAAGTCATGACACGGTTTGCACCACGACGCGCCGAACTCTACGATCAGGGGTTGGTGCGCGCTGTTCGCCGCTGCGAGGCGAGCCATCAACGTGGTGCCCGGTGACATCGTGGAGCTACGCGCGCCGCCGCACGCGACGCACAGGGCGAGAGCGAAGCAGGAAAGTCCATGCACGGCGCTACCGTAGCGCGTGCTAGCGTTGCGCATGCTCTCGAGGCGTACCGTGATTATCGCCGCGGGTCTGGCGACCCTGGTGTTTGCCGCGCGTGCCGAAACCGCACGTGCTTGAGGGTTATCCCCA
>JANXOP010000221.1 GCA_025357755.1 Kofleriaceae bacterium | reverse complement strand
CAAAGCCGCGGCGCCGGCAAAGGCAGTCGAAGCCGCCGATCCATGGGCAAAGAAGGAAGCACCGAAGGTCGATCGCTCGAAAGATCCAGATCTCGCGCAGATGATCGAGCTGGCGAAGAGTGGTCCGGGCGCGACCGACTATCCGCAGGCCGATGCCGTGATCGCAGTCGAGCGCGATGACTTCACGCTGAAGGCCGATGGCTCGATCGTTCACCACGCGAAATCGATCGTGAAGCTGCTCGATGCGCAGCGCGCGAAAGAAAAGTTCGCCGACGTTCACCTCCCCTACGATGGCGCGCGGCAGACGCTCACCGTCGACATGGCGCGGACCGTCAACGACGACGGCGAGGCGCATGCCGCGAGCCCTGACGAGATCCTCGACATCGTGCCGTCGTGGCTCGCCGACGCGACGATCTATTCCGACGTCCGCGAGCGCGTCGTCTCGTTCCCCGCGGTCGACAAAGGCTCGGTGATCGAGCTCGAGACCACGCGCACGACCAAGCCCGGCTCCGATTCCGCGATGGGCGCCGAGGTGATGCTCGGCCAGTGGGACCCGATCCTCGATCGCACGGTCACGGTGACCGCGCCGAGCGGCGTGACGCCGAAGCTCGCGGTCGTCGGCATCGATCTCGTGCCGACCGAGACGACCACCGCCGACGCCCACACGTATACCTTCCATCTCGCCAAGCAGCCCGATCGTCAGCGCGAGAATGGCTCGCCGAGCGATGCGCTCGTGTTGCCGCGGCTCGTGATCAGCTTCCAGCCTTCGTGGGCCAAGGTGCTCGAGCCGATCGCCGCGCGCTTCCTCGACAAGGCCATCCCGCAGCCCCTGCCGGCTGACATCAAGCAGGAAGCTGATCGGATCGTTGCCGGTGCGACGACCGAGACCGAGAAAGCACAGAAGCTCTACGCGTTCGTCGCGCACGACATTCGCAGCGTCGACGTACCGCTCGGTGCGGCGGGCTACGAGCCGCATCCACCCGCGACCGTGCTCGCGAACAAGTATGCCGATGCGCGCGACAAGGTGGGCCTGTTGCTCGCCCTCGCATCGGCCGAGGGTCTCGCGGGTCGCCCGGTGTTCGTGCGCTCCGGCAAGGTGCCGGTCCTGCAGGGTGTCCCGACGCTCGCGCAGTTCGATCACATCGTCGCGAAGATCAGCGTCGACAAAAAAGACGTGTGGCTGAACCCCACCGACGAGAACGGCCAGTACGGCTTCGTGCTCGCCGGCCAGGACAGCCTGGTGCTCCCGATCGAGAAGGGTGGCTCCGAGCTCGGTCAGCGCCCGGCGATGGAAGCCACATCGTCGGTCTCGCACGTCACCGCGAACTTCGTGCTCGCTCCGAACGGCGATCTCGCAGCGACCTACAAGTACGAGCTCACCGGCTGGTTCGCGAACCAAGCGACCGCGGCGCTGCGTCCGTTACAGGGCGAGAACCTCGACAAGTACTTCCAGCACTCGGCAGGCGAGCTCTCCGCCTCTGCGGTCGACAAGGGCCACAAGGTCAGCGATACGATGGCAGTGCAGGGCCCGATGGAGATCACACACGAGGTCGCGGTGCCCGGCTATTCGGCAGCGCAGGGCAACTTCCGTAACTTCGAGATGCCACCCGTCACGCTCGGCTTTGCCGAAGAAGTGCCGTCCGTCGGAACGTCGAAGCGCAAGTACCCGCTGTGGGTCGGCGCGCCGCGTACCGAGACCGGTGATGTCACCGTTCAGATTCCGAAGGGTTGGAAGGTCGCGTACGTGCCGGACAAGCTCGAGGGCCAGGCTGATGGCGTCGCGTTCTCGTCGACGTGCACGGTGAACGGTCAGACCGTGACCTGCCACCACGAGATCAAGCTCGACAAGCTCGTCGTCGACAATGCCCAGTACGGCGCGTTCCACGACGCGCTTGCGAAGCTGCAAGCCTACGAGCGCCGCGTGGTGCTGCTGACGAAAGGCTAGTCCATCAAGGCGATGACAGCGGCTTCGTCGCACATGGCGAAAGGTCGCGGCGCGCGGCCGGATTGCGACCCAAAAAAGGCAGCAACCGCACGAGCAAGCGGTCGAAACTAGGCCCATGACCGAGCTGCCCCAGGCGATCATCGAGAACCCGCCACTTCATCGCCGTCCCTGGGTAAGGAAGCTCGGGATCATGGTCGCCGTCGTCGCAGGACTGTTCGTCGCGAAGCACCTGTGGCACGCGGCGTGGCGTAGCGATGCAAACAAGCACCTCGAGAAAGCGCAGGACGAGGCGCGTACGCGCGTCGGTAGGGGCCTCGACGAGCTCTTCGAACGTCAACTCGACAACGACGACAACTTGCTGTTGCTCGTCGCGACGTTCGAGGCGAAACGCACTCCCTACGTCACCGATGCCGATTGTGCGATCGGCCTCACCGCGGCCTTCGCAGAAGCGCTCGGCAAAGGCGTCGTGGCTGTCGCGTCCGACGATTGGAAGGGCGAGACCCCACACCTCGGCGTCACCGCGACGTTCGCACCGACGGATCAGGTCTTTCAATTGCCACACTCGGACCAGACCTTTAGTGGCTTGTCGATGAGCGCGGAGGTGACCTTTCTCGGCAAGGCCTTTCATGTCGACGTGAGGCCAGCCGACGAGCTCGAGTTCTCGTATCTGCGAAGCTTCGACCCGTTCGATGGCCGTGCCAGTGAATCGCAGGTCAAGGGCGGCATCGTCCAGGGCACGTGCCGCCAGCTCGGCTACTCGATCCTCGAGAAGGCAACCACGTGGCGGCGTCCCAAACCGACGCGACGCGATCCGGTCAAGGAATGCGAGGACGGATTTGGTTGTCGCGACAAGGCGGACCAGGTCGTCGCGCACGATCCGATCGCAGCCGCGAAGATGTACCTCGCTGCGTGCGAGGACAGCGATGAAGATGCATGCCTGCGCGCCGCGGAGCTGGCGGTCTCCAGTGGCCACGATGATCGCGCCAGCGCAGAGTTCCAGCTCGAGCTGGCGTGCTCGCGCGACCTCGCGAAAGCGTGCGTTGCCGCAGCACGCGTGCTCCTGGCGCCGACAGCCGGCAAGCCGCCGAGCGACGACGAGCGAGAGGAAGCGCTGCCGCTGATCTTGCGTGGTTGTGATCTCGGTAATCCCGAGGCGTGCGCCACCGCTGGACCGCTCGTGAAGCAATCGAAACGATTCGCCGAGGCCGCTCCGTTGTTCACCGGTGGAAAATCCGCGCGCTCCAAGATCTATGGCTCGATCTTCGCGCTCAAGTGGGGCCAGTGGACGAGCCTGGATAGCGGCCAGCCGACGCTGTGGGTCACCAAGGAGCCTGCCCATCCCGATCAAGACACGATCGTCATGCGCTACGACCGCAGCGAGGCGCCGAAGGGCCTCGCGATTCCCGACAACGTCGACGTCGTGTATGCGATCGCGACCAAAACGATGGGAGATCGCTGCGCGGCGTGCAAGCCGAGCGGTGGTGGTGGTGGCGCCTACTCGTTCCGAGCGCTCGATTGCGTCTGCGTGATCGCGCACTGACCATGCAACCGGAGTCCGGCTCGCGGCTCCACCGGAGGTCAGGGTCTTGCGTTGCGAGCGAGCTCGCTACTTCGTCACCGCGATCGACCACGGCTGGTCGCGGCCGGGTAGGGCACCCTTGAGCGCCTTGTCCGTGCGCTCGATCCGGATCAAGTCGCCGTGCTTGAGCGCGACCTGGGCCGCACCCGGCGTGCGCGGCTTGGTATCGCCGATCCGCCACTCGAGCGGGATGCCATCGGCGCGCACGACGACGTTGTACGTGCCGTCCGGGCCGAGCCAGCGCAGCATGTCGACGTCCGCGCGCGTATCGAGATAACCGCGCAGCTCCTTCGTGAGCTCGAGAGGATTGGCATCGGCATCGGTGCCGTTCGGTTCGATCTCGCCGGCCTGCGGATCCTCTTCGATCACGGTCACCGTGTACTCGTCGCTGACGTTCTCGATCGGCAGCTTGCCCTGGGTCAGGGTCTGATCGATCGAGATATCGATCGGACCATCGACCGCACGGCGATGCAGCATCTCGGGCTCGCCGAGCTGGCCCTCGTCGGCGACCGCGCCGTGCAAACCATCACCGTCGGTGATGCCTAGATTGATATCGAGGTTCGGCAAGCCGGTGACGCGCACGGTGACCACGCGCTTGGTGCTCGAGGGCCACGGCACGATGAAGTTGTCGCGATCGCCCGCCTGCGGCGAGTGGCGCTTGCCGAGGTGTCCCGTGACGGTGAGCGCGATCTTGTTCGCGTGCGCGACATCGTCGTTCGGCTCGCGCTCTTCGCTGAGCGGCGGATTTGGTCGGGTGAGGAAGTACGCGCCGGCGCCCGCCGCACCGAGCACGAGCGTGAGCATCGCGCCGAGCGAGACGTAGCGCTGGCGCTTGATGCCGCGCTCGAACGCATCGATATCCGAGCGGCGTAGCCGAACGTCGCTCTCTTCGGTCTCGGCAGGCACCGCGAATGCGCGGTTGCGCACCGAGCGCGAACCCTGACCGGTCGCATTCTCGACGGTGTCCGCGTAGACCTCCTCGATCGCCTCGGCGAGCTTCGCGGCGCTCTGGTAGCGGTTCGCGGGGTCCTTCGCGAGGGCCTTCTTGCAGATCGCATCGACCTGCGGATCGATGCCGAGTTTCGGCGTGCGCATCGATGGCGCGTCGGGCTCGACGGTGAGGTGCTTCGTGAGCACGCCGACCGCGGTCGAGCCGGTGAACAGGTGCTGGCCCGTGAGGCACTCGAACATCAGCGCACCGAACGAATAGATATCGCTGCGCGCATCGACATCGTCTCCGCGAATCTGCTCGGGCGACATGAAGTACGGTGTGCCGACGATCTGCTGACGATCGGTGGCGGTGGTCAGTGCGCGATTCTCTTCGAGCTTCGCGAGGCCGAAGTCGAGGACCTTCGCGTAGTCGCGACCGTTGCCGGTGCGCGTGATCAACACGTTCTCGGGTTTGAGATCGCGATGCACGATGCCGAGGTCGTGCGCTTCGGAGAGCGCGCCGCAGATCTGCGCGAGCAACGGCGCCGCGCGCTTCCATGGCAGTGGCCCGTCGCGGCTGATGATGCTGCCGAGATCGAGGCCGCGGACGTACT
>JANXOP010000219.1 GCA_025357755.1 Kofleriaceae bacterium | reverse complement strand
CGAGGACGACGAGCTGCCGTTCCTCGTCCACGTCCACGTCGCCGAGAAGGTTCGCGACGACATCAAGTAATGGTGACCGAGGCCATCAACCGTCGCGTGGTGCGCGTCCACGACGTGGCCGGCAAGCCATTGGTCAAGGCGCAGATCCTGCTCGAGGACGCCGGGCTCAAGCGGATCGTCACGCTGTACCGCGAGAGCTACGAGGATCGCGACACCGTGCTCGAGCAGCGTCCGGCCCGCGGCCAGATGGTCTACGAGGGCACCGAGGTCACGATCTGGGTCGCGCGCCGCGGCTACCTCGAGAACCTGCCGGCGATCTACCGGCGCAGCGACGCCGTCGGTCGCAACCTCGTCCGCGAGCTGTGCTTCCTGTTCGAGCACATGTTCGACTCCGTCGAGGTGAACCTCACCGACGGCTGGCGGTTCTACGACCCGCACGTCGCGCCGCCGGAGTTCCTGCAGTGGCTGTCGCACTGGACCGCGTTCTCGGTCGATCTCGATTGGCCGGAGGCGCAGAAGCGTGCGCTGGTGAAGCGGGCGGTCGATCTCTACCGGATCCGCGGCACCAAGCGCGGCCTCACCCTGTTCCTGAAGCTGTTCACCGGGCACGAGCCCGACATCGCCGAGAACACGTGGCCGTTCAAGGGCTTTCGCGTCGAGGGTGAAGGCGCCGAGCAGGGTGCTCGCGTCGGTCTCGACTCGGTGGTGTTACCGCCGGTCGAGCTCGCGCACTGCTTCGTCGTGACGATGCCGGTCAAGTACGAGAACGTGACTCCCGAGCTCGTGATCCGGATCCACCAGATCATCCAGCTCGAGAAGCCGGCCCACACCAACTACTACCTGAAGTTTGCGGAAGAAGAGGGCGATGTCGAGCTGCGCGAGTTCTTCGCGATCGGCCTGCGCTCCGGCATCGGCATTGGCGCCGAGGTCGTGCAAACGGTGGAAGAAGCGGACCCGCCGGGTGCGACCCGGAATGACACGACCGGAGATAAGAAATGAGCGACGCAGTCCAAGGGTTCAAGCGCATCAACTTCTTCAAGGGGTTCCTGACCACCGAGAAGGACTGGAACGACGCGGAGCGCTATCACATCGACAAGCGCCGCCTGCACAACCGGATGATGCACTCGCCGGGCGTCATCCTCGGGTATCAGGGGGACCTCCGCGTGCAAGCGCGCGCGCGTGGTGACCTCGCGGTCGAGGTTCAGCCGGGCTACGCGATCGACGGCATGGGTAACGACCTGATGATCTTCGACGCGACGATCCGCAACATCAACCTCGAGGAGTTCAAGCTCCCGCAGACGATCTACATCGTGCTGCGCTACTACGAGGAGCTCACGGACTTCATCGCCTACAAAGAGAACCTCGAGTACAAGGGCCATCGGCGCGTCCTCGAGAGTTGCAAGATCGAGCTGTCGCAGACCGAGCCCGATATCAGTCGCGAGGTCGAGCTCGCGCGCGTCTATCTCGAGAAGGGTGTCAACCGCGTGCGCGATGCGCGCGATCCAGCGAACCCCGCGGCGAACGAGATCGATCATCGCTACGTCCAGCGCGGCGGTCTCGCGGGCTCGATGTTGCCCGGCTTCTTGCGGCTCAAGCTCGAGACTCTGCTCAACCTGGTGCGTCGTGCGGGCATCGAGTACACCCGCCGCGGCGTCGTTTCTGGCCACGACGTGGTCCAGGCGTGCAACACCGCGCTGATGCTGGTCTACGCGAACCTCGTCGATCTGCGGAACGTGTTCGACATGTTCAAGCTGCTCGTCGATTGCGAAGGCGAGCTATCGCTCGACGTCGACGTCCATCATCCGATCATCGCGCAGAAGAAAGAGTTCTCGGAGTACCGCCGCCAGGTCGAGATTCTTCGCGGCCTGCTCGGCGAGAACAAGAACAACATGGAGGCCTTCCAGAACCTCCTCGCGTATCAGGCGAAGACCGCCGAGATCGCCTTGTCCGCGGTCGCCGATTTCAAGCCGGTGATCGTGGCGCCCGAGGAAAAGAAAGAAGAGAAGGTCGCCAACATCAGCGATTGGGAGGGCGTCAAGGTCATGCCCCAGCCCAAGCCGCAGATGGATCTGGAGGGCATCACCTGGGTGCTCGTCGACGAGGTCGAGATCCTCAACAAGGAGTCGGAAGACAAGCACATCTTCACGATCAAGGAGGCGAAGGACTCGTACCGCTCGCGCCAGAAGCTCAAGTACCCCGACGGCACCACCGTCGAGGATACCGGCCGCGCGCACGTCGACGGCTACAGCGAGTTCAAGCTGCTGAACATCTCGCCGAACAAGCCGATCGTGATCCTGCGCCGCATGGACTACGTCTACGGCGACTACGAGATCGAGATGTCGATCAATGGCAAGAAGGTCAGCGTGGTCTCGTGCGTCGGCACCGACCGCGTCCATCGCTGGCGTAACTGGCCGGCGCTGATCGCGGCCGAGCACGTCAAGGACGGGACGATGTTGGTCCGCCAGCAGTCGATCACCGCAGGCCGCGACATCAACATGTTCCACATCTGGGTCTACCAACCGAAGTAGCAGTGTTCGTGTGCTGATCCGACTGTCCGTGACGACGTGCTAGACTACCGACCCGAGGAGGAAGTCCATGTTCCTTAAATACATCGACTTCATCTTTCAGCCGTTTCGCGCGATCAATAACAAGATCCTTGGTGTCAAAAACATCAAGGGCAACATCCAGGTCGACATCAACCGCGCGAAGGCCATGGGCAAGCGCGGCAAGCAACTCGCCGGCGAAGCGAACCAGAAGGTCGCGGGCTTCGGCGCGCAGCCTGGCCAGGTGCAGGGACAGGCACCGGGGCAACTTCCCCCCGCGCAGCAGGGCTATCAACCGCAGATGGGTTACCAGCAGCAGGGTGCGGGCGGCTATCCGCAGCAACCGCAACCGGCGTATCAGCCGCAGAACGCGCCGTATCAGCAAGCGCCTTATCAGCAAGGAGCTCCGAACATGCAGCCAGGAATGCCGCCCTCCGGGGGAATGCCGCCAGGACAGTTTCCCGGAATGCCGGGCGCCCCGATGGGTGCGCCCCAGATGCCCGGTGGTGGACCGAATCCGAACCCGCCGATTCGCACGAAGGGGTTCTGGATCTTCAAGCAGAAGTTCTGTTCGCAGTGCGAACAACGCCTCGACAAGACCTGGGATAGCTGCCCGTATTGCGCGCAGATCGCGCAGCAAGCCGCGATGGCTCCGCAGAAGCTGCAGAAGCTCAAGACCCAGGCGTTCGTCCTCGATTCCAGTGGCGGCCCGGGCAGCGTGCAGCTGCTCGGTTGGTTGGTCCCGCTGCAAGGCCATCACCGCGGCGAGCTCATGACGCTGCAACCGAAGAACGTGATCGGCAACGGCTCGGATGCAACGGTCACGCTGGTGCTGCAGGACAAGTTCATGTCCGGCAAGCACGCCGAGATCGTGGCCGAGAACGGCCTGTGGATCCTGCGCGACATCGGCTCGACGAATGGCACCTACGTCAATAACCGTCGCGTCGATCGCCACGAGCTCGTCGACAACGACTTCATCAAGTTCGGCAGCGCGATGCTGAAGTTCAAGAGCCTATGAAGATCAAATCGCTCGGCTTGGCGTTGGTCGTGTGCGCAGGCATCTTCGCCGCGAAGCCCGTCCACGCCGATAGCAACGTCGAAGTGTTCTTGCAGGTCCAGGCCCCGGATCCCAAGGACCCCAAGACCGCCGGCAAGGCACCCTTCATCGAGGCCACGATCGTCGGTGGTCCCAAGACCACGCTCGACAAGTTCTCGATCTCGACGACGAACGGCAACCAAAAAGTCACGATGAAGGCGGACCACCTTCACGACTATCAGGATGGCAAGGAGACGCTCGCGATCGCGCTCGTCATCGAAGGGCAGGAGATCTGGATCGGTAACGATGACCTCCCGGACGTTCAGGAATTCGAGAAGTACCAGGGCGTCCTGAAGAACCTCGAGGCGGCGATCGACAAGCTGCAGCTCGGAAACGCAGGTCCCTTGGGCTCGAAGGGCATCGTCGTGTCGTACGCGACCGGCGCCGAGATCAAGGTGCCGATGGGCGACTTGAAGCTGATCACCGGTGGCGCGCTCGGCAGCCAGAAGGACTACCAACACAAGATCAGCACCGACATGGTGCAAGGGATCACGATGGGGCTCGCCGAGCTGTCGAAGGTCTCGACCGCACGCAAGGCCCTGATCGTCATCGGTGATGGCACCGATACGAACAACGAAGCTGCGAAGGCCGCGCTCATCGACCTCAAGAAGCAAGCAAACGGGCAGCGCATCCAGATGTTCGGCATCATCTACAAGTCGGCGGTGTCGAGCGAAGGCGCGGTCATCACGACGATGGTCGGCAACGCCAAGGTCGTGAACTCGGTCGACGGCATCGCCTCGGAGCTCAACGCGATCATCGCGCGCATGGCGGACCGCTACTACCTCGACTTCCCGGGCTGGGACGACAAGACGGGCACCGGGCTGCCATGGGATGGCAAGGATCACGATCTCGTCGTCAAGATCGACCAGACCGACCTCGATCCCGCGTCGCTCACGCTGGCCCCCGTGTGGAGTAAGCCCGTCCACAACGGCTTCCCGTGGCTCGCGGTGATCCTCACCCTCGTCGGCTTGATCCTGCTCTATGTGATCATCAAGCTCGCGACCCGGAAGAAGGAAGAGCCGATGCCGATGCCGATGATGCAGCAGGCGCCGGTCGAAGCACCGAAGCCGATGGGCCCGTCGAAGACCGTGATGATCGGTGCGGGCGGCGATCAAGAGGGCTTCCCGATCGTCGGTTGGCTCGTACCGCTCAACGGGGTCAACGCGTATCAGACCTGGCGGCTCAAGCCGGGCCTCACGAAGATCGGCACCGCGCCACCTTCGGACATCGTGGTCAACGACGGCTTCATGAGCACCGAGCACTGCAGCATCACGAGCTCGCCCGCAGGGTTCACGCTCCACGACGGTGGTTCGACGAACGGCGTCTACGTCAACGATCGCAAGGTCGCCAAGCAAGACCTCGTCGACAACGACGTCATCATGCTCGGCAAGACGAACTTCAAGTTCAAATCGATCAACTAGACGCCTCGTGTCCAACTCGGCTCTGGCAGGTCTCATCGTCGCGGGCGCGCTCGTCGTGCTCGTGATCATCATCGTCGCGGCAAAGAAGAGCTCCGCGCCGATCAGTCAGCGCAATTGCGGCAACTGCAAACGCGTGATGATGCCGCAGTGGCAGAAGTGCATGTTCTGCGGCTGGGCGCCGGTCGCGCGCCTCGAGTTCATCCTCGGCCCCATGGCGAACCAGACGCTGCCGCTGACCGAAGCGGTGACCACCATCGGCTCGGTCGCGGGCAATACGGTCGTCCTCGCCGATCCGGCGGTCTCGCGCAAGCACGCGGGTATCCGCAAGATCGAGAGCGACTACGAGCTCGCCGACCTCGGCTCGACGAACGGCGTGTACGTCAACGGTCAGAAGGTCCCGAAGCGGACCCTCGAGGCTGGCGATATCATTCGGGTCGGCAACACCGAAGCCGTCTTCAAGCGCGAATAGGAAATGCTGGTGCTGCGACGCGGGTTGAGCCATGACTTGGCGATGCGTGTCGTGTGGATCCTCGTGCTGGTGCTGGCCGCGTGCCAGACCAAGAGCGATCCGAGCTCGAGTACGCCGGCCGCCGGCAAGCCTCACGTTGCTGCCGGGACGATCCAGGGCGACGACGATGCGTGCGATCCGAAGCAGCCGAAGGTTTGCATGGGTCAGGACGTCGTCGAGTGTCGCGACGATGGGCACCTCGGACGTCGGCTGCGTGCGTGTCATCACGGCTGTACCGACGGCAAGTGTGAACAGACCTGCGAGGACGACAACACCAAGCTGATCTACTTGGTCTCGACGAACAACGACTTCCTCAGCTTCGATCCTCGCAAGCTGCCGAACGATCCCTTCCACTTCATCGGCAAGTTGCACTGTCGGGCAGGTGGCAGCCCGTTTTCGATGTCGGTCGATCGCAACGGCGTCGCATGGGTGCTCTATGGAGATGGCCAGATCTTCCGGGTCAACATCACCGACGCGAAGTGCGAGGCGACCAAGTTTCGCGCCGGCTCCGCGGGTTCGCTCACCTTCGGCATGGGCTTCGCGACCGACAAGGCGGGTGGCGATTCCGAAAAGCTCTACGTCGCGGATAACGACTTCTCGAACCAGCTCTCGAGCATCGACACCAAGGATCTGGTGCCGCATGCGATCGGCACGCTGAGCGCGGTCGCATCGCAGAACCCCGAGCTGACGGGCACGAGCGAGGCCCGGCTTTTCGGCTTCTATCCGGCCGATGAAGAGCCGTCGTTCGTGCAGGAGATCGACCGGACCAGTGCCAAGCCGATCGGTAAGAAATTCCAGCTCGGGTCGACACCGTTGGGCACCGTGTCGGCCTACGCATTCGCGCAGTGGGGTGGCGTCTTCTATATCTTCGCGACGATCAACGACATGGATAGCTTCGAGGAGAATTCGACGGTGCGGACCATCGATCGGACGACCGGCAAGTACCGGACGATCATGACGCACGTCGGGTACCGGATCAGCGGTGCTGGCGTTTCGACCTGTGCGCCCGAGCGTGATGCGAGCAGTCCGCTGCAGAGCCCAGGCCCGTAATTCCCGGCCAATCCTGATATGATTTCGCCACGTAATGGCGAAGCTGCTGTTCAGGGACAGCCAAGGCCGCGAAGGTACGGTCGAGCTGTCACCGACCGAGACGGTCTATGTCGGTCGTGGTCTCGAGTGCGCGGTGCGCACCGATGACGGCATGGTCTCGCGCAAGCACGCGCAATTTCGGATGGAGAACGGTCGCTTCGTCGTCGAGGATCTCGGCAGTGCGAACGGCACCCATCTCAACAGCACACGGATCCAGAAGCAGGCCATCGGTCACGCCGATGTGATCCAGTGCGGCTCGCTGGTGATCCGCTTCATCGACGAAGGCGGCGTCAACGTCGTCCCGCAGCAGCTCAACCCCGGCGCGAGTCCGCCACCCAAAAAGGGCGGCACGATGGTCCTCGATCGAGGCGATGGCGGTGGCGTGGCCTCTGCGCCCGCGGGCTTCAACCTCCCGCCGGGTCAGCCGATCTCTCAGGGCTTTCCACCGCCTGCCTCCACCTCACCAGGGTCGGCTCCGTTCGGCGCCCCGCCCACGATGCCAAATCCTGCACCCGCGGGCGCGTTGCCGTATGGCGGGCCTCCGCAGATGCCGAGCGGCGGCACGTTTGGCGGTAGCCGTGGCGGTTTCGGTGGTTCTGCCGGTGCGGCGTCGGCCGCTCCCTCGGCGGCGCCCGCGATGCCGTACGGCGGCCCGCCGCAGATGCCGGGTGCGGCCAGTGGTCCGCCGGGCATGCCGTATGGTGGGCCACCCCAGATGCCGGGCGGTGGCAGCGGTCCCCCGCCTGCTGCGAACCCGAGCATGTTCGGACGTGGCGGCCCGATGGGTGCGCCGCAGACTCAGCCCCCTGGCAGCGCGTCAGCCGTCTCGGATCCCGAGCAAAAGGTGCTCGTCGATCTCGGGCTGCAGGTCGATCCGGGCAAGGCGAGCAGCGAGCTCAAGACGGCGAAGGCCGAGCTCGAAAAAGCCAACGCGAACTACGAGCGAGAGGTCGCCGACGGCAAGCGCATCCGCGCCGAATCCGCGACCTTGCGGGAGCGCATCGAGGAGCTGCGCGCCGCGGTCAAGGATCGCGAAGAGCAAGCCGCCGCGCACGATCGCGTCGCCGACCAACTGCGCGAGGAAGTCCAGCAGACCCGCGACGAGTACAACAAGCTGCGCGGCGAGATGGGCGAGCTCGCCGAGAACATGGCGGCGCGCGAGCGCCAGGCCGCGCGGGCTCAGGAAGACGCCGTCAAGATCCGCGAGGACATGCAGGACCTCAACCGCCAGCTCATGGAGCTGTCGCGGACCAAGGACGAGGGCTGGAAGAAGCTCAACGAGCAGCTCACCGAGATCGAGCACCTCCGCGAGGTGATCAACGAGCAGGAGCGAATGCTCGAGGAGCGACGCGTCGGCCTGATCTCGCAAGAAGAGGTGATCAAGGAGCTGCGCTCCGACAAGGAGAAGACGTTCAAGGTGATTGCTCAGCTCAAGGCCGAGCGCGATGAAGCGGCGACCACGTCGTCGCGCACCGGCGCGCAGATCGCCGGCCTCGAG
>JANXOP010000191.1 GCA_025357755.1 Kofleriaceae bacterium | reverse complement strand
CACATCGATCTCGAGGGGCGCGCGTTCTTGCACGACTATCGCGCCGACGGCGATCCGGACCGCGCGATCCGCGAGGCCCCACTCGGGTCGCACTTCGGCCCAGTTGGTCCCGCGCTTGATCATCGCGGCGTGGAGCTTGGGATCCGAGAGCTCGGCGAGGCCGAGTTGAGGTGCACGCGCGCGTCGGGTCTTGGCACTCGCGAGCTCGAGGATCGCGCGCACGTCGGCGAGATCGATCTTCTTGCCATCCGCGAACAGCGTGACGTCGTCCGTCGTCGTGTTGTGCAGGCCCGCGATGAACATGGTCCGCTCGGGGATCGCGATGCCTCGGGTGGCAAGCTCGACGCGGATCTGGTCATCATTGAACAGCATCGCCGCGGCACGCGCGTTGACGTCGCCGGGCTGGCCACAGCAGGCGCCGCAGTCGAGACCGGCCGCGTGGGCGTTGTTCTTCGATTCGCTGCCATGACCGAGGAACAAGACGAAGCGGGCGAAGCTCTTCGTCAGCCCGATCGTGCGCAGGAACGTCTCCGCGAGCTGGCACCGCTCGGCCAAGGAGACGTCGGTGCCATCGACGTGGCTCGTGATCCTCGGCAAGCGGGTCTCGTCTTCGTCGTCGGTCAGGCCGACGTGATCGTGATGGTCCGAAGCGTGGGCGTCGCCATGTCCAGCGTCGCGGTACAGGTTGCGCGCGAAGAACAGGCCCATCGCATCGACGAATGCGAAGCTCGAGAGCGAGCTCGACTTGAACGCCTTCCACGCGTTCGCGGATTCGAGCCGAGTACGCCGCGTCTTCTCGAGACCCGCGGGGACCCCGGTATCCGTGACCCGGTACTTCGGCGCCATCAGACCGGGCAATTGCGGGCGTGGGTCGTCGGACGCGAGCTGCGCGTACTCGATCGGCACACCGAAGAAACCGGCGGCGCCGAACGTCTGGATCGTGTCGCCTTGGGCTTCGAGCGATCGTCGAAACACCTCCGACCGCACGTCGAGACAGAACACCGCCTGGAGCGTCGGTTCGGCCGGTGAGGTCGCGGCGAAGCCGAGCGAGAACTGGGGACGCACGCTGGAGAGCCACGCGAGCTCGACCGCGCGCTGGAGAATCCAATCGTCCGAGCGCGCGAGTTGCGCCGCGCGGTCGATCGCCGACCAGCTCGTCATCGCGAACTTCCACTCGGCGGTGATCGAATCGTCGCTCGAGCGCAGGAGGACCCACTCCCACGCGAGCCGGATCGCCAGGAGGTCGCGGATGCTCGCGTCGTCGGTGCCCGCCAGTCGCGCGGTCCAGCGCATGTACGCGCACCACGATGCCCAGCCATTGACGTCGAGCAGCAGCGCCGAAAAATAACGCTCGAGTTGTTCGGTCGGCACGCCGAGGTTCGCGCAGCCGCGCGTGATCATCCCCTCGGCAGTCGCCGGCAGCGAACCGAGCGTCTTGCGATAGCCATCGAGCTCCATGAACAGGTTCGGCATCGGATCGGCCTGCGCCTGCGCGAGCCAGCTCTCGTACAAGCTGCCTTCACGGACGCCTCCGATCTGGGCCTGCCCACCATCGAAGTAGGACGCGCAGAACCGGCTGATCCGCTCCATCACGAACTCTCGCCACGAGTGTTCGTGCTCGCGCTTGCGCAAGGTCTCGAGCACGTCCACGACGAGAGGCCTCCGCGACGACACTGGCTCGCGGATCCAGAAGCTCGCGAGCAGATCGTCCTCGGCCAGATCGGCGCCGCTCTCGGCGATCGCTTCGCGCAAGTGATCGGACCGCAAGCGCCCGGCACGCCACTCCTCCGCGTACCACGCGCGTGGCATGAGGAGCCGAGCGCCGGAGAGCGCGGCGAGGTCGCCGGCGACTTCTTGGAGCGGCTTACCGGTGCGGGCCCAGAACGGATTCACCGCGATGAACCGATCGAGCGGCCAGGTCGGGGCGATGCTCGCGCACGCGCGGTCGACCGCTGCTTGCAAGGCGGGGTCGGCGATCATCGGAACCCCGGCGGCCACAGACGGAACGTCACGCGCGTGAACCAATCATCGATGTAGAGGCCACTGACCAGGTGCGGCTGGACCCGGTTCGCGAACCATCCGTTCGGACTGGTCTGCAGGATCGTCTGGGCAAAGAACAGGACGCCGAGCCCCGCGACCACGATCGACCATTTGGCCGACGAGGGTTCGAAGCCCGCATTGATCTGCGGCGCGAGCAGCTCGAACGCGACATGCCAGCCGAAGTACGCGGCGGATGCGCCGAGGGTGAAGAGGAGCGCGATCCCGAACGTGCGCCGCCCGGCAGCGATCGCGCGGCTGAGCATCGGGACAAAGCTGAGGCCGAGGATCAGGGTCAGGGGTGCGAGTGACTCCGGGAGATGCAACGAGGGCACGAGCCGGGTCGCGAAGTACGGCGCGACGAACACCGACAGCACGACCATGCTCCCGAGGATGTGCCGGTAGCGCATGCGTGGCATGTGCACGAGATGAGACGCGCGCCACTGCTGGACGACCGAGCCGGAGCTGAGGAACGTGTGCGCCTTGTAGAGCGAGTGCGCGAGCAGGTGCATCAACGCGAGGTGCCACGCGCCAAGTCCGCACTGCACGAGCATGAAGCCCATCTGACCGATCGTGGACCACGCGAGCACGCCCTTGATCGCCACGCGCGTCGTCATCACGAGGGCCGCGATGATCGTGGTACCGAGGCCGACGCCGAGGAGGATGCCCTGCGCGATGTACGCGTGGGCCATCAGTGGAGCGAGCCGGATCATGACGAACCCGCCGATATTCACCACGCCCGCGTGGAGCAGTGCCGAGACCGGCGTGGGCGCCTCCATCACGGCCTGCATCCAGCCGTGAAACGGAATCTGCGCGGACTTGAGCAGGACGCCCAGGACCAGCAGGATCGTGGCGGCGTGGAGGGTGGGCGAGAGCCCGCCGCTCGCTCGCGCGAACGCGTTGACCTGATCGATCCGTAGCGAGCCAATCTCGCCACCGATCAACACGAGCGAGGACACGAAGCATGCATCCGCGACGCGGCTGAGCAAAAACTTCTTGTGCGCCACGATGATCGCCTGGCGGCGGGTTCGAAAAAACGTGAGTAACGGATGGAGGCCGACATCCGTCGTGAACCACGCGAGGACGAGGACGGCGAGATGGTTCGACGTCACCAGCACGACCGCCGCAGCGACCGTGAGCAAGAGCGCACGTGCGTACCGATCGAGCTCGCGTTGCCCGGCGAGGTAGGTTCGGGAATAGCGCACGACGACGACGGCGAGTGTGGACACCAGCACGAACATGCAGCTCGAGACCAGATCGAGCTGCAAGACGTCGTTGAGCCCGGAGTCCTTCGCCCGCACGCTCGGGTTGAAGCCGAGGAGCGAGAGCAGCGGATGGAGCGCCACCGCGAGGTAGGTGAGGACGGCGCCGAAGCTCGTCACGAACACCGCGGCCGTCATCAGCTGTGCGCGCTGGCGCGAGATCGTGAAGGCAGCGATGAAGAGGCTCGCCGGGACCAGCGCTGCCAGGAGCAGCGGGACGAGGGAGAGCAATTCACCGCTCGTCATGGTCGGGCCGATCCTAGGGCATCAAGCGAATTTGGCGAATCGCCAGGGCACTGATTCCTACCGGTCCAGGAGCTCGCGGACCTTTCGAAGCAGGATTTCGGAGGACACGGGCTTTTCGAGGAACGCGATGCCCGGTTCGAGCATGCCGTGATGGATGATCGTCTCCTCCGTGTAACCCGAGAAGAACAAGACTCGGACGTCCGAGCCTGCGGCGACAATCTGGTCGGCAAGCTCGCGTCCACTCATCCGCGGCATCACCACATCGGTGATCATCAGGCGGACCGCAGCACGGTGCTGCGCGAAGATCTGTAGGGCCTCAGCACCGTCCGCGGCATCGAGGACCGTATAGCCGTGACGGCGCAGCATCGTGCCGGTCATCTGCCGCACCTGTGCGTCATCTTCGACGACCAGCACGGTCTCGGTCCCGCGCAAGGTCGAGGGCGCGACAGTCGGGGCCGCGACCGGATCGACCTGATCCTCGGTGCGCGGCATGTACACCTTGAATGTCGTGCCGATGCCAACCTCGCTGTAGACCCACACGAAGCCGCCACTTTGCTGGGCGATGCCGAACACGGTCGAGAGGCCCAGGCCCGTCCCCTTCCCTTTCTCCTTGGTCGTGAAGAACGGCTCGAAGATCTTCTCCCGCGTCGCCGGATCCATGCCGACCCCGGTATCGCTCACCGAGATCATCACGTACGGGCCCATGGCCACGCCGTGATGGTTCGTCGCGTACTCGGCATCGAGCAAAACATTCGCGACCTCGATGACCAGTTTCCCTCCATCCGGCATCGCATCGCGCGCGTTGACCGCGAGGTTCATCACGATCTGCTCGATCTGACTCGCGTCCGAGAACGCGCGAGAGGGCTGCTTCGAGACTTGCAGCGATAGCTCGATGTCCTCACCGAGGAGCCTGCGCAGCATGCTCTGCATCGCCTGGACGATCGGCGCGAGATCGATCACCCGGCGCTCGATCGCTTTGTGTCGGCTGAAGGTCAGTAGCTGTCGGGTGAGGTCGGTCGCCTTCTCCGCGGCCCGGTTGATCTCGGCGACGTCGTCGCGGACTGGGTTGTCAGCCGGAAGATCTTCGAGCAGGAACCCGGCGTAGCTGATGATCACCGAGAGCAGGTTGTTGAAGTCGTGCGCGACGCCACCGGCAAGCCGTCCCACCGCCTCCATCTTCTGTGCCTGGCGAAATTGATCCTGGAGCTTCCGCGTCTCGTCGATGTCCTGGAGTGCGCCATGTAGCCGCGTCGTCACGCCCAGGCGATCGCGCTCGGCTTGGCCGATGCAGCGCACCCAGACCCGCCGGTTGGTGGTCGTCACGATCTGGGCCTCGAGCTCGAACGACGTACCCTCGACGATGCATGTTCGGATCGTCGCTCGCACCGCGTCTCGAAACTCCGGCGCGTAGTACTCGAAGGCTTGTTCCGGGCTCGGTTGCGTTCCCAGCGGCGCATCGTGGATCACGCACATCTCGTCGGACCAGATGACGCGGTCGCCGGGGAGCTCGACGCTCCAACCGCCCAGCCGAGCGACGCGGCCAGCGATCTGCAGCAGGGTCGCGCTCTGACGTAACTTGTCCTCGAACGCGTGGCGCTCGAGCGCGCCCGTGCAGCGGTCGAGCACTTCGCGGATCACCGCGGTGTCGATCGGGATCCAATCGCGAGGTGCGGGCTGGCCGAGGAAGAGCACCGCGTGCAGCGTGCCGTGGCGGACCAGCGGCATGCAGATGAACGCGCCGAGGTCGAACGCCGCGAGTTGCGCCTGTTCCTCGCTCCCGAGCTCGCGCGCCGGATCGCGCACGATGATGGCACCCGAACCGAGCTCGAGATCGGCGAGCAGCCGGAGCCCCAGCGCTGGGAGTTGGTGCTGACCGACGATGCTCGGCACGTGGTCGGCGTAGTCAGCGCGGATCGTGACGCGCTTGCCACCTTCCAGGAGCTCGACATAGGCGCACCGCGAGACCCCGAAGTGCTCGCCGAGCAGGCGCATCGCATCGCCGAGTAGTTGCTCGGGGTCCGTGGCGCGCAGGATCTCGCCGAGCTCGAGGAACAAATTGAGCCGAGCGCCGCGGTCGTGGAGCAACCGTTCGACGGTGGCCCGCGCGGCGAGCTCGAGCTCGAGCTGGCGATTCGCTTGCTCGAGCTCG
>JANXOP010000029.1 GCA_025357755.1 Kofleriaceae bacterium | reverse complement strand
AGCTCGCACAGGTCGCCGCGACGAACGCCACGATCTACATCCACGGCGAGAGTGGGTCCGGCAAGGAGCTCGTCGCTCACACGCTGCACGAGCGCAGCCGCCGCGCGACCGCTCCGTTCGTCGCGGTCAACTGCGCGGCGCTGACCGAGAGCTTGCTCGAGAGCGAGCTGTTCGGTCACGAGAAGGGCGCGTTCACCGGTGCGCAGAGCACGCGGCGCGGCCTGTTCGAAGAAGCGAGCGGCGGCACGCTGTTCCTCGACGAGATCGGTGACATCTCGGCGAAGGTCCAAGCCCAGCTGTTGCGCGTGCTGCAAGAGGGCGAGATCCGCCGAGTCGGTGGCAATCAGCCGATCGAGGTCGACGTACGCGTGATCACCGCGACCCATCGCGACCTCCAGGTCGAGATGGAGCAGGGCCGGATCCGCTCCGATCTGTTCTATCGCTTGAGCGTCGTCACCCTCGAGGTTCCATCGCTGCGCGACCGGGGTGAGGACTTGCTCGCCCTCACACGCCACTTCGCGGCGCGCCACTCGCTCGAGCTCGGTCGCCCGAATCCCGAGATCAGCGAAGCTGCGCTCGCCGTGATCCGCGAGCATCGCTGGCCGGGTAACGTGCGCGAGCTCGAGAATGCGATGGCGCGCGCCGTAGCGATGTGTCGTGGCGATGTGATCCTGCCCAGCGATCTCCCGCCCACCGTGCTGCGCGTGCCTGCGCCGGCCGAGCTCCGATCGGGTGTTGCGGCGATCGATAGCGACTGGCCCACGCTCGAGGTGCTCGAGCAGCGATACATCGCCAAGGCCCTCGACCACACCGAGCAGAACAAGACCGCGGCCGCCCAGCTCCTCGGCATCGATCGCCGCACGTTGCAGCGCATGGGAAACAAGGACTGAGACGAGGACTGAGGCCACGTCGGCGGTGGTGCAAACGCCACGCCCCGTGAGCGACAAATTCCGCAACGCCCCGAAGGCGCGGCGCTCGTCACGCACTGCGACTTCTTGTCGGCGTGCGCGACATTCTACCGCGGTAGCGCGCCCCGAACGCATCTCCGACGCTGGTCCACGCGATGCACTCGCTCGAGGCACCATGATGTCCTGTGGAACCACGGTCGACCTTCACCGGTCCACCCTCGTACGTGAAGCTGCTACGAACCTGACCGGTGCGATCGTTGCCGACCGTTTCAGGGTCGGCGAACGGCTGGGCACGGGTGGCATGGGCATCGTGTATCGCTGCGTCGATGTCGAAACCGGCCGCTGGCTCGCACTCAAGGTGATGCGCCACGAACGCCGCGGCGAGACCCGGTCATGCGACTTCTTTGCGCGGGAGATCGCCATGCTCGAGCACGCGATCGATCCGCACCTCGCGCACCTCGTGGCACATGGGACCGACGCGGTGATCGGGCCTTACATCGCGATGGAGCTCGAGACGGGCGAGCCTCTCGCGTCGCTGCTCGAACGCGAATCACAGCTCACGCCGATCCGCGCGGCCTTGCTCGCGAGTCAGCTGTTGCGTGCGGTTGGAACGCTGCACGCCCAACACATCCTGCACGGCGATCTGAAGCCGGCGAACGTCGTCGTGCGGCTGGAAGGTACCGTCGAGCGCTGCACGATCATCGATTTTGGCCTCGCGCACGTCGTCGACCAGCAGCACTGCGACGTCGTCTCGGGGACACCCGCCTACATGGCGCCCGAGCTCTCGCTCGGCGATCCGACGTCGTTCGCGACCGACCAGTATGCGATCGGCATCATCCTTTACGAGATGCTCACCGGCACGCCGCCCTTTCTCGACGAGCACGGGTTTGCAGCACTCGAACGGCAGTTGAAGGAGTGTCCTCCACGACCGAGCTGGGTAGCTGGCACGCCCCTCTCGCTGCTCGATTCGATCGTCCTGCGGTCCCTCGCGAAGGATCCCGCGCAGCGGTATCCCGACGTCAGCGCCATGGCGAGGTCGCTCGACCACTACATCGCGATCGCCTGACTCTCGGTTGGCACCACCGATGCAATTCGGTCCGCCCGGACCGATATGAACAAGAAGTGGACCTACCTCTCCGTGATGGCCGGCGCCGTCATCATCGGCGGCTCGGCACTCGTACTCGCCGAGACCTACACGCGTCCCGAGCCGACGCCCACGGCCCCGCACGTGGGCATGACGGTCGGCTCCGATGCCGTCACGCTGACCGACGACGCGCCCCAGTGGGCCGCGATCACGATCGAGCCGGCGAAGGGTGCCGACGCGCGCTGGTCGGATCCGGTGCCCGCGCGCGTCGTGTTCGACGAGACCCGCACGTCGCGACTCGGAACCCCACTCGCGGGCCGCCTCGCTGCGCTCATGATCGAGCGCGGTCAGCGCGTGACCGCGGGCGACAAGCTGTTCACCGTCGCGAGCCCGAACCTCGCCGAGCTCCGGAGCGAGCAACAAAAAGCGATCGTCGAGCGCGCGAGCGCGAAGATCAACCTCGATCGCACGCAGGCGCTGGTCGATGCCGGCTCGCTGCCTGGCAAGGAGCTCGTCGCGGCGAAGCAAGCGCTCGTCGAGGCAGACCTCGCGGTCTCGCTCGCGGGACAGAAGCTGTCATCGCTCAAGATCACCGCGAACGGCGATTCGTCGTTCACGGTCACCGCGCCGCGCTCCGGGGTCGTCGTCGAGATGAACCTCACGGTCGGCCAGGAGGTCGATCCCAGCACCGGCTCGCTGCTCGCGATCGCCGATCTCTCGGACGTGTGGGTCGTGGCCGACGTGTTCGAGAGCGACCTCGGCAAGCTGACCGAAGGTGCGAAGGCGCAGGTCGTTCTCTCGGATGCGGGCGAGACCGAAGGCACGATCGATCGGATCTCGTCGATCGTCGATCCGGATCGCCACACGATCCCGGTCCGCGTCAAGCTCGCGAACCCGACCGGCACGCTGCGCCCGAACGCGCACGTCCAGCTCCGCTTCCTCGACACGACGCCCGCGAAGGTCGCGGTGCCAGCGACCGCCGTGATCTCCGACGGTACGGCGAGCTTTGTCTATGTTCGCGAGAAGGGCGCCCTCCGCAAGCGCACGGTCACGCTCGGCCCGGTCCATGGGGGTGTCGCGACGATCGCGGCCGGCGTCGAGCCTGGCGAGCAGATCGTGGTGCGCGGCGCGACGCTGCTCGACAACCAGATCCAGCTGGACAACTAACGTGATCGATAAACTCCTCGGAGCCTCGCTCCACCATCGCCTCGCCGCGCTTGCCCTCGCGATCACGGTCGGCATTGTCGGCTACGAAGCGTTCGCGCATCTCACGATCGAGGCGTTTCCGGACCCAACGGATCCGCAGGTCCAGATCATCACGCTGTATCCCGGCCAGCCCTCCGAGGAAGTCGAGCGCCGGATCTCGATCCCGCTCGAGCGCGCGTTGAACGGCGTGCCGGGCACGATCCGCCAGCGTTCGATCTCCTTGTTCGGACTCTCGATGGTCACGCTCACGTTCGCCGACGGCGTCGATACGCTGCAGGCGCGCCAGCAAGTCACCGAGCGCATCCCGGATGCGAACCTGCCAAATGGCATCACGCCGGACCTCGCACCGGATGCCACGCCGATCGGCGAGGTCTATCGTTACACCCTCGATAGCAAGACCAGCGATCCCATGACGCTGCGTACGCTCCAGGACTGGACCGTGCGGCCCGCGTTGATGCGCGTGCCCGGCGTCGCCGATGTCACCTCGTACGGTGGCCTCGTCGAGGAGATCCATGTCGAGCCGGATCCGGCGAAGATGGCGAGCCTCGGCGTCGTGCTCGACGATCTGTTCGGCGCGCTCGGCAAAGCCTCGGCGAACGCGTCGGGTGGCCTGGTCGAGCGAGGCGAGCAGGGCTTCGTGATTCGCTCGATCGGCACGTTCACGTCGGCCGACGAGCTGAACGACGTGCGCGTCGGCTTCCACGCGGGCGTACCGGTCACGATCCGCGACGTCGCCGCGGTCCGTACCGGCTACGCGCCGCGCCAGGGCGTGGTCACGCGCAATGGCAACACCGACGCGGTGCAGGGCATCGTGATCATGCGCAAGGGCCAGAATCCGTCGCAGGTGCTCGAGGGCGTGCGCGCGCGCGTCGCGGAGCTCCAGGCACATGCGCTGCCGGCCGAGGTCAAGATCAACCCGTTCTACGATCGCACCGAGCTCGTCGCGACCACGCTCGAGACCGTGTTCCACAACCTGCTCGAGGGCGCGTTGCTGGTCTCGATCGTCTTGTTCGTGTTCCTGTTGTCGATCCGCGCGTCGCTCGTGGTGGTGGTGGTGATTCCGCTGTCGCTCGCGGCCGCGTTCATCTACCTCCACGTGCGCGGGATGTCCGCGAACCTGCTCTCGATGGGGGCGGTCGATTTCGGCATCATCGTCGATGGCGCGGTGATCCTCGTCGAGCACGTCTTCGAGCATGCGGCGGGGCCGGCGTATCAGACCAAGAACACGCAGGAGCGCATCCGTACGATCTTCGATGCCGCTCGCCACGTCGCACGCCCGACGCTGTTCTCGCTGTTGATCATCGTCGCCGCGTACCTGCCGATCTTCGCGCTCCAGCGCGTCGAGGGCCGGATCTTCGCGCCGATGGCACACACCGTCGTCAGCGCCCTCGTCGGGGCGATGCTCGTCTCCTTCACGCTCGTCCCGGTGCTCTGCTTCTACGCGCTGCGCCGACACAAGGCGGTCAAGATCTCGCCGCTCCTCAAGGTCGCGGACAAAGCGCACACGCCGATCCTGAACCTCGCGATGCGCTATCCGCTCGCGGTGCTCGTGATGACGCTCGGCCTGATCGCGGGTGGCGTCGCGCTCGCGCCTCGCCTCGGGAGCGAGTTCTTGCCAGCGCTCAACGAGGGTTCGATCTACGTGACGTTCACGTTGCCGCCGACGAGCTCGCTCACGGACGGTCGCGAGCTCACGCCGAAGATCATCGAGAAGCTGCGCGCCGGGTTGCCCGAGGTCACCGAGATCCTCTCACAGCTCGGCCGACCCGAGGACGGCACCGATGCCAAGCTCTTTAACAACCTCGAGATCTTCATCAAGCTCAAGCCGATGAAGGAGTGGCGCAAGGGGCTGCACACGCTCGACGACATCGTCGCGGTGATGACCAAGAACCTCGGCGCCTTGCCGGGCATCGAGTACGACTTCAGCCAGCCGATCCGCGACAACGTCAACGAGAACATCAGTGGCCAGCAGGGCCAGGTCGCCGTGAAGATCTTCGGCGACGATGTGACCCAGCTGCGCGCGCTCGCGAACGCGGCGGAATCGCAGATCGAGAAGGTCCCCGGCATCGCGGACCCCGGCATCGTCAAGGCGACCGAGGAGCCGGTGATCGCGGTGATTCCGGATCGCAAGGCGCTCGCGCGCTGGGATCAGGATCTCGGCAGCCTGCAAGCGTATCTCGAGACCGCACTCTCGGGCCACGCCGCCTCGGAGCTGTGGGACGGCGAGAAACGCTTCGACGTGACCGTGCGGCTGCCGAAGGCCTCGCGCGAGGACCTGACGTCGATTCGCGAGCTCCGCGTCCCGCTCAAGGATGGCACGCTCGTGCCGGTCTCGGCGCTCGCGAAGGTCGGCATGGCGAAGGGGCCTGCGGCGATCACCCGCGAGAATGGCAAGCGCTACATCGGCATCCGCGCGAACGTGCGCGACCGCGACCTCGGCTCGGTGGTCGAAGATGCGCAGCAGCGAGTCGATCAGAACGTCAAGCTACCGGTCGGTTACTCGATGACCTGGGGTGGCGAGTTCGAGAACCAGCAACGTGCGATGAAGCGGCTGACGCTCGTCTTGCCGCTGTCGCTGTTGCTCACGTTCCTGCTGTTGTTCTCGGCGTTCGGCTCGGCCTGGGACGCGGGTATCATCTTGTTGAACCTGCCGATCGCGTTACTCGGTGGGTTTGCCGGGCTCGCGTTCGCCGGCATGACCTTGAGCGTGTCGGCTGCGGTTGGTTTCATCGCGCTGCTCGGCCAGGCGGTGTTGAACTGCGTGCTGGTCGTGAGCGCGATCAAGGTCCGCCGCGAGCGCGGCGAGGATCTCCGCACCGCGACGGTCGAGGGCACCCGCGAACGCCTGCGCGCCGTCTTGATGACCGCGCTGCTCGCCTCGCTGGGCCTGTTGCCGGCGGCGATGTCCCACGCGATCGGTAGCGAGACCCAGCGACCGATCGCGGTCGTGGTCGTCGCGGGCACCATCTCGGCCGCGCTGCTCACGTTGGTCGTGCTGCCCGTCAGCTACTACTGGGGCCACACGCTCCTCGCACGAATTCGTCGCGAACCGGCGAAGCCAACCAAGGGTATCGGCACGGTCGGCGAGACCGTCTGACTACGGCGCGGCAGGTGCGGGTGCGGCCGCGCTGCCCGTCATCGCCGTCTGCATGCACGTGCCGAGCGCGGACGAGATGTCGCTGAACTGCTTCATGGTCGCTGCGTCCATCACGGGCGCGGTATCCGGGCTCGCGGCCTGGTCCTTGCTCCACTTGGTCATGTCTTCGGAGACCTTCGTGCTGCACGCGGCATCCTTGCACGCGCACATCGCATCCTTGAAGCCGGTAATCTTCTTGAGCGAATCGGCGGCGGCTGCAGCGCCCGCAGCCTTCTCGATCGTCTTACGACACTCGCGCGACTCCTTGTCGATCGCCTCGGCCTTGGTCATGAACTTTTCGGGCGGCTTTTCGTCCTTCTTGAAGGAGTCCTTCATCGAGTCCTCCCACGCGCGCTCGTCCTTCTTCACGCCATCGACGCACGCCTTGTCCTTGCAGGCGCACATCTTGGTCTTGAAGTCCTCCATCTTGGAGGTCGCCTTGTCCCACTTGTCGCCGCAGCCGACGAGGGACACCACCAGGACCATCATCAACGAGAGTTGTCGCATGTCGAACGCTAACACTACTCGGACGTCCGATAGCGCCCAGCGCTAGGTTGCCAGCAGCTCTTCAGCGATCTTCTTCGCGAGGTTCGCGTCGGCGCGGTCGCCGAATTCTTTCTTGATCGCGCCGACCACGCGGCCAGCCATCTTCGGATCCTTGGCGGGCAGGGCGGCGACGGCCTTCTCGACCGCAGCGCGGAGGTCGGTCTCGCTCAGGCCCTGCGGCAGCCACTTCGCCGCCCATTCGACCTCGAACTCGAGCTCGGCGAGCTGTTCTTTGCCGCGCTCGCCGGCATTGGCGAACTCGATCTTCGCCTTCTCCATCTGCTTCTTGTAGGTCGCGATCACGTCGAGCACGAGCGCGTCGTCGACCTCGCCGGTGAAGCCCGGCGCCGTGCGGCGCTCCGTGATCTTGGTGTTGATCATGCGGATGAGGTTCGCGGTCTTCGAATCTCGGGCCTTCATCGCCGCGGTCAGCTGCATGCGGAGCTCGGCTTCTTTGGTGCTCGCCATGCCGAGTACATACCACAAGCCGCTGAAATCATTGTGGCGCTCGCCCTCCTCACCCAGACCTATCTTGACAGTACGCACTGTCACAGTCATGATTGTCTCAATGGCGAACGTCGCATCCACTCTCTGGTCCAAGCTCGCCGACGTGGCCGGCCTCGTCGCGACACCGCTGGTCCCGTCGCATTACATCCAGCTGTTCCGCCCACTCGCGGTCAGCCACACCCGCCAGGCGCGGGTCGAGGCGGTACGAGACGAGGTACCGGGGGTGCGTACGCTGGTCCTCCGACCGAGCCGCGGCTGGCGCACCCACAAGGCGGGTCAACACGTCCGCGTGGGCACCGCGATCGCCGGTCGCGTCGCGACCCGCACATACTCGATCAGCTCGTCGCCGGACCGCCGCGATGGTTGCTTCGAGATCACGATCAAGGCGCAGGGCAGGGTCTCGAACGCGCTGGTCGCGACCCCGATCGGAACCTTGCTCGCGATCAGCGAAGCGACCGGCACGTTCGTGATGCCGGAGGGCGCACCGATCCGCGCCCTGTTCATCACCGCGGGTAGCGGCATCACGCCGATCGCTTCGATGGTGCGTTCGCTCGCGTCGCGAGGCGCGATGCCAGACGTCGTGCACGTGCACTTCACGCGAACGCCGGGCGATCACATCTTCGGAGAGGAGCTCCAGGCCATCAGCGATGGTCACCCGAGCTATCGCCGCGTGACGGTCTACACTCGTGAAGACGCGCGCCGGTTCAGCGCCGCCCAGCTCGCCGAGCTCGTGCCCGATTGGCGCGAGCGCGAAGCGTGGGCGTGCGGGCCGCAGGGCCTCCTCGATGCGATCACCGCGGACTTCACGCAGGCGGGCAGGGCGAACGCGCTGCACGTCGAGCGGTTTCGCGCGGCCCTCGCGGTCCTGCCCGCGAACGCGAGTGGTGGACGGGTGACGTTCACGACGAGTGCGAGCTCGCAGAGATCCGCGATCGCCGATGCCGCGACCTCGATCCTGCGTGTCGCCGAGGATGCCGGCCTCGCCCCCGCACACGGCTGCCGGATGGGCATCTGCCACACCTGCGATGTATCGCTTGTTTCCGGCTGCGTCCGCGACCTGCGGACCGGCGCCACGATCGACGAGCCCGGCGCCCGCGTCCAGATCTGCGTGTGCGCGGCTGCGGGCGATGTCGAGCTAGCTCTCTAGGAGATTCCCATGATGACCATCGATACCGAAGGATTTGGCCGCGAGCTCGACGCTCTTCAACAAGACGTCCGCGCGAGCCTCGGCGACAACGATCGCGCGTACATCAAGCGCGTGATCAAGACCCAGCGCGGCATAGCACTCGGCGGCCGCGCGATGATCTTTGCGAGCTTGCCCTTGATGCCGTTCCCGCCGCTGTTCTTCGCGGCGATCGGCGCGGGCACCGCATCGCTCGGACTCGCGAAGATCCTCGAGAACATGGAGATCGGGCACAACGTGATCCACGGCCAGTGGGACTGGATGCAGGATCCCGAGATCCACTCCTCGACCTGGGAATGGGACATCGTGTGCCCGGCGGATCAGTGGAAGCACTCGCACAACGTCATGCACCACACGTGGACCAACGTGATCGGCAAGGATCGCGATGTCGGCTACGACATCCTGCGCGTCACGCGGAAGCAGCGCTGGCGCCCGGTCTACCTCGCGCAACCCATCTACAACACGCTGCTCGCGTTCATGTTTCAGTGGGGCGTCGGCTTGCACGACATCGACCTCGTCGCGCTCCGTCGCGGCGAGATCAAGCTCGCCGACGTCCGCGGCCAGCTGAGCGGCTTCGGCCGCAAGGCAGGTAAGCAGCTCTTGAAAGACTACGTGCTGTGGCCGCTGCTCGCGGGCCCGATGTTCCTGCCCGTGATGCTCGCGAACCTCGTCGCGAATGGCATGCGCAACCTGTGGACGTACGCGATCATCTTCTGCGGCCACTTCCCCGATGGCGCGCAGACCTTTAGCGAAGCCGAGGTTGCGGGCGAGACCCGCGGCGGTTGGTATCTGCGCCAGGTGCTCGGCTCGTGCAACATCACCGGCGGCAAGCTGTTCCACCTGATGAGCGGCAACCTGTCGCATCAGATCGAACACCACCTGTTCCCCGATGTCCCGAGCAATCGCTACCCGGAGATGGGCCCCAAGGTCGAGGCGATCTGCAAGAAGTACGGCGTGCCTTACAACAAGGGCCGGTTCAGCCGTCAGCTCGGCACCACGCTTCGTACGATCTTTCGGCTCGCCCTGCCGACTCGCCAGCCGGAGCTCGCGGCATGATGGACCTAGCGATGGCAGCTCCCGAAGAAGCGACCCTCACGATCGACGAGCTCGCCTCGCAGTCGAAGGTCCCGAGTCGCACGATCCGATTTTATCAGTCCCGGGGCGCGCTCCAGAATCCCGAGATTCGTGGCCGGGTCGCGCACTACGGCAAGCCGCACGTCGAGCGCCTCAAGCTGATCGCCCAACTCTCCGATCGCGGCTTGAGGATCAATGCGATCGGCGACCTGATGAAGCGGATCGATCGCGGCGAGGTCGATCTCGCGGAGTGGCTCGGCGTCGAGGAAGAGATGCAAGCGCCCTGGGCCGCCGATCAGCCGCGCACGGTCAGCGAGACCGAGCTCTACGAGCTCGTCGGCAACCGTCGTCCGGGTCTACTCGCGGATCTCGCTCGCGCGAAGATCGTCGAGCGCAAAGGCGACGTGTACTTCGTCGCGAGCCCGGCCTTGCTCCAGATCGCGATCCGTCTCGAAGGCGTCGGCATCGATCTCGAGACCGCAACCCAGGCCTCCGCCATCCTGCGCAAGCACCTCGGCCGCGCGGTGAACGAGCTCGTCGAGCTGTTCTTGGGACGCGTCAAAGAAGGTCACATCGGTATCTCCGATGCTAGCAAGCTGTTCGGAGCGTTTCGCACGGTCGGTGTCGAAGCGGTGCGCCTGTTGTTCGCGCGCGAGATGGAAGGCGAGCTGCGCAAGCTCCTCGTTTCGGGCAAGCTCGCCGAGGTCACGGCGCGCGCTCGCAAGAAGAAGCGCTAGTTACTCCCAGTTATCGTCGGTCGAGGACGTCGCCGTGCGGTCGTCGAGGTCGAGGTCGACGTCGACCGCACCGGCATCCACGCCATCGATGGAAGGATCGCCTGTCAGCGTGGCGCCGTCTTCGTCCGGTTCGGGCGAGAACACCGCGCTCGGCGGATCGGGCGGCTCTTCGAGCTCGTCGTTGTCTTCGTGACCCGCGAGCGTTGGAATCTTCATCGCCGGCCCTGCGGCCCGGTCGCTCGATTCGTCCATCAAGCGCGCACCTTCCATCAGCAGGTGCGTGGTCGAGACGTTGACGCGATCTTCGCCCTCCACGACACACGTGACGAACTCGAAGTCGCCCGCGGCCCAGGTCAAGAGGAAGTAGACGCACTCGGCATCCACCGGCTCTTCGCGATCGTCTAGGCGCGAGTGCACGACCTTGCCCGAGCGCACGAGGATCTGCGCCGAGATGCCATCCGGCGAGCGCAGCTGGAGCAGGCCGGTCTTGCGCTCCATCTCGATCAACACGAGCAGCGAGCTCAGACCGACCTGGGAGAGGTCGCCGCGCAGGCCCGACGTGTTGATCTGCTCGCGGGTCTCCTGGACGGTCTGCGCCGTACGCCGCAGCGTCTTGGCGACGCGCAGATCGAGCTCCTCGAACCGGAACGGCTTGGTGACGTAGTCGTCCGCGCCGAGCCGAAAGCCGCGAATCCGATCGTCCTCGGACGAAAGCGCGGTCAGGAAGATCACGGGCAGCATCGCGAGCTCGGCGTGCGAGCGCAGCTGGCGCACGAGCGACCAGCCGTCGACCTTCGGCATCATCACATCGGTGATCAGTAGATCTGGCGTCCGCGCGAGCGCACGCGCGAGAGCGTCCTCACCATCGACCGCGGTCTCGACGCTGTAGCCGCGCTTTTCGAGCACGGTTGCGACCATGCGGAGTATCCACGCATCGTCGTCAGCTACCAGGACATGCGGGGCCATAGCGAGTGCCGTCGGTCAGGCTATCGTGGTCGTGGAGACCGACGCAAGGCGTGCAGCATGGCTACGATGTCGCTGCCTGACGACGGTTCGGTTCGTGAAATGGGCGATCGCCATGATGACGAAGCCGATCAGCGCGATCACGAGGGTCCGCGCTCGGTTGAGGAGCGTCACGAACACGCCGTTCGCACCGGCCGCGCCGAGGGCGCTGAACAGCGCGTAGTTGCTGCCATCGGCCACGCCGAGGCCAAACGGCACCACCGCCGAGATCCAGCTGATGAGGACGCCGACCGAGAGCACGCCGATCACGAGCGTCGGGTGAAGATGAACGCCGACCGTGGCCAACACGACGATCGTCGCGGTCCACGACACCGCGCGTTCCGCGACGAGAAAGATCAACGCCTTCTTCGTGCCGGGCGTGTGATCGGAGTGCAGCGCCTGAAGGTCACTATCGAGCTTGCCGAGCTTCGCGCGCCAGCTCGTCGCCCGTTCCTTCGAGATCACGCGCATGCCTCGCAGGGACGAGATCACGCTGCCGGTCGCGCCGCGATGCACGATGATCGCGAGGCCGATCACGATCGGGACGAGGATCGCGATCGCGATCAACACGATGACCTCGAGGCTGTGCGGCAGATCGACGACGAACATCGTGATCGGGACCCCGATCAAGACGATCGCGACGGACATGTAGAACGTCGCGAGGTTGAACAGCACGATCGACGACACCACGCGATCGCGTGGGCACACGGTGACGAGCATCGTGATCTTCGTGGCTTCACCGACGACTCCTCCGGGGACGAAGATGTTGATCGCGCGGCCCGAGGCCTGCGCCGCGAGCACCTTCCAGTACGACACGTTCTGCGCCTCGGGCAGCATGAACGCGTAGATCGCGCCGGCATCGAGGCCCATGCCGAGCACGTCGAGTCCTACGATCAGGATGAACCACGCGCCGACATCGACAAACACCTTGCGCGCGTTGTCCCAGCCGAGCGAGTGCATCATCCACACGAGCGCGGTCGATCCACCGACGAAGACCACCACGTTGAAGAGGTGGCTCCAGAAATGGTGGCTCGGGCTCTCGTCGTCTTTGTCACCGGTCACTGCTGGACCGCCGGTGGCGAGCCAGGGCGATCGGCAGGCAGGGCATCGCTGACGGCCGCGGCTGTCCACACCCCAACCTTGTCGCGCACGGCGAGCTGCCCATCGCTCGACGCCACGACCACGCGACCCGTCCGGTCCGCGGCGATCGCGACGATCGTGGCGAGCTTCACGCCGATCTCTTCGTGGTCTAGCCGCCCGGCCTTGATCGTCACCAGCTCGAGAGCTGCACCTTGCGTGCCGGCAGCAACCACGAGGTCGTTGTCGATCGCGACGACCGAGGCCACGCGAAATCCGGTGGGCCAGGCGGTGGTCTTCTGCGAGCGCAGATCGAGCAAGCCGCGGTCGACGAGCGCCCAGCGATCGTCGAGCAACGCGATCACCTGCTTCGGTGCATTCGCGATCGGTTTCCAGCCCTGGCCGTCGAGGCGTGCGAGGCCCTTGTCGGTGACGACCACGACCGCCCTGCGCGAGGCCGCGAGCGCCGTCACCGGCGCGGGCGCGTCGGCCAGCCGCACGGGCGTGCCGGTGTCGAGCCCGAACACCTGGCGCCCGAACGCGGCCATCGCGCGAGGCCCGCGCCCGACGATCGCCTTGGCATGCAGCCCGAGGACGATCATCTGCCAGGCGCCATCGCCCGGCGGTCCTGCCGCGCGACGGGGTCGATACGCGTACGGCGGTCCATCCTCGACGCCGACGATGATCAGCGCACCTGCCCGCGCGGCCCGCACGACGTCGTCCGCGATCCCTCCGGCGTGATGGCGGCTCCAGGTACCGTTGCCATCGGGCTCGTAGACCTGGCCGTTCGGTCCGATCGCGACGGCGTCACGCGCATCCTTCGTTTCCGGCGCGGCGAGCGCGACGATCACGGCGGGCGCCGGCGCACCATGCGCGACGGTGCTCATCAAGGCTGCAACGACGGCAGCCCGGAGATTCACTTCGCGGGTGCCGGCGGCGGCGGTGTGGGCGAATCGACCGTGTCCGAACCTGCCGGTACGGCGGCCGAGCCCGAGCCTGTCGCCGAGCCCGAGCCGTGCGCCGAGGTCGCGAAGTGGTGCTTACCGTTCTTCTCGAAGTCGCACTTGTTGATGTCGTCGAGCGACTGCGCAGCGATGGCGCACGCGACGGCGGTCTTGCTCGATGCCGAGCTACAGCGGCGGACTTCGCTCTGCAGCTGTGCAGGCGTGAGGATGTTCTCGGTGCCGAGCAGCTTCTGGATATTGCGCAGCGCTTTATCGCAGTCGACCTGGGTCGGCTTATCGCACGCCCCGAGCACGGACGCGGAGAGGACGAGTGCACACAGCAACGTGAGGCGGCGAATCATGACCACTCCTTGGCGCTCGACTCTAGCAGCATGCGCGCACGGTCGAGATCCTGACCGGTATCGATCTCGCGCCATTGGCCCGAGATCAGGATCGGATCGACGCGGAGCCCCGAATCGACGAGCTCCTGCAACAGGTCCGTCAGATACGCGTTGCGATACGTCGCCGCGCGCTGGAACGGTTCGGTCTCGCGACCGTCGAAGCGCTGCGCGAGCGCGGCGAGCGAACGCGCGAAGATCTGTGCCCCACCGGCGCCGAGCTTGGCGAGGCCGATGAACTCGCCGACCGCATCCTCGGGTGGAAGCGCCCGCTTGCCGACGCGCGCGATCGTGCCGTCGGGCATGAGGTCCGAAACCTCACCTTCATCGAGTGGGTGCTCGGTGCGACCTTCGTAGATCGTCTTGAAGTCGCGATCGATGACGAGGCCGATG
>JANXOP010000104.1 GCA_025357755.1 Kofleriaceae bacterium | reverse complement strand
CCGGCGCCGCCGGCGCCAGCCAAAGAGGTTCAGCTCAACACGGCTGGCACGCTCGTGAAGATCGAAGACTCGACGCTCGCGGGCTACGTCACGATCGTCGATTTCTGGAGCGAGTCGTGTGGCGCGTGCGTGGAGGTCCACACCCGCGTCGTGGCTGGCATCGCAGACAACCCGAGGGCGATCCTGCGCAAGGTCGATGTCGGCGACGGGTTCACCGAGGTCGCGCACGCGTACGACATCGCCGCCTTGCCGCACTACAACGTCTATGACACGAAGCGTCGTTTGCGCTTCGTGCTCGTCGGGAACGATTGCTTGCGCGCGCCTGACCTCGCGAAGCAGTTGCTCGCCGAGCCCTGATATCATCGAGGCATGCCCGAGGGTTCAGACGGCAAGCGGCCGACGCGCGAAGCGTTCGCGGAGACAGAGTTCGGCGAGACCGCGGCCGCACCGCACGACACCGAGGTGACCGCGCCGGCCCGCGAGACCAAGCCGATCGTCTTGCCGGCGCCCGGCTACGATTTCGGTGCGGTGATCGGGCAGGGCGGGATGGGCGAAGTGGTGAGCGCGCACGATCGGCGGATCGGTCGCGATGTCGCGATCAAGCGGATGCGTGCGACCGCACCGACCGACGATCAGACCAACCGGTTCCTGCGTGAAGCGCGCGTCCAGGCGCGCCTCGATCATCCCGCGATCGTGCCGGTCCACGAGCTCGGCGTCGATGCCGCGGGCCGGCCGTTCTTCACGATGAAGCGGCTCGCCGGCGTCACGCTCGCGCAGCGGATCTCCGAGGCGTGGTCGGTGCAGCGGTTGCTGCGCGCGTTCGCGGATGTCTGTCTCGCGATCGAGTTCGCGCACACGCGCGGCATCGTGCATCGCGATCTCAAGCCCGCGAATATCATGCTCGGCGACTACGGCGAGGTCTACGTGCTCGATTGGGGCATCGCCCGCGTGCTCTCCGAGGCCGAGGCGCCCGCCGAACCGATCGATATCGCGGCCGACATCGACACGCTCGAGACCGCCACCAAGACCGGCGAGATGCTCGGCACGCCCGGCTACATGGCGCCCGAACAGATCCGCGGCCAAGCGGCGATGCCCAAAACCGATGTCTACGCGCTCGGCTCGATCATGTTCGAGATCCTGACCGGAGAAGCACTCCACCCGCGAGGGATCCAGGGCCTCGCGAATACCCTCGCGACGCCGCAAGCGATGCCGAGCAAGCGCGTACCCGACGAGACCATCGCGCCCGAGCTCGATGCGGCGTGCTTCACCGCGCTCGCCGAGGATCCTCACGAGCGGCCGACCGCGCGCGAGCTCGGCGAACGCGTCCAGAAATACCTCGACGGCGATCGGGATATCGAACGGCGCCGCGCCCTCGCGATCGGCGAGCTCGCGGTCGCGCGCCAGGCGTTCGAATCCGACGATCCGGAACAGCGCGCGACCGCGATCCACAGTGCGGGCCGCGCGCTCGCACTCGATCCGGCGTCCGTCGAAGCGGCGCGGCTCGTGACCCGGATGATGGTCGAGCCGCCGAAGAACATGCCGCACGAGCTCGCCGCAGATCTCGCGGTCGGCGATCGGAGCGATGCGATGCAGCGCGCGCGGCTCTCGGTCGGCGCGATGATGAGCATGGCGGTGGTGCTCGTCGTCGTGCCGTGGATGTCGATTCGCAGCTGGCTCACGTTCGGCCTGACGATCGGTGTCCTGGCCGCATCGACCGGAGCGATCTTTCTATCGACCCGCCGTGGCGTCGTCAGCGCGCCGCGCGTCCTGTTCTTCACCTTGCTCATCACGATCGCGTTCACCCGGATCGTGGGCTCGTTCATGCTCACGCCGGTGATCACCGCCGGGTGCTTGTTCGGCATGACCGCGAATCCCTGGTTCCGGGACCGCCGCTACGTCGTCTATATCTGGGTCGCGGTGGCGTTCGCGATACCTCTGGTGCTCGAGTCGGTCGGCGTGTTCTCGCGGACCACCGATATCGCCGGGAGCGGCATGGCGACCGAGTCTCCGATCTTTCGCGGCCAGGGCGTGCCGGATGCGATCGGCCTGATCGTCGCCAACTTCTTGCTCCTCGTTGCCATGGCGAACTTCGCGATTGCCACGAATCGCCAGATCACGGCGGCGCGCCGCGAGCTACGGACGCAGGCTTGGACGCTGCATCAGCTGCTGCCGAAGAGTGCAGTGAAGTAGCCATGGGCTAAGATGCGCGCGTGCGACACGCAGTCATCCTCGCAGGCGGAAGTGGAACTCGATTGTGGCCGGCGAGCCGGCGCGCGCGGCCCAAGCAGCTGATCGCGCTGTCGTCGACCGGCGATGCGCTGGTCACGACCGCCGTGAGGATCGGGGCGGACCTCGCCGGCGATCGCGTCACGATCGTGACTGCGGCCTCGCAGGCCGCCGCGACGCGCGAGGTCGTGCCGGGCATCTCGTTGATCGAGGAGCCGTTCGGTCGCAACACGGCGGCCGCGATCGGGCTCGCGGCGGCGAAGCTCGTGCTCGAGGACCCCGACGCGGTCCTCGCGGTGATGCCCGCGGATCAGCACGTCACCAATCGCTCGGGGCTCGTCCATGCGCTCGATGTCGCGCTGCGTGCCGCCGAACAGACCGATGCGATCGCCACGATCGGCATCGCGCCGACGCGCGCCGAGACGGGGTTCGGATACCTCGAGCTCGCGGGTCCGGCGACCCTCGATACGGTGATGCCCGTCGTGCGCTTCGTCGAGAAGCCCGACCTCGCAACCGCCGAGCGCTACGTGTCCTCGGGTCGCTATCTGTGGAACGCGGGCATCTTCTGTGCGCGCGCGCAGCGCCTGCTCGCCGAGCTCGAGGTCCACCTCCCGGCGACCGCCGCGGCGGTCCGCGAGATCGCGAAGCATCCCGAGCTCGCCGCCGCGCGCTACGAAGCGCTCGCTTCGATCTCGATCGACCACGCGGTGATGGAGAAGGCGGCGCGCGTCGTCACCGTGCCCGCCTCGGTCGGCTGGGACGATATCGGCTCGTGGGCCGCGCTGCCCGCGGTGCGTGGCAGCGACGCGAGCGGCAACACGATCGCGGGCGAGGCGATCGTGCTCGAGGGTACCGGCAACATCGTGATGACCGACGATGCGATCGTCGCGATGGTCGGCGTCTCGGACTTCGTCGTCGTCAAGAGCGGCGATGCGGTGCTCGTGATCCCCAAGGATCGCGCCCAGGACGTGCGCCTCGTGATCGCGGCGCTCGAAGCTCGCGGCCTCACGAAGTTCGTGTAGCGATCTCGCACCGCGCCGTGCGTTCTCGCACGCTACACCGCTCGCAACGCCCCAGAGCTCGTTACCCGGGCGGCACCCCAGTTGCACGAGCAGAGCGCATGACGCAAGCGACCTCGAGCGCGGGTACGTGAGATGAACTTCCGCCGCACTCTCGGAGCACGCACCCTCACGCACGATCGTGTCACCAACCTCGCGGGTGAGGACATCGGGCGCGTCGAGGAGCTGATGATCGATGTCATCACGGGCCGCGTCGCGTACGCGGTGCTGTCGTTTGGCAGCGTGATGGGGTTCGGAGGCAAGCTGTTCGCGATGCCGTGGTCGGCGATCACGATCGACGAGTCGAAGCAGACGTTCCTCGTCGACGTGACCAAGGAGGCGCTCGAGAGGATGCCGGGCTTCGACAAGGCGCACTGGCCTGACCTCGGTGACCTCGACTACGCGAACGGCGTGTACCGGCAATGGGGTGTGACTCCGTACTGGGCCTAGTGGTACGACTCGCGCGTGAATCCACGCGTGTTCCGCGAGTACGACATTCGAGGCGTTGCCGACCGCGATCTCGACGATCGCATGGTCCACGCGCTCGGCATGGCGATCGGCAAGAAGGTCCCCGGCAAGGTCGTCGTCGTCGGTCGCGATTGCCGGGTCACGTCACCACGCCTGTTCGCCGCGTTGACCGATGGCATCCGCGCGTACGCCGAGGTCCTCGATATCGGCGTGGTGCCGACACCGGTCGTGTATTTCGCGGCGCATCACCTCGAGCCTGCCGCCGCCATCATGATCACGGGCAGCCACAATCCTCCCGAGGACAATGGCTTCAAGACCATGATCGGCAAGGAGACCATCCACGGCACCGCGATCGCGGAGCTCCGCGATCGAGTCAGCGAGTTGCTGACGGTCGAACCGCCGCCGCCGCAGTTCCCGATGCACTCGCGCGACATGATCGGCACGTACGTCGAGTTCGCAGCGACCCAGCTCCAGCTAGGCAAGCGCAAGTTCCACGTCGTCGTCGACGCCGGCAACGGTGCGGGTGGACCGACCGCGATCGAGATGTATCGCCGGATCGGCTTCGAGGTCACGCCGCTGTACTGCGACCTCGATGGTCGATTCCCGAACCATCATCCCGATCCGACCCAACCCGAGAACGTCGCGGACCTCATCGCTGCCGTGAAGCGCGAAGGCGCCGAGCTCGGCATCGCCCTCGATGGCGATGCGGATCGGATCGGCGCGGTCGACGCGACCGGGCGGATCCTGTGGGGCGATCAGCTGATGATCTTGCTCGGCAAGGCCGTGCTCGCCGAGGTCCCAGGTGCGAAGTTCGTCGGCGAGGTGAAGTGCTCGCAGGCGATGTACGACGAGCTCGACAAGGCCGGCGGTCACTGCGAGATGTGGAAGGTCGGCCACTCGCTGATCAAGGCGCGCATGAAGGAGACCGGCGCCCAGCTCGCGGGCGAGATGAGTGGTCACATGTTCTTCGCGCACCGCTGGCTCGGCTTCGACGACGGGATCTATGCCGGCGCGCGCCTGATCGAGCTCTTGACCCGTGGCACGCGCACGCTCGCAGAGCTCGCAGCCGAGCTCCCGGTGATGATCAACACGCCGGAGATGCGGGTCGATTGCCCCGACGACCAGAAGGTCGCCGTGGTGACCGCGGTGACGGCCGCACTACGCGCCGATCCGGACGTTCGCGAGGTCATCACGATCGATGGAGTTCGCGCGAAGTTCGCGGACGGATGGGGCCTGGTTCGCGCATCGAACACGCAACCGGCTCTCGTGATGCGCTGCGAAGCCGCCACCGAGGCGCGGCTCGCAGCGATCGTCGCTACGATCGAGGGCTACATCGACGTCGCCCGAAAGATGGCCTAGAACGTCGCCTTCTCGGCGGCGACCTTGATGCCGACCGAGAGAGCCTTCTCGCCGTCGATGACCACGTCGGGGCCGAGGAGGCTGACGACGATGCCGTTCGCGAGCACTTCGGGGACCATGACTTTGCAGTCGTGATCGGTGTCGAAGATGCTGATGATCGTCTTTGCCGTACCCGTGCAACCGCAATCCGGCGGCGTGTTGAGGTCGGTGCAACCCGCCGCGATGATCGGCTGGAGCTGCGCGACGATCGCCGGGATGATGGTGCCGTTGATGTCGGTCTGCGTGACCGCGCCCGCGAACACGACGCCGCCGCTGACCGAGGAGGCCGACGCGGTGCCGAGGTTATCCGCCGTCATGGCCGAGGCCTTGACCCGCGCGCCGATCAGGTTGAGCGTGATGGCATCGCTGCCACCGATCGCGATCTGGATCGAGAGCTTGCCCGGACCGGCGTTGAACGTGCCGCCGATGATCTTGCCAGCGAGCGGTTCGTTCGTATTCGCCGCGGCGGTGAACGAGCCGCCCGTCGGGGTCAGCTGGTGACCGCAACCGGTGCACACGGCCGGGACCGACGCGGTCGCGGTGGTGCAGGTCACGACTTCGGTGCCCGTGCAGGCCGCGGGCGTCGGGTTCGAGCCGATGAACACCGACATACCGGTCGCCGGATCCGACATGAACGTCGCATCGCTGGTCTGCATGTCGACGAGCAGCGAGAGGCTGCCTTGCAGGACCGACTTGTCGATCGTGCCCTGGACGTCGAAGCCCATCGTCGACAGCGTGCTGATCACGTTGCCGAGCGCGTTGTCGACCTTGCCGTTACCGTCGAGATCGAGGCCGTATTCGTTGGCCTGCGCGATCGTGACGGGGATGAGCGCCTTGTTCACTACGTACTTGTAGTGAGTGCCGGCGGGGGTGATGGTTTCGGCGCTGCTTCCGCAAGCGGCGAGCGACATCGGAATCAGAGCGGCGAGCAGCAGTGGACGGAAAGCCATTGGAAATCCCCTATTCGTTGTGACGGCCGTTCTAACGCAGATGACCGACGAGACACAATACGCAGAGTCGAGCGATGCCGCCGTGATCTCGGCCATACTGCGCCGCAATGCGTAAAGCAGCCCTCGCCGCGATCGTAGTCGTGCTCGTCGGTGGCGTCATCTATTGGTGGACACGACGCATGTCACAGTCCGCCGAGGTCGCGACGCCCCATGTCGAAAAGGTCGTCACGCGGCCTGCCGGAGATCCGAAGCCGGATCGCGCACAGGAGAGCACCCCACAGGTGCTCGTCGACGACGATCCGGTCGGTACGCTCCAGCTCGAGGGCCAGGTCATCGACGCCGACGACCATCCCGTCAAGGGAGCGACCGTCGTCCTCGGCTCTCACCCACCACGCACCGCGACCACCGGCGCGGATGGTGGCTTCGCGTTCGCCACGCTCGTCGCTCGGCCCTACACACTCGTCGCGCGCGCCGAGGGCGGCGTCGCAGGCCCGATCACTGCGAAGCTCACGGAGAAGAGCGATCCGATCGTGTTGCGGCTGCGGGCTGCGACCAAAGTCACGGTGACGATCGTCGGCACCGATAACAAGCCGATCGACGACGCGACGGTCGAGCTGCGCGGCATCGACCGCCAGAGCCAACAGGCCAAGGCGGGCGTGACCGTGTTCGCGAGCGTCGTGCCGGGTGGTTACCAGGTCGCTGCGTGGGCGCCGAAATTCGCGCACTCGACCACGTGGATCTCGGTCGGCGCCGGCGAAGCCAGCACGCGCTTGGTGCTGGTCGCGGGCGCGAGCGTCTCGGGCCGCGTCGTCGACGACAAGGGCGGCGCGGTCGCGAACGCGCACGTCACTTATCACGGCGCCTCGGATTGGAGCCAGCAAGCCGATCCGCGCTACGACGCGGTGATCAGCGACAAGGACGGCGCGTTCGAGCTCGCGGCCATGCCCGCAGGCACGTTCCGGTTCGCCGCGGCGCATCCCGACTACGCTCCGGGTGCATCGAAGCCGACGACGCTCGACGGTAAGACGCCGACGCACGATGTCACGATCATCGTGCCGGCCGGCGCGACCGTGCGCGGCATGGTCGTGGATGCGACGAAGCAGCCCGTTGCTGGGGCGCGCGTGCGCCTCGGCGTCAGCTCGCGCCGCGGCATGATCTTCGAGGCGCCGCGCCAGACCTACAGCGATGCGACCGGCGCCTTCGAGCTGAAGGGCTTGCCGAAGAAGGAGCTCTCGGCGGTCGCGATGCACGAGACCGGGAGCTCGCTGTTGAAGGACGTCGATACGACGAACGGCGACGTCACCGGCCTCGAGCTCGTGATCGACGTGACCGGCACGATCGCGGGCGTCGTCGTGGATTCGGCGGGCAACCCGATCGAAGGCGCGCAGGTCTCCGCGGGCCCGAACTTTCGCGATCCGAAGGCGATGCAGGACTTCACGCAATTCCGGCTGCGCGGCTTCCCCGAGGAGCTGACCGATGCCGCGGGCAAGTTCACCCTCAGCGGCCTAGCGCCTGGCAGCTACGAGATTTCGGCGGCGCGCGAACGCGGCGTCACGCGCGGTCGGCGCGGCGCGTCCGAGGGCGTGGTCGCCCAGACCGGGACCAAGGATCTCAAGATCGTCTTGAAGCCCGAGGGCGGCGTGAAGGGTCACATCGCGATCAGCGATGGCTCGGCACCGATCGCGTTCACGATCACGATCGGCTTCTCGGAGCAGAGCTTCACCGGTGCGGACTTCGAGCTCGACGCCCTCGCACCGCAGAGCTACGAGCTGAACGTGCGTGGCCCGAACTTCCAGTCCAGCGGCAAGACGATCGTCGTCGAGCCCGGCAAGACCACGGACACCGGCACGATCATCGTCCAGAAGGGCCGCACGCTCGGCGGCATCGTGACGGCAGACGGGACGCCGGTGCCGAACGCGACCGTGTACGCGGGCCGTCAGCTGTTCGGTAACGGCACGAGCAACGCCGCGGCGTTCGGCGGCATGGGCGCAGCCGCGAAGACCGCGACCACCGGCGCCGACGGCACGTTCTCGCTCGCCGGCTTCAACGATGGTGACCTCGCGATCACCGCGGAGCAACCCGACATCGGACGCAGCAAGGCGATGCGCGTGCCGACCGATCAAGCGAACCAGGCGCAGCTCGTGCTCGAGCTCCAGAAGTTCGGCGCCATCTCGGGCGCGCTCGTCGCGGGCGGCAAGCCGGCGGAGGGCATCTTCGTGAGCTGCCAATCGACCACCACGCCCGGCGCGATCTACGGCGTCGCGACCGGTCCCGATGGCAGCTATCGCTACGATCGCCTCGCCCCCGATACGTACAAGGTGAGCGCCACGGTCGGCATGCCGATGACCGGTATGAAGTTCTACTCGAAGGAGGTCGTCGTGCCGCCGGGCAAGGAGGTCAAGGTCGACCTCGAGGTCCAGACCGGTGCGGTCACGCTCGACGTCACGGCCGCGCCGCGCCGCGGTCAGCTCGGCATCGCGAACGCGTGGGTCGCGAGCGGTGTCTTCAACGCGACCACGGCGAACGAGCTCAACCTCCGCATGGCCGCGGCGGGGCCGGGCAGCTCGCAGTGGGTGATCATTCGCAAGGGCGAGCCCGCGAAGTTCACCGAGCTGATGCCGAACACGTACACCGCGTGCGTGGTGCCGTTCCCGGCGGAGGTGCAGGGGATGGCTGCGATGACGTACTACGAGCGCAACAGCGACAAGCTCGCGGCGTTCTGTCAGCAGGTCACGGTCGCGCCGCAACCGGCCGAGCAAGCGGTGAGCGTTTCGGTCGACCTACCGGCCTTTATTCCCGACGGTGGCGGCAGCGGCAGCGGTCACTGAACCGGGAGGTTCGCGAACCGAACCTTCGCGTCCTTGATCACGCCGTGCGAGCGCGTCCAGCCGCCGTTGACCTCGAGCACGTACAGCGAGGTCTCGCCGACCGCCCGCATCGATTCGGTTTTCGGCTCGGCATTCTCGACGATGCCCGCGATCGTCATGTCCTTGCGGATGAAGATCATGTCGAGCGGGATGAGCGTGTTGCGCATCCAGAACGTCCAGTCCTTCTCGATCCCGAGCAGGAACAGCATGCCGGCCTCGGGCGGGAGATACTGCCGGTACATCAGGCCGCGCTCGATCTTGGCCTCGGTCGAGACGACCTCGACGTCGACGGCGAGCTCGCCTTTGGCGGTGGTGATGACGACCTTGGGGCTGGTCGGCGACGTTGGCTGGCCGCGCTTGTCGCTCGGGTCGCTCTGGTCGCTCGGGTCGGGCTTACCGGGCTGGGGCGTCGTGGGGTGCTCGCACGCGACGAAGGCCACCAACATCAGCGCGAAGACCAAGCGAGACCGCACTCGCGCACGCTACCATGAGGTGTGCCCCGTGCTGTGCTGACGCGAGAACCGGCGGATGTCGCTGCGTATGCTGCCCAGCTCGCCCCACGAGGGATCGAAGCGATCGCGATGCCGGTGACACGCTGGGCGCCAGCCGCGGATCCCGAGGCGCTCGCGCGTGCCCTCGCGACCGGGCCGTTCGATGCGATCGTCGTACTCAGCGCGCGCGGTGCGAATGCGCTGGCGCGCGTGCTCGCGCGTACGACCGCGCCGATCTGGGCTGTCGGCCCCGCGACCCTGCAGGCGCTCGCGGGTGCGGAGCTCGCGGCTCATCATCCGCCTCACGTGCGCGATGGTGCTGGGCTCGCGCACGCGCTCGTCTCGAGTGGGATCACAGGCCGCGTGCTCGTGCCGCGCGCGGACGAGGGTCGGACCGACGTGATCGAGATCCTGCGCGCGGCAAACCTCGAGGTGGTCGATGTCGCGGCGTACCGGACCGTCGCGGTCGAAGCGGATGATCCGGCGCTCGGACCGGGCCGTGCTGCGCTCGCGGACGGTGCGGTGTGCGGCGTTTTTGCACCCTCGCAAGTCACCGCACTGGTGGCGCTGCTGGGCCCGCTCGAACGGTTAGCTACGCGGTTCTGTGCGATCGGCGAGACCACCGCGGCCGCGTTGCGCGCGGCGGGGATCGAGGCGCGGGTGGCAGCGGCGCCGACACCCGAGGCCTTCGCGGCAGCCCTTGCCGCGCTATGCTAGCCGGCAGCATGAACTTCCCCGACTACCGGCCGCGCCGGATGCGGCGTACCGAGAACCTCCGCCGCCTGGTGCGCGAGACTCGGATCGCCCCCGACGATTTTGTCTATCCGATGTTCGTCGTCCCCGGCTCGGGCGTGGAGAAGCCGATCAGCTCGATGCCCGGCCAGTTCAACTACTCGATCGACAAGGCCGTCGAAGCCGCGGCCGCCGTCGCGGACCTCGGCATCCCGAGCATCATGCTGTTCGGCATCCCCGAGAAGAAGGACAGCGTCGGCTCGCAAGCCTGGAACGATGGCGGCATCGTCCAGAAGGCGATCCGCGCGATCAAGAAGCAGACTCCGCACCTCGTCGTGATGGCAGATGCGTGCTTCTGCGAATACACCGATCACGGCCATTGCGGCGTGCTCACCGAGGGCCAGCTCGACAACGACGCGTCGCTCGAGAACCTCGCGCGCACGGTCGTGTCGTATGCGAAGGCGGGTGTCGATGTCGTCGCCCCGTCGGGCATGCTCGATGGTTTCGTCGGTGCCTGTCGCGAGAGCCTCGACGAGGACGGCTTCGATCATGTCGCGATCATGGCGTACTCCGCGAAGTACGCCTCGGCGTACTACGGCCCGTTTCGCGAGGCGGTCGATTCGGCGCCGCAGTCCGGTGACCGCAAGGGGCATCAGATGGATCCGGCGAACGTCGCCGAGGCCGTGCGCGAAGTGCAGATGGATGCCGACGAGGGTGCCGACATGGTGATGGTCAAGCCCGCGCTCGCGTACCTCGACGTGATCCGCGCGGTGTCCGACGAAGTGAACCTGCCGATCGCTGCGTATTCGGTGAGCGGCGAGTACGCGATGATCGAAGCGGCCGCCGAGCGCGGTTGGATCGACAAGGAGCGGATCGTGATGGAGACCCTGCTCGGTATGCGCCGCGCGGGCGCCGATATCATCATCAGCTATCACGCGCCGTACGCCGCCAAGCTGTTGAACAAGCGCCCGGTCGGTTGATGAAGCCGCTGGTCTACAAGTTCGTCGAGATCTCGACCGTCACCGACGAGACGATCGAGGAGGTCGTGAACCTGTGGGTCGGCAAGGGCTGGTTGTTCGAAGGCATCCGGTTCGTGACCAGCGATGCGTCGCGCCGGCCTCAGATGGCGTTCATCTCGTTCACGCGCGATGCCGAGGCCGAGCCGCACGCGCCGCGTCAGCCGCCTCGGCTCGTCAAGCCCGGCGACGATCGCTAACCCGACTGGGTCGCGCGGAAGGTCGCGAGCACGCGAGCTGCACGCGCATCGACGACCAGGCGGCTCTCGAGGAAGCGCGGATCGTTCGCGACCTTGACGAACAGCGGACAGTGATCGAGCCACACGCGATCCATCAGGCCGCGTTGCGCCGCGATCGCGAAGGTCTCGAGCGCGATCTCGAGGCGATCGTAGACCAGCGCACCCTCGACGAGGATCTGCAAGCCCATCAGCTGCTGGCGCTGGGGATTGTCGTTGCCGGTGTACATCGCGAGGAACCGGCGCCATGCCGCTTGATCGATGGTGCCGGTGCGGCCGAGCGAGACCATGAACTCGATGATCTTCGAGGCGCCCTCGGCGATGTTCGGCACGAACTGTGCGGCGTCCGCGAGCATCGCTTCGCCGTGCGAGCGCCAGGTGCCGAGCCGCGCCTTCATCAAATAACCCAGCTGCCTCATCGCGTTGTCGGGATTCGCGATCAAGCCCTGTGCCCGCGCATCCGCGCTCGCCCAGTTACCTGACAGCCCTTCGAGGCGTGCGAGGTCGCCCGTGATGATGTCCGCGCGGCTCGGATCGAGGCCGATCGCGGTCTCGAAGTGATGGCGAGCGGCCTCGAGGCTCTCGATCTCGACGGAGATCCGCCCGGCGAGCTCGTGGACGTGGCCCGACATCGGCGCGCGAACGAGCGCGATGCCGAGGTTGTGAACGCCGCGTTCCGGATCGCCTTGGTTCATCCAGTACGACGCGGCCGCGAGGTACGCCTCGCCATGGCCGAGGGGTAACGCGCGATCGAGCGCCTTGCGCGCGCGGATCGCGGCGGTCGGCACCGAGCTCATCACCCACGCATTGACCGCGGCGAACGCGTACGCGCCGAGGATCGGCGCCGAGGTTGGCGCGTACTCGACGGCCTGCTCGAGTTGATCCGCGGCGCGCGTGATGTGGACGCCCCAGAAGTGGCGCAACTCGGCACGCCCACGCAGGTACGCCTCGACGGCTCGCGGGTCGGTCGGCCGCGTCGCTTCGACCGCGCGCGCCGAGAGTGCATTCGCGACACCGCGCGCGAGTGCTTCGGCCTGGACGAGGATCTCGGCCTCGGCGCAATCCACGCGATGCGCCCAGATCTGAAAGCCATCGGCGACGTTGATCAGGCGCGCGGAGATCCGGAGCCCTTGGGGCGTGCGCCGCAGCGAAGACACCACGACATGCTCGACCGCGAGCGCGCGCCCGAGCTCGCGTGGATCCGTCGTCCCGGTGATCGAGCCGATCGGTCGTACGCGCAAGCCCGACGCGGTGGACAGCGTATCGGTGATGTCCTCGCGCATGCCGTCGGCGAGGTACTCGTCGCCAGGACTGCAGTGGGTCGCGAGCACCGCGAGGGTGGTCGTCGCAGCGACAGGTGCCGGCCGCTGGGCCGGCCGCGCGAACACGCCCCGGATCCCGCTCGCGATCGCGTTGCCGATGTCGAGCGCGCTCGCCGGCCGCGCCTTCGGATCGATCTGCAAGCACGCGGCAACCAGCTCGCCGAACGAGGGCGGGATGTCGGTGGTCTCGGTGTTCATCACGCGCGGCTCGCTCGTGGCTTGCGCCACCGCGACCGCGATCGGGGTGTCGCCCGACCACGGGCGCTCGCCGGTCGCGAGCTCGAACAGCATCACGCCGAGCGAGAACAGATCCGCTCGCGCGTCGACTTCCTCGCCGTTGAGCGCCTCGGGCGACATGTAGCGCGGCGTGCCGATCACGCCGCCGATCTGCGTGATGCCCGGTTCCTCGACGGTGCGCGCGATGGCAAAATCGGTGATCACGGCGCGGCCGGTGGTCGCCTCGATCATGATGTTGTCGGGTTTGAGATCGCGATGCACCACGCCAGCGGCGTGCGCCGCGGCGAGGCCCGCACAGATCTGCTCGGCGATCGCGCGCAGCTCGCTCCACGCCATCGGCTTGCCATCCGGCTTGAGCGAGCTCCCGGTGACGAGCTCCATCGTCAGAAACTTCTCGCCCGCGTGCTCGCCGATATCGAACATCCGCGCGACATTGCGATGCTGGATCCGGCGCGTCAGCTTGACCTCGCGGCGGAACCGCTCGATCGCCTCGTTCGAGAGGCCGGACCGCAGCACCTTGAGCGCGACCCGCTCGTCGAGCTCGGTGTCGATGACCTCGTAGACCTGGCCCATCCCGCCACCGCCGAGCCACCGCACGATCTGATAGCGACCCGCGAGCAGCTCGGTGGCCTCCGGGAGTCCCGGCTTCGATGGCGCGAGCACCAGGTCGGTTTGCGTCTCGTCCGTACCTGCAGCCACTCGTTCAAGCTTAGCTGGAAATAACGCACAATGCGTGCAGTGCGCCTCGTTGCTCTCGGTCTACTTTCGGCCTGCATCACGTCGGTGCAATCCCCACCTACAACCGGATACGGCGCGCCGTATCGCGGGACCGGGCAGGGCATCTACGTGCTCGATACACCGGGGAGCCTCGAGATCGTCGAGGGGCGCGAGCGGATCAGCTCCGAGCAGGCGCTCGAAGCGACCAGCGACGCCGAGTACGAAGCGCGCCGCCAGATCGCGCGCGACTACAACACGCGGCTCTATCGCGAGGCGCTCGCGCACAAGGATCTCGGCAACAAGATGGTGCGCGGCGGAATCGCGGGCGTCGCGATCGGCCTCGTGCTCTCGCTCGTCATCGCGCCGAAGTTGCAGACCGAGACCGTCACTCCGGCGATGGCTGGCGCGCCGGAGCAACGCGCGTACACCTCGGGCGCGGCGGTCACGCTCGCGGCGAACCTCGGGCTCGTGCTCGCGATCGCCGGCGTGGTCGGCGTTGGCTACGGCTACTACGGCGGCAAGAGCCCGCCGCCGTATCACGAGTGGCAGACGCCGCCGTCGCTGAACCGCCCGGCGTATGTGCGGCAACAAGCCGAACCTTACAATCAAAAGATCCACGCCCCGCTCGTCAATCCGGGAGGTGCGCGATGAAGTGGGTGACGAGCGCGGGTCTGGCCAATCTGGCGGGTCTGGCGGGTCTGGCGGGATGTTTTCAGTATTCGGAGTTTCCACCCGAGCGACCGGATCCGGTGCTGCGCAAGCTCGCCGACGCGCGGATCCTCTCGCTCTCGGTCAACCTCCACGACCAACCCGGGTTGTGCCCGGGTCGCGAAGGTCGGCTGTACGTCAACGGCACCGTGCAGTGGCCCGGCTCGCAACCGGTGTTGCGCGGGATTGGCAGCGATGTCGACGCGTTCGATGCCTCGACGTTCTCGGTCACGGGCCCGCTGATCCGCGGCGACGCGAAGGGCACGCTGTATCCTGACGGTGACGTCCAGAAATCGATCGAGACCGGGTTCACCGCGAAGGTCGTCTACACGCTCGATCCGAAGTGGGAGTTCCACGAGACCTGGCAACCGGAGTACAGCTGCTTTACCGGCTCGGGCCTCTCGGGCGGCTCCGGGAGCTCCGGCAGCTACGGTCACTCGGGATCCTCCGGCAGCCAGGGCGCCAACGGCACCGCGGGCGGCGAGGGCGGCCGCGGCACCCAAGGTGGGGACGGCGGGCGGCTCACCGCGTACGTCACGATCGTCTCGACGAAGTTCTATCCCAAGCTGTTCGCGGTGATCGCGAACACCCACTTCTACCTCGCGCCCGCGGACCGCCCGCTCGAGTTCTCTTCCGTAGGCGGCGCCGGTGGCTCGGGTGGTGAAGGTGGCGAGGGCGGAAATGGTGGCGATCAGCGCACCAAGTCGGTGCAAGAGGACGACAAGGACGGCAACAAGGTCACCGTCGTCGTTGGTGATGGCGCCGCCGGCAATGGTGGCAGCGGTGGCAACGGTGGTGCCGGTGGCGATGGTGGCAACGGTGGCACCGTCGACGTGGTCTACGATCAAGCGTTCCCCGAGCTCCGCAACTTCATCGCCACGGATGTCAGCGGTGGTGCCGCGGGCAACGGCGGCAATGGCGGTACCGGCGGCGCCGGCGGCAGGACGACGGCGACGCGCAACGCGCAACAAGGTCAAAGTGGGAGCTCGGGCTCCTCGGCCGGTGGCGGTCGCAACGGAGCGCAAGGTCGCGCGAACGTCCGCGCGGGGGCGGTCACGACGGTGTTCCGAAGTATTCGCGGCATCGCGTTTGGAGAGCGTAAGTGAGAGCGATGAGATGCCTGTTGCTGCTCCTGACATCGTGCACGATCGCGGACAAGACCGACCGCGGCCCCACCATCCACGTCGAGCTCGAAGCGTTCGTCGGCAACGCGACCGATCAGGACACCGCGCCAATGCTGTCCTTGCCGACTGGTGATGCGAACTATTCGATCGATGTCTCGATCACCACAGCCGCCGGCACGAGCACGGGCGATGGCTTTGCGTCCTCACCGGTGACCACGTTCTCGACGAGCTTCGCGGTTGGCACCACGGCGTTGCCGGATAGCCCGGACCAGTACACCAACGACGGCTACAGCGACGCGACCTACAAGCGCACCACGCCGTTCAAGATCCCGGCGAGCGACAAAGGCCAGAAGCTTCACGTCCACATCGAAGCCGCCGACGATCGCGGGCTCGCCGCGAACCTCATCGACTTCAGCGTGAGCCTCGAGTAGCTAGTGCGGCTCCAGAGCGAAGACAACCACGGTCGGGAAGGGCTAGTTAGTTAGCCCTCGTACGCGTAGAGCTTGTTCGCGCCGCGGTTGTTCAGCCAGCGCGGATCGTCGTCGGCGAGTGAGGGGAGCTGCGCGCGCAGCTCCTTCTCGCGCTCGCCGAGCTGCTTGACGTGCTGCATGAAGCGGTCAGCGCACTTCTTGTAGAGCGTCGGCCGCGGCTTCTCGGCGGCGAGGTCGGAGTAGTCGACCGGCTTACCGAACACGATGATCACCGCGTGATCGGTGCGCGCGCCCTTCGTGAAGTTTTGCGCGATGTCGACCGCGACGTTGTTGCCGAGCCCGTGGATGAAGGTGGGGATCACGGTTGGCCGGCCGACGAGTGCGAGCTTGCCGACCCCCGGTTGCGCCGGCAGGAAGGTGTACGGATCGGGGCCCTTGCCGCGCGTGCCCTCGGGGTGCATGCCGAGCACGTTGCCCGGGGTCTGGACGATCTTGACCATGCGATCGAGGGCATCGTCATTGAGCGCGCGGCGCTCGGCCTGGCGGTAGATCGGCGGGTACATCGCGCCACCCGCGATCGCCGCGTTGACGACGACGCCGAGTGGCTGGTCGTAGAAGAAGTTCGAGCGGACCGGGAAGTACAGATGCTTGGCCCACGCGGCCGGGCCCATGTAGCAGGCCAGCAGCATGACGTACTGGTCGAAGAAGCTCCGATGGTTCGAGCACAGCATGATGCCGGTCTCGGGTTGCAGATCGAGGAGCTCGTCGAGGCCATCCGCGAAGATCCGCTGCGCGATGCACGCGCGCACCCACGTGTAGGAGAACCCGCGCAGGAAGCGCGTTTGCAGCCACTTACCGCGCGGATCATCGTTCGCGAGCTCGGCGAAGCGGAGCGCGAAGCGCTCCATCCGAGACAGGGGCCGGTTGAGCGGGGCGTCCTGAGCCATGTTTTGGAACCGATAACACGGATCTGACACTCGCTTTAGTCCCTACCGTCCGTTGACGCGGTGCCAACCGCCTCATATGTTCCGGCCGCTCGCCAGAGCACGAGGCAACATCCCGATGTCACTCGAATTCTCCGCAGACAGCCAGAACAAGATCACGGCGATTTGCGAACGTTATACGGTCTCCGGGAGCAAGCAGCCGGCGGTCCTCGCCACGCTTCACTTGGCCCAAAAAGAGTTCGGTGCCCTGACCGATGATGCGTTGCGGCTAGTCGCGCGCACGCTCGACCTCTCGTACGCCCACGTCTTCGGCGTCGCGACGTTCTACACGATGTTCCGGCGCGAACCCGCCGGCACGAACATCATCCGGATGTGCACGAACATCTCGTGCATGTTGCGCGGCGGCTACGAGGTGCTCGACGCCTTCGAGAAGAAGCTCGGCTTCAAGAAGGGCATGTCGAACAAGCAGTTCCAGCTCGTCGAAGAAGAGTGCATCGCAGCGTGTGCCAATGCGCCGTGTGCGATCGTCGGCACGAAGTACTTGCTCGATATCAAACCCGAGGACGTCGAGGGAATTCTCGCCGACCTCACCGCGAATCCTCGTCCCGAATCGGAGGTGGTGTGATGCCGACCGGTCGCGATACAAAAGTCGTTACGGCACGCTTTGGCGACGAGTCTGCAAAGACGCTCGCCGGGTACGAAAAAACGGGTGGCTATCAAGCGCTGCGCAAAGCCTTCGCGATGCGCCCCGAAGATGTCACCTCCGAAGTGAAGGCCTCGAACCTTCGCGGTCGCGGTGGCGCAGGCTTTGCCACCGGCGTGAAGTGGGGCTTCGTCCCGCCGGGTAGCAAACAAGTTCACCTCGTCTGCAACGCCGACGAGTCCGAGCCGGGCACCTGCAAAGACCGCGAGCTGATGTACTGGGATCCGCACCTGCTCATCGAGGGCATGGCGATCGCGGCGCACGCGCTGCGATCGATCCACAACTACATCTACATCCGCGGCGAGATGATGCGCGAGTACCTCGTGCTCGTGAAGGCCGTCGAAGAAGCGTACGCGCGTGGCTACCTCGGCAAGAACATCCTCGGCACCGGTGTCGAGGTCCATCTCACCGTGCATCGTGGCGCGGGCGCGTACATCTGCGGCGAAGAGACCGCCCTGCTCAACAGCCTCGAAGGCAAGCGCGGTCAGCCGCGGTTGAAGCCGCCGTTCCCGGCGGTCAAGGGGTTGTTCGGTAACCCCACGATCGTCAACAACGTCGAGACGCTGATGAACGTCCCGGCGATCATCGACAAGGGCGGCAAGTGGTTCGCCGACCTCGGCATGGGGCGCTCGGGTGGCACGCGCATCGTGTGCGTGTCCGGTCACGTCAACAAGCCTGGCGTGTTCGAGCTGCCGATCGGCATCACGTTCAACGAGCTGATCAACGAAGTCTGCGGCGGTGTGTGGAAGGGTCGTTCGGTCAAGGCCGTGATCCCGGGCGGCGTCTCGATGCCGCCGCTAGACCCGTCCGAGCTCGACGTGCCGATCGAGTTCGACGCGCTCCAGACCGACGAGCGGATCAAGCCGGTCAACTACCTCCCGGGCAAGCAGTTCGATCTCGGTGGCGGCAAGCCGCTCCGCACGATGGCGGGCTCGGGTGGCGTCGTCGTGATGGACGATCAGACCGACATCCCCAAGGCGCTGTGGCGGATCCTCAAGTTCTTCGCCCACGAGTCGTGCGGTCAGTGCACGCCGTGTCGCGAGGGTACGGGCTGGCTCGAGAAGGTCTCGCGCCGGATCGCGGATGGCTCGGGCAAGCCGGGCGACCTCGAGCTGCTCGGCACGATCGCCCACGGCATCGCGGGCAATTCGATCTGCGCGCTCGGCGATGCCGCCGCATGGCCGGCGATGGGCTTCCTCACGAAGTTCTGGCCGGAGTTCGAAGCCAAGATTCGGAGAGCGGCATGAAGATCTTTGCCCTGCTGATAGCGTTCGCGCTGCTCGGTGTCGCGACGCCGACCATCGTTCACGCGCAACCGGCACAGGCCGGACAGGCGGCACAAGCAGCTCCTGGCGCGAGACAGCAGGCCGATGTTCCGTCGGTCGTGCATCCGCACGACGACGTCGTCGAGTCGCACGGCAAGGGCATGGCGATCCTGTTCTGGATCTTCTCCGCAGCCTGCATCGGTGGCGCGCTGTTCGTGATCACGCGTCGCAACCTGATCGCCGCGGTCATGGGCATGGTCGGCAGCTTCGTCGGCATCGCCGCCATCTACATGATGCTGTACGCGCAGTTCCTCGCGGTGCTGCAGATGCTGGTCTACGCCGGCGCCATCATGGTGCTGTTCGTGTTCGTCATCATGATCCTCAACCGCCCCGAGGACGAACCCGTCGCTCCGAGCGGTCGGGCAGGGCAAGTCATCGGCGGCATCGCGATGCTCTATCTGGTCGGTCGGCTCGCCGGCATCCTGATGAACGTCGTGGTCCCGACGAGCGGCGCGGTCGGCATGGGTGCGCCAGGTGCGCTCACGCTCGCACCATATGGCACCACCCCGGCCGAATCGGTCCCGTGGGGCACCGTGAAGGCAGTCGGGATGGACCTGTTCGGATCGGGCCTGTTCCCGTTCGAAGCGATCTCGATCCTCCTCTTGGTGGCCGTGGTCGGTGCGATCGCGATCGCCCGCCCGCTCCACCCGCATGACGGCACCGATGCCGATCCGGGGACGCACCCATGAACGACGTGTTGTTCAATGTTGGCTACGGCCACTTCTTGGTCCTCGCCGCGGTCCTGTTCTTGATCGGCATGGTCGGCGTGCTCCTGCGCCGCAACGCGATGATCATCCTGATGAGTGTCGAGCTCATGCTCAACGCCGCGAACATGACGCTGCTGACGTTCTCGCGCATGTGGGGTGATGTTGGCGCGCTCTCGGCTCACACCTTCGCGCTCATCGTCATCGCTGTTGCTGCTGCCGAGGCCGCGGTCGGTCTCGCGATCGTCGTCGCGGTGTTCCGCGGTCGACGCAGTGTCGATGTCGACAAGCTCAACGCCCTCCGGCACTGAGAGCAACTAACGATGGATCCCCAAACACTATCGTTCCTCGGCCTCCCGGCCCTCGCCTGGATCGCAGTCCTGCCGCTCTGCGGCTCGGCCATCAACCTCTTGCTCGGCAAGCGGCTCTCGAAGAGCACCGTGACGTTCATCGCGGTCGGCACCGTCGCGGCGGCGTGCGTGCTCTCCGGCGTCATGGTGTTCTGGGGCCTGTTCCAGCACACCGTCGACGCGACCGGAAACATGTCGCCGAAGGCGCTCTGGGAAGGTGAAGGCATCACTCAGGTCGCGTGGAAGTGGATCGAAGTCGGCAGCTTCAAGGCCGACCTCGCGTTCCATCTCGACACGCTCTCCGCCGTGATGATCCTGATCATCACGTTCGTCGGCACGTGGATTCACATCTACTCGGCCGGCTACATGAGCCACGACAAGGGCTACTCGCGCTACTTCGGCTACCTCAACCTGTTCACCGGCGCGATGTTGATCCTCGTCCTCGCGGCGAGCCTGCCGGTGATGTTCATCGGCTGGGAGGGCGTCGGCCTGTGCTCGTTCCTGTTGATCGGGTTCTGGTACGAGAACGACGCGTACGCGTACGCCGGTCGTAAGGCATTCGTCGTCAACCGGATCGGTGACTTCGCGTTCCTCCTCGGCATGTTCCTCCTGTTCTGGGCCGTGAAGTCACTCGACTTCGCCGACCTCAAGTCGATCGGCAATGGCGCGAAGTACGCCGCGACCGCGTGGGGCCCGAACGGTTCGCAGGTCTGGGGCCACGAGCGCCTCGCCGCGGCCGCTGGCATCTGCCTGTTCATCGGCGCATGCGGCAAGAGCGCGCAGCTCCCGCTCTACATCTGGCTTCCGGACGCGATGGCGGGACCGACGCCGGTCTCCGCCCTCATCCACGCCGCCACCATGGTCACCGCCGGTGTCTACATGGTGTGCCGGTTGTCGTTCCTGTACTCGGTCTCGACGACCGCGATGATCGTGATCTCGACGGTGGGCCTGCTGACGGCCCTCGTCGCCGCCTTCATCGCGTTCGCGCAGACCGATCTCAAGAAGGTCCTCGCATACTCGACGGTCTCGCAGCTCGGCTTCATGTTCGTCGCCGCGGGCACCGGTCACTACGCGGCCGCGGTGTTCCACCTCGGCACGCACGCGTTCTTCAAGGCGTGCTTGTTCCTCGGCGCAGGCTCGGTCATGCACGGCATGGAGCATGGCGGCTCGAAGACGCCGGGCGACATCACGACGATGGGCGGACTGCGCAAGCACATGCCGGTCACGCGCGCGACGTTCATGATCTCTTGCCTCGCGATCGCGGGCATCTTCCCGTTCGCCGGCTTCTTCTCGAAGGACGCGATCCTCGGCGGCGCATGGTCGGTCGCCGGCGCTGGCGCACCTCCTGGTTGGCCTGCGTTCTACGGCTACCTCCTGTGGGGCGGGCTCCTCATCGCCGCTCTCGGCACTGCCTTTTATATGTGGCGGCTCTACTTCCTCGTGTTCTCGGGTACCGAGCGCTCCGAAGAAGCCAAGCATGCGCACGAGTCGCCGCCTTCGATGCTCTCGGCGCTCGTCGTCCTGGCGTTCTTCGCGGTCGTGATCGGCTTCCTCGGCGTGCCGGAGCTCGAGGCGCTGCACAAGATCCCGCACGCGTTCCACGCGCTCGAGACCTGGCTCGCCCCTTCGATCACTCATGTGTGGTGGGTCGATGCCGGCGTCAAGCCAGAGATCGGTCACGAGCCCTCGGATGTCGTCTCGATCGCCCTGATGGTGGTCGCGCTCGGTATCGGTTCGCTCGGCATCGGCCTCGCGTGGATGCTCTACGGTCGCGGCCCATCCCCGACGGTCGCCAAGCTCGTCGAGGGACCGCTCCACGGTGCGTGGGTTGCCTCGAAGAACAAGCTCTGGGTCGACGAATTCTACGACGCCACGATCGTTCGCCCGTTCAAGGCTGCGTGCAAGGGCCTGTTCGAGATCGTCGATCGCTTCGTGATCGACACGGTCGCGGTCAACGGTGCCGCGTTCGTGGTCAGCCTGTTCGGCCGGCTCGCTCGCTGGTTCCAGAACGGCCAGGTCCAGCGCTACCTCGTCGGCGTCGTCGTCGGCGCGGCGGCGGTGTTCTTCGTCACCGATTGTCATCGCCATCCGGCGGTGACGGTGTCGCTCAAGAGCGATCAGCTCCACCTCCACGCCGAGCCCGGCGCGGGCATCGTCGGGTCGAACGTGAAGCTGCACTGGCATCTCGATGGCGTACCGGCCTGTGATGGCGACAAGAACCTCCCCGGCGAGCCTGCCGATCGCGACATCCGTCGCGGCGATGCAACCGGCTCGTCGATCGCGCTCTGTATCGACGACGCGATCTCGCACCAGATGACTCCCGTCACGGTTCGCGTGCCGACGGAGGAGATGCCATGAACGCCCTCACGCAAGGCGGCTTTTTGCTGCCGCTCATCCTCGGCATCCCGCTGCTCGGCGCGATCTTCGTGATGTGCACCCCGAAGACAGAAGGTCCGCTACACCGCGGCATCGGCCTGTTCTTCTCGGCGATCACGTTCTTCGTTTCGCTCGCGGTGTTCAAGT
>JANXOP010000040.1 GCA_025357755.1 Kofleriaceae bacterium | reverse complement strand
GAGCTGAGGCGCTCGCGATCCTCACCGACCATGTCGGCGGCGATCTGGCGGGCTCGGTCCTCGGCCCCGACCGCCAGGTAGTAGCAGGCCAGCTTCATCTGGGCCTTGCGGATGCCCTGGAGCCCGGCTTCCTGCTTCTTCATCCGCAGCGGCTGGTCGAGGTCCAGGAACAGCTCGAGCATCTTCGCATCGAGGCCCTTGCCCTGCGCGTGAGCGAACTCGCACAGCGCCGAGACGTCGTACGCGACGGTCTCGGTCACGAACCCGAGCTGCATGTCATAGCTCGTGCGGCCGTAGTAGATCATGTGGCGCACGCCTTCGAGCGCGAACGCATCGGCGTTGCCGCGGATCATGCTCTCGACCATCAGGCGATACTGGTTGAGTACGTTGTACGCGGTACGCACCGCACGCGCGTTGAGTGCCGCCCGCAGGTAGCTGTTGAAGAACCGAAACGCGAGCTCGAGGACTTCGTGGTCCTTCTTGGCCAGCGCCGCTTCGGCGACGTAGCGCGTATCGATCGCGATCAGATAGTTGATGTCGGGCATGTCGCCCTGCGCCTCGGCGTAGATGCCGAGGTACTGGCGCAGCGCCTTCCACTCGAGCCAGGTCTTGTTGGTCTCGAGGTCGCGCAGTGACTCGGGATCCATCGCGACGAAGTCGGGGTTCTCCCGGATCCCCTCGCCGATCTGGAACCAAGACTTCTCGGCACGGCTCTTCACTTCGAGGTAGCCGATGATGAAGTCCTTGATCGCATCGACCGCGCGGCTCGCGATGATCTTGTCCTTGCCCGAGATCGAGTTCGACGTGATGTCGGTCAGCTCCTCGAGCGCGGACAGCGCCGGACCTTGGGCATCGGCGATGAACTGCGGATCGTGCGAGCTCGATGCGCTCGCGACATCCTTCGCGGCTTCGGTCTGGATCCGCGCGATCAGGCTGACCGGCTCGAGGAAGCGGAACACGTACGCGAAGTACGGCAGCATGATCACGAGGCCGAACGCGACCGCGCACATCATCGAGAAGATCGCCGCGCGCGGCACGAACTCGGAGTGCAGCGACAGCGATAGCGCCACGCCGACGCAGCACGTGACGACGTAGTACGCCATCACCGTCACGTTCGTGCGATCGCGCAAGAACATCTGCGCGACGCCGGTGTAGCGCTCGGCGGTCAGCTGCACGAGGAGCGAGACGACCGTGATCACGATGCCGAGCACCGCGGCCGTCATGCCGGCAAGGCCCGAGAGCGCGTCGCTGATCAGGCCGGGTTCGAACTTGAGGTAACGCGCCGGTCCACTCGCCGGATTCGGATCGTTGACCCCGCCGGTGAGGTGATGGTCGAGCGTGTAGAGCGAGATGAAGATCAGGAGCGCGATGCCGCCGAGGATGCCCATCGGCACGAGCCACAAGCGCAGGCTCGTCCGCCGCCCCTGGCCCGCCTTATGGCCATTCTTCGGTCCCTGCGTCTGACCCTGCACTGCCACGGGGCAAAGGTACCAACTATTGGAGGAGCGCGGCCGGTACGGCGCCGGGGGTCGGCGCGCTGAACGTCGAATCCCACGTCATGCCGGTCGCTTCGCTGGTCTCGTCGTCGCCGGAGTAGCCGTTTCCGCCGCCGGTCTGGGTCTCGTGGCCGGTCTCGAGCATGATCCGCTTGGTCGAGAACCCGCTGGACGGTGCGCCGACCTGCGCGGCGATCGAGTTGCTATCGGTCTTGTACGAGCTGGTGAGCTGCGGATAACCGCTCTTGGACACGATCGTATTGCCGCTCGTGGGCGTGCCCGCGATCATGAGATCGACGTCGTGTACGACCGACGCCGTGCCGTCCCACTGGAACAGCACGACGACCTCGCCACTATCGGTGAGCGACGGCGACATCGAGGTCACGATCGTGACGTTGCCATCGGCGATCGAGTACGTGGGGTCCGCGCCGAACGCGGTGTGAAACGCCGCCGACGAACCGAGCGCGACCGTGATCACGCCGTGGGCGGGGACGATGTCGTTCGCGGGAAACTTGATGAGAAAGTCGCCGCTCGTGAGGGTCGGCGCGCCGGCGGGCAGCTTGAAGTAGTTGCCGTTGTCGCTCAGATAGAGGTTCGCGAGCGGCACGGCGAACGCGGTCGGGTTCACGATCTCGATGTACTCCGAGCCGGTCGGCGCGAGCGTGATCTCGCTCAGGAGCAGCGGCAGCGTGGTCGGGGCTGTGGTGCCAGTTCCCGAGCCCGACCCGGACCCCTGGGTGTTCGTGCCGGTGTCGGAGCCGTGCCCGGTGGCACCATCCCGTGGGGCTGAGGCGTCAGCATCCACGGGGGCTTCCATGCGAATGCCGGTCGCGCAGCCAACCAGTGCGCCGAGAACAAAAAAGCGCCGCATTGCCCCGGGGTTTAGCCCGGGCGCGCATCGACGAGCAAGAGCAAAAAAGTTCAGGTAAGTTCGCCCCATGAGCGAAGTCACTCTCGAAGAACGCGGCGCGGCCCTCGAAAATCAGTTCTACGACAAAGAGAACCGAGAAAAGATCGCCGCGATGAAGTCGAAGCTCGACTCGCAGTCGTCGCGGGAGGACCTCCGCAAAGTCTCAGGCATGACCGACGACGCGGTCCTCGACAAGCTCGTTCACCTGGGCATGAGCGCGAACACGATCGCGGCGCTGTCGCTCGTCCCGCTCATCCAGGTCGCCTGGGCCGATGGCACGATCCAGGACAACGAGCGCACCGCGATCCTTCAGGGTGCACACGGCAAGGGCCTCGAGTCGGGCACGCCCGGCTACGATCTCTTGCAGACCTGGCTCGCGAAGCGCCCGAGCGACGAGCTCCTCGAAGCGTGGGAGGCGTACATCAAGTCGCTGACCGCGCAGCTCAACGACGAGCAGAACCGGCTACTCAAGAATCAGATCGTCGGGTTCGCGAAGATGGTCGCGGGCGCCGCCGGCGGCTTCCTCGGCATCGGTCGCGTCTCGGCCTCTGAAGAGCAAGTCCTCGGCCGGATCGAAGCGGCGTTCGCGCGCGAGTGAGGTTCGACTGATGCTGCGCCCGCTCGGCAAGACCGGCGTCAAGGTCTCGAGCGTCGCGCTCGGGACGATGTCGTTCGGTGGCGATTCTGACGAAGCGACCTCTGCCGCAGTGTGGCGCGCCGCGCGCGATGCCGGCGTCAACTTCATCGATACCGCCGACGTCTACAATGAAGGTCGGTCCGAGGAGATCGTCGGGCGGTTGATGCGCGGCGAGCGCGACGAGATCGTGCTCGCAACCAAGGCATATTTTCCGACCGGCAAAGGCCCGAACGCACGCGGCAGCTCGCGCTATCACCTCGTGCGCGCGGTCGAAGCGAGCTTGCGCCGGCTCGCGACCGATCGGATCGATGTCTATTATCTGCATCGCTTCGACGACGACACGGATCTCGAGGCGTCGCTGCGCGCGCTCGACGCGCTCGTGACGTCCGGCAAGGTGCTGTATCCGGCATGCTCGAACTTCGCCGCATGGCAGGTCGCGCAGGCGCTCGGCGTCGCGGCGCTCGAGCGATTCGCGCCGATCGTCGCGGTGCAGCCGATGTACAACCTCGTCAAGCGGACGGCCGAGATCGAGCTCCTGCCGATGGCGCAAGCGCTCGGCGTCGCGGTCGTGCCGTACAGCCCGACGGGCGGTGGCCTGCTCACCGGCAAGTACACCGGTGGCAAGCCCGAGCACGGTCGGCTCGTCGATTGGAAGATGTACGAGGCGCGCTACGGCGATCCCGCGATGTTCGACATCGCCGCGAAGTTCACCGCGCTCGCCGCCGAGCTCGGCCAGCATCCGGTGACGCTCGCCCTCGCGTGGGTGACGTCGCATCCGGCGGTGACCTCGGTGCTCGCGGGCGGGCGCCATGTCGAGCAGCTCGCGCCGGCGTTCGCGGCCCAGGACGTGGAGCTCGATCGTGCGACGCGCGATCGGATCTCGGCGCTCACGCCGCCGGTTCCGCCAGCGACGGATCGCAACGAGGAGCCTACGCGGCGATGAACTTGAGCAAGCCGAAGCGATAGAGAAAGTGCGCGACCGCGCCTGCGAGGCACACGATGCCGAGCAGGAGCTGGAACACGAACACCTGCTGGATCAGGTTGTAGAACTTCTGCTTGCCCTGCTGGCTCGGGATCCACTCGAGGATCTGGTTCATCCCGAGCATCGCGCCGAGCAAGACCGAGCCGCCGCACACGACGAGATCGGCGGCCACGACGATCAGGTTCTTCACGAACGCGTCACCGCTGATGTGCGGCACCATCTTCACGAAGTTGATCACGCCGAGCACGATCAGGCCGATGCCGATGATCGTCTGCCAGGGTGTGAGCTTGGCGACGATGCGCTGAGCATCCGGATGCTTCGCGACGATCAGCGCCGAGAGCGCCAGGACGCCGCCGAGGATCAGGACCAACGCGTTGATGTCGAGGAGCATCATGGAGGTGGATCGTAGCGTACGTTAATACGCGTCAGCCATCATCAAGTTGACGTGCGGCTTGCCGCGAAACGATCGCTTCGCCGCCGCGGCCAATTCGGCAATCCCGAGGCGCGCGAGCTCGTCGACCCAGCGCGCCGCGAGCGCCTCGTTGCCGGTGCGTGTCGCGATCCGAGATCCCCACATCAGCAGCTGGCCGCGGCGATACGGGTCGGCCTCGGTGGCGAGCCCCGCATCGACGTGGACGAGCGCACGCGCCGGTTGGTCATGCTCGAGCGCGAGCCACGCGGCAGGCATGCGCAGCGACGGATCGTCCGGCGCGGCGGCGACCGCGCGCTCGAGCGCGGCCAGCGTGGAGGCGACATCATGCGCGTTGTCGTAGGCCTGGGCGGCCTCGTAGATCGCGGTCGTCGCGGCATCGTGCGGTGCAGCGATATCGTCCCGCACCCGCGCGGTGAAGCCCGAAGCTGCGGCGACACCGAGCTCCCAGCCGCCGGTCGCACCGCTCCACTCCCACGCCAGCTCGGCCCACCTGCCCTCGCACACCGGTGCGTGATCGATCCCGACGAGTGCCTTCCGCAAGCCCGGCATGACCACGGCGCAGTGCACGTTCGTGGGTTGTGCGAGCACCGCGCCGAGGTGACGCGTGATGCCGCCATCCTGACGATCGCCGAGGAACCTCGCGAGCATCTCGGGCGAGAGGGGCTCGCGGCGTTGTTCGATCAGCGAACGCAACCGGCGCTCGCGGCGATCCGAATGAATCGACCACGCCTCGGTCGCCGCGATCTCGCGCTCCTGCAACGCGGGCGTGCGATAGCTGTTCGCGCACGTGAGGAACGATGCACCCGGCACGGGTCGGACGATCGCGAGCGCTCGCCCGGCGATCTCGAGCACGAGGCCCGAGCGTTCGCGCGCCGAGCCGATCGCGATGCCCCAGCTCGACGAGATCGGGCGCTCTCTCGCGATCCGGATCGCGTCCTCGAGGGTCTCGGCGCGGCGCGCGATCTCGTGCACGACATCGACGATCATCGCGCCCCCGAACGTGGTGTCGCGATGCCAGCGCGTGTGCGGTGCGAGCACGAGCCCGGCTTCGTTGATGACCGTGACGACGGGCGTATCGGCACCGCGCGTCGCGAAGAAGCCGTAGTGCATCCCGCCCGTCGGTGCGCACACCGTGAACGCGGGTGCGGCATCCCACACGCCGACGCCGGGGAAATCGAAGTTCCGACCGAACATCAGCTCGCCATCGTGGGTGGCGTGGCCCCACGCCATCGCGCTCGTACACGCGGGCACCGCACCGACGATCGCGCGAGGCAGCGTACCCGCGAACGGCCCGAACTTGCCACGCGCCGCGAGCGACACGCAGTTCTGCAGCGAATCCATCGTCGCGAACGCGAGCAACGAATCGCGCACGCTCGCCTCGGGCACGCGCTCCTTGACCGCCTCGGCGAACGCGCGCGTGCGCTCCGCGAGCTCGGCCGGCCGATCGCGGACGAGCCGGTGTTGCCACGCGGTGACGAGCGCGCGGACCGCGACCTTGCCGACGGCTCCGGCAGCCCCGGTCATGTCACCGGCGAGGGTGCGCTCGGGCATCGTCTTGTAGAACCCGAACAGCGCCGCTGCATCGCGGGCGACGAGCCGGCCATGTTGTGCACCCATCTCCGCTTGGGTACCGGCGAGGCGTGACATCCAGAAAGGTTTCGTCATGGTCGTTTCCTCCGCGGTTTGCGAACGCGTAACGGTTCGATGATCCGATCGGCGAGCTCTTCGATCACGGCATCGGGTCGTGCGATGCCGACGACGTGATGGACGAGCACGCCATCGATCACCGCGAGCACGAGATCGACGACGCGCTCCGGATTGCACTCGCGGACTTGCTTGCGCGCGATGCCTCCGCGCAGGTCGGCGACCAGCGCGTCGCGCGCCGCGACGACCGCGAGGCGCTCGCGGTCGAGCACGCTCTGAAAGCCGCGGCCACCCATCGCCCACAGCTGGAACAAGCCACCGATCAAGTTCGGCCGCTCGCGATGAAACGAGATCGACGCATCGACCACCGCCCGCAGCCGATCGAGCGGATGGTCGACGTTCTTCACCCGCGCGAGCACGAGCTCGGTGAGCGCCCGGTAGGTCTGGTCGAGAACGGTCTCGAACACCACATTGATGTCCGGAAAGTAGAAGTACAGCGTCGGGCGCTTCACCCCGAGGGCGTCGGCCAGCTCGCTCATGCTGGTCTGCATGCCACGTGTGCGCAGGACCTCGAACGCGGCGCTCGCGAGCTCCTGGCGACGTGCGACATCTGGACGACGCGGCATAACCTGACACTTTGTCAGTACTAGCTTGCTGTCAGGCTGTCAATCAACCTGTCAGGAAGCCGAAGAGTCCCGCGGACGTAGAAGGCATGGGCCTCCCTCTTCTATGAATCAGATCGTGTACGCTCGCGAGCGCCCGTGGAGTTAGTGGTGAGTCGCGACGACGTCGTACTTCAACGCCCCGAAGACCTGGTCTTCTCGGTACCCGTGTTCCACACGGTCAACGCCTGCTGTGGCGCAGCGACGGCCTATCTGCTGCGCCGGATCGCGTATCGCGCCGGCGCCTACGCGCCCGGCATCCAGGAGCACATCTTCCACGAGCTCAACACCTCGCGCGAAGGTGGCATGATCGAGAAGGTCCAGCGCTGGTTCACCGGGCGGACCAACGCCCTCGCCGAGCTCGGCTACCGCTTGCAGTGTCGTCGCGTCGCCGTGCCGACCGCCGCGCTGCTCGAATGGGTACGCCAGGGCAAGGGCTATCGCGGCGCGATGCTGCCCACCAACTTCAAGCGTCTCCATCCGGCCGACGGCGCCGGCGGTCGCGATGCGCCCGGCGACGAGGTCTATCACGCGGTCGGGGTCACCATGGAACAGCTCGATGCTCGCGATCCGAAGGGTCGCGACGAGCTCGTCATGATCGATCCGTGGCCGGGCGTCGATGGCAAAGCAAAGGACCGCGAGCCCGTCACGCCGCTGCTCGAGCAAGCCCACAAGGATCGCGGGCTCCACGCGCTGATGTTCTACTGGACCGGCTGGTCGTAGCTCCCGGTTACTGGAACATGCCGAGGTCGACGAACGCGTGGTCATTCATGATCACGTAGGGGCGATCTTCGAAGGAGAGGCCGCCCTTGCCGTCGAACTTCTGGATCTCGAGGAGGCCCATCCCGTAGCCCATCGGACCTTGCGAGTAGTAGTTGATCGAGAGGTTGTACGGGCCGGCCTTCGGCGTGCCGGGAATCGCGAAGCACTCGGGGCCATAGCCCGTCGTGATGTCGGCGTAGAGCTCGCCGCCCGAGGGCAGCTGCTTGGCACCAAAGTAGGCATGACCGCCCTGCGCATCCTGGATGTGGAAGTCGACATCGTTCGCGTCGGTCTCCCAGTAGAGGATGAAGCGGGTCGAGGGTTCGGTCGCGAGCGCCAGGCCGCGCTTGGTGAGCTCGGCGATGATGGTCTGCTTCTGTTCGGGATGGGCTGCCGCGAACGCCGCACCGATCATGCCGGCATCGTCTCCGAGCGTGCGCATACCGCCGGCGTAGCTGTCGTTGCGATACGGCTGATCGATCGCTGCGAGCACGGCATCGAACGCTTCTGCCTGGCGCTGTGCACGCACGAGCGCGTACGCGAGCAAGCGATGACCGGTCATGTGATCGGGACGATCGGCGACGGCACGGCGATAGGTATCGATGACGAGGTCACCGGTCGAGCGCAGCCGCGCGAGCCGCTCGCCTGCGAACCGGCGCATGTCAGCGCGACCGGGGAAGAGGTCGATGATCGAACCGTAGACGCGTGCCGCGGTCTTCGCGCTGCCCTTGGCCTCGAGCGCATCGCCTAGGCCGATCAGCGCGAGGACGTTGCCGGGCTCCTTCGCGTGCCAATCGCGGGCATGTGCCAGCGCTTGATCGATCTGCTTGCCGCGGATCGAGCGCTCGATCTCGGCGAGCTCGCCGGTCAGCGCGACCGGCGAATTCGCGGGCGGCCAATCGCGAGGCGCGGCTTGTTGTTCGATCGGGCGGCCCATTCGACCTTCATCCAAGGCCATCGCGGTGCCGGTCGATGTGGCCGCGGTACCACGGTTGCCCTGCCCTTGCGCCGGGATGGAGACGGGCGACGGCGGTGGAGCAGCGGACGGCCTCGGCGTGGTCGCGGCCGGTCCGACGCGATCAGGCATCGGCCGCCGCATCGGCTCGGGCTTGGCCTCGACGATGTCCGCCGGCGCGTTACGCGCGACGGTGCCGTTACCACCGCCCGGAGCACCATCGTTGTCACCGCCTTCGCCGCCGATCACGCCTGCCACCGCCTTCGCGCGATCGAGATCTTTGTCGTCCTTCTCGTGCGCGTCTTCTTCCTGCTTGAACTTCCGCTTGTCGCTCCGGTCGATGGCTTGTTTGGTGGTCGGCGTTGGCTCGACGATCTGCTGCACCGTCGGCAGCTCGCGATGCCGGCGCTCGAGGCCGTGCTCGCCGACGACCAGCACGTCCGCGAGCGACTTCTGCTCGATGCCGTAGCGCGCGTAGTCCGCCGCCGATTCGAGCACCAGCATCGAGGTCTGGCTCGAGATCACGCGGTTCGCGATCGATTTTTGCGCGATCGCTTGCTGGAGCTGGCCGCGGGTCTTCACATCGGCGATCACGAGCTGCGCCTCGAGATCGCGGATCTCGGCACCCCCGATCGCGCGCTCGATCAATGGCTGGTCCGCGCCGTGGATCGCGAGCTTCTGATGCTCGCCACCCATGATGACCTCGAGGGTCTGCGCCGGTTGCTGCATGCGCGCGAACACCATCGTGCTGGTCCCCGCGCGCGCCGAGCTGATCGTGCTCGGATAGACCCACGCAGCGCCTGGCACCTCGACCTTGACGTCGACGCGCACCGGCTGCGCGAGCTCCTCGGCGACGACCCCAGCACCGTCGTCGAGATCGAGCACCGCACCCGCGTGGCCGTGGCCGGCGCGCACGAGCTCGGCCGCGGCCGCGTCGTCGCGAAGCCCTCCCGCGAGCACGACATCGAGCCGATCAGCCTTCACGGCCTTCGCCGCGGCGGCGAGATCGCCGTGCTCGGCACCTGCGGTGATCACGCCATCCGTGATCACCACGAGCCGCGAAGACACGTTCAACCCGCGCAACACCTGCTGGAGATCCGAGGCGCCCGCCGCGCCGCGATCCGTGAGCTTTTGATCCTGCACGTCCCCCCACCCACTCGCCGCGCCCCGATAGACCGCTTCGTGATCCTGATCGAACGCGATCACCTCGAGCGGGAGCTGCGCGCCGTACTTCGCGGCGAGCTTCTCGATCAACCCGCGCACCGATTTGACGTACGAGGCGTAGCCGAGCGCACGAGACGCGCTGGTATCGACGAGCAACGTCATCGCCTTCGGCGCTTCGCTCGCGGCGGCGGCCGGCACCGCGGCGACCTGCGCGACGACGAGGTTGCCCGCCATCACCGCACTCGTCGCGGCCGGTGCATCCGAGATGAAGTCGTGATCGGGCGTCCAGTTGCGCTGGTTCAGGTGCTGCGTCGCCTGCGTGCCATCGGCCGCCATCGTCGCGAGCGAGATCTCGAGCTGATCGATCTTTGGCAGCCCGCGCAGCGGCAACGTGTAGCGGCTGCCCGGCAGCTCCTGGCTGAACGAGATCACGATGTGCTTGTCGGCATTGCCCGCGATCGGAAACACCTTCGCGGTGAACTGATTGCCCTCGGCCTTCTCGAGCAGCGCTGGATCTTGGCGGCGATGCAAGAAGTCGTCATAGGCGCGGCGCGCGAGCTGCTTCTCGACGACCTCGGCCTCCATCCACTGGCCCTCGTTCTCCATCGCGAACCGCGACACCGCGGCGTGCTCGGGCAGCGTGATCTGGAACGTGCCCTCGCGACGACGATTCTCCGGGTTGTGGAACCAGAGGTGAAGCTCGGTGTACGCGAGCGGACCCTCGAACACCGCCTTGGCTTCGACGCGGCTGAGCGTGAGACCGCTGCCATCCGAAGCGGTGAGCGACCACGGCGGCGACAGATCCGCGTGCGCGATCTGAGCCGCCGCGATCGACTGGGTCGCGGCCGTGAGCGGCACCGCGATCGTCTCGGGCTCGCTGACTCCCGTCGCGGTGTGGCTCGAACAAGAGGCGACAAACAGGAACAGCGCGGTCCGCAGACACTTGGCCATGCGGGTTAAACGCAGCAGGTCCACGGCGGGTCTGAGGCAGTTCGCCCGTTGTTTCGGGGAGCTAGCTGACACCTACTCAGCCGCGGCGAAGCTGCACGCCGCCTGGCGAGCTCGGATCGCCGACGATCGCGACCGTGCCGGCAAGCCAGCCGGTCCACGCGCTGCCGAGCAACTCGCCGCGCCAGGTCGCGCGCGCGGGTAGCGCCGCGGTCGCGTCGAGCCCTTGCTCGTCGGCGGTGCGTGCGAAGTGCTCGGCATCCCCGCGGGTCGAGAGCAAGCGCGGCGCGATCTGCGCCTCGTCGGCGATCACGTGCGCGATCGCGAGCAGCATCTCCGACCAGCGCTGCGCGCGAGCACTCGCGGCGCGCGGCGGTGCACCTCGCGGCGCGATGTGATCGGCGTTCGCGGTCGCGAGCACCGCGAGGATCTCGTCGGCGTGGGTCTTCGCGATCGGGGCGATGCCCTTGAGCGCGCGCACGCTCCCGGCATCGCGCGGACGATTGCGCGCGAGCTCGAACAGGTTCTTGTCGGCGAGCACCTGGCCGAGCGGACGATCGAGCGCGATCGCGGTGCGCTGCCGCCACTCGGCAAGCACCCTCGCGCCAGCTTGCACGATCGGCTCGAGCGCGCGCAGCCCACCGAGCTGTTGCCACGCGGTTTCGGGCGTCACGGCTGCGGCCGCGAGCGCATCGGCGAGGATCTGTTGCGACTCCGCGCGCACCCAGCCGAGTCGCGTGGGCCCGAGCCTCGCCGCGAGCAACGCGTACAGCGCGTGGAGGTAGCGCACGTCGGCGGCCGCGTACGCGAGTTGCGCGGCGGTCAGCGGCCTCCGTTCCCACGCGGTCCATTGCTGATCTTTTCCGAGGCTCGTGCCGAGCAGATCATTGGCGAGCGTGGCGAGCCCGATCTGGTCCCCCAGGCCGGCGAACGCGGCCATCAGCTGGGTGTCGATCAGGCCCGGCATCGCGGTGAGGCCACATCGCATGGCCAGCAGGGCAAGATCCTGGCGGGGCGCGTGCGCGACGACGAGGGGATGGGCCGCGAGGGCCGCCACGATCGGCCCGATCTCGGCGTTCATCGGGTCGATCAGGCGCGCCTCGGGTACGATTTCCGCGACCGCTTTCGGATCCGGAGCATCGAACATCGGATGTCGCGTTTCGTCGATCCAGGACACCTGGAGCAGGCACAGGACCGGGGTCAAGCGGTCGGCCGATGCGAACTCGAGATCGAAGGCCGCGATCGGGGACCTCGAGAGCGCCTCGGCGACCCTCGCAATCTCCACCGCTTCGGTGACCAGATCCATTCGCAACATCTTATGTCCTGCTAAATTCCGGGGGCTCCCATGACCAGCAATAGTTTTGGCGCAAAAGCGCAGATCTCCGTCGGTAACTCCTCCATCGGGTTGTACCGGCTCGATGCCCTTGTCAACGCCAAGGTCGGCGACGTCGAGACCCTGCCCTATTCGATGCGCGTCCTGCTCGAGAACCTCGTCCGCTACGAGGACGGCAAGACCGTCAACCCCGCCGATATCCAGGCGGTCGCGAGCTGGAACCCCCAGAAGCGGGTCGAGCACGAAGTGCAACTCCGCCCCGCGCGCGTGCTGATGCAGGACTTCACCGGCGTGCCCGCGATCTGCGATCTGGCCGCGATGCGCGATGCGTTCGTCAAGCTCGGCAAGCCGGGCAACTCGATCAACCCGCTTCGCGCGGTCGATCTCGTCATCGATCACTCGGTCCAGATCGACGAGTACGGCACGCGCGCCGCGTTCAAGCGCAACGTCGATCTCGAATACCAGCGCAACAACGAGCGCTACCTGTTCTTGAAGTGGGGCCAGCAGGCCCTCGCGAACACCAAGGTCGTGCCGCCCGGCACCGGCATCTGTCACCAGGTCAACCTCGAGTACCTCGCGCGGGTGGTCTGGACCCAGGATGGCGTCGCGTATCCCGATTCGCTCGTCGGCACCGACTCGCACACCACGATGGTCAACGGCCTCGGCGTGTTCGGCTGGGGCGTGGGCGGGATCGAGGCCGAAGCCGTGATGCTCGGCCAACCGATGGCGATGCTCATCCCCGAGGTCGTTGGCTTCGAGCTCACCGGCAAGCTGCCGCCGGGCACGACCGCCACCGACCTCGTGCTCACGGTCACGCAGCTGCTCCGCAAGAAGGGCGTCGTCGACAAGTTCGTCGAGTTCTTCGGCTCGGGCATCGGGGCGCTCTCGCTCCCCGATCGCGCCACGATCGCGAACATGGCGCCGGAGTATGGCGCGACGATGGGCTTCTTCCCGGTCGACGCCGAGACTCTGTCGTACCTGCGCTTCACCGGCCGCCCGGACGATCACGTCCAGCTCGTCGAGCGCTACGCGAAGGAGAACCTCCTGTGGCACGACCCGACCGCGAAGCTCCGCTTCAGCGACACGCTGTCGCTCGATCTCTCGACGGTCGTGCCCTCGATCGCCGGCCCTGCCCGTCCGCAGGATCGCGTGGTGCTCACCGACTCGCGTCGCGCGTGGCGCCGTGCGCTGCCCGCGATCCTCGGTGACAAGTGCAGCGAGTCGAACACCTCGATCGAGAACTGGTCGAACGAGGGCGGCAAGGTCCCCGCGCCCGGCGCGCTCGCTCACACCCGCGCGGTCAAGACCCACAAGGGCGAGTTCGAGCTCGGTCACGGCGCGGTCGTGATCGCCGCGATCACGAGCTGCACGAACACGTCGAACCCGTCCGTGCTGCTCGCCGCGGGCCTGCTCGCGCAGAAGGCCGTCGCGAAGGGCCTCACGTCCAAGCCGTGGGTCAAGACCTCGCTCGCGCCAGGTTCGCAGGTCGTCACCGACTACCTCATCGAGGCAGGCGTGATGAAGGACCTCGAAGCGCTTGGCTTCTACCTGGCCGGGTATGGCTGCACCACGTGCATCGGTAACTCCGGCCCAGTCGACGATGCGATCGCCTCGGCGGTCAAGGACGGCAACCTCGTCGTCACGTCGGTGCTCTCCGGTAACCGCAACTTCGAAGGCCGCGTGAACCCGGTCGTCCGCGCGAACTACCTCGCCTCGCCGCCGCTCGTCGTCGCGTACGCGCTCGCCGGCACCATGAACTTCGATCTCGATAACGATCCGCTGGGCACCGACCAAGATGGCAAGCCCGTGTTCTTGAAAGACGTGTGGCCGTCGCCGGCCGAAGTGGCCGAGGCGATGCGGACCTCGATCAAGAAGGAGCAGTACCAATCGCGCTACGCGCACGTGCTCGACGGCGATGCCGATTGGAAAGCGATCGCGGCGCCGGTCGGCGACACGTTCGCGTGGGACGACAAGTCGACCTACATCCGCAAGCCCACGTTCTTCGACGACCTCGGGCCGACGCCCAAGCCGCTCACGAACATCGCCGGTGCCCGCGTGCTCGCGATCCTCGGCGATTCGGTGACGACCGATCACATCTCGCCCGCCGGTAACATCGCGAAGGGCTCGCCCGCCGCGAAGTACCTCGACGAGCACGGCGTCAAGCCGGCCGATTACAACCAGTACGGCGCGCGTCGCGGTAACCACGAGGTCATGGTGCGCGGCACGTTCGCGAACATCCGGCTGAAGAACCTGATGCTCGCGGGCGTCGAGGGTGGCTTCACGAAGCACTTCCCCGATGGCACGCAGATGCCGATCTACGACGCCGCGATGCAGTACGAGAAGGACCACATCCCGCTCGTCGTCCTCGCGGGCGACCAGTACGGCACCGGCAGCTCGCGCGACTGGGCCGCGAAGGGCACCCTGTTGCTCGGCGTCCGCGCCGTGATCGCGAAGAGCTTCGAGCGCATCCATCGCTCGAACCTGATCGGCATGGGCGTGCTGCCGCTGATGTTCAAGCCCGGCGAGGACGCCAAGTCGCTCGGCCTGACCGGCGAGGAGACCTTCTCGATCGAGGGCATCGCGGGTGGCGTGTCGCCGAAGAAGGAGCTCACCGTCAAGGCCGGTAACAAGACCTTCCAGGTCATCGCGCGCATCGATACGCCGCAGGAGACCGAGTACATGAACCACGGCGGCATCCTCCACTACGTCCTCCGCCAGCGCGCCGCGGCCAAGTAGTCGGCCGAGAGGTACGATTTCGTGCGACCGGAGGAGCCCTCGTGGCTCCTTCTCGCATGAAGCATCTCATCGCTCTCTCGCTCGTCGCTGCCACCTCGTTGACCTCGTTGGTGGCATCGGCGAGCTGCCGCATCCACAACGACACCGGCTTTGACTTCAAGGTCGAGAGTGGCAACACCTCGAACCAGAGCGTCGGCTCGCACACCACGACGTCGATCGCCGAGGGCACGATCAAGGGCGTCGATGCCAAGGCCGGCAAGACGATCTCGGGCAGCTGCAAGAACGGCGACGAGCTCGAGGTCAAGGACGACCACGGCGTGCCCGTCCTCTCGCTCAAGAAGTAACCACGTCACTTCTTGAGGCGCACACGCGTCGTCCGTTTCACTTCGATCTTCCACGCGCGCGCCTTGTCCGCGAACGTCGACTTCGGCATGCCGATCGCGCTCGCCGCGGCGCGGATGGTGCCGAACTTGGTGAGCGCCTGCTCCATCGAGCTCTTCAACACCGTGTGATACGGCGCGAGCAGTCCGCCCGGCATCTCCGCGGTCGTGAACATCGAGGGCATCGACCGGTGCCGTGGCTCGCCACCGTGCTCGGGGAAGAAATCGCGCGGGCCGAGCCTCGTCCCACCGAACACCACGGCGCGATGGACCGACGACTTGAGCTCGCGAATGTTGCCGGGCCACGAATGGCGGCTCAAGGCATCCCAACCCTCCATCGTCACGTCCTTGGCGCCGTACAACGTCGCGTGCTCGTCGAGTAGGCCGAGCACCAACTCACCGAGATCCGACATCCGCTCGCGCAAGGGCGGCATGTTGAGCACGACCGTCGCGAGCCGATGATAGAGGTCCGTACGCACGCGCTCGCCGTTGAGCACCGACTGGTTCGTCGCCGCGACGATCCGGACATCCACCGCGCGCTCGACCGAACCACTCACCCTCCGGACCTTGTGGGTCTCGAGCACGCGCAAGAGGTGAGCCTGGAGCTCGAGCGGTAGCTCGCCGAGCTCGTCGAGGAACAGCGTGCCGCCGTGCGCCTCGACAAAGTAACCATCGCGGCTCTCCTGCGCTCCCGTGAACGCGCCCCGCTCGTGACCGAACAAGTGGGACGCGATCAGCTCGCGCGGCATCGCTCCGCAATTGACCGCCACGTACGGCCCAGCGGCGCGCTTCGAGCTCTCGTGGATCATCCGGGCAAACAGATCCTTGCCGGTCCCGGTCTCGCCCAGGATCAACACGCTGCAATCGGTGACCGCCGCCCGCTGCGCCTGCTCGATCGTGGTCGTGAGCACCGGATGCTTGCCACGGATCAGCTCGACCGCCGCCCGATTCTCCGAGTCCGCCGCCGACACCGCGATCAACGTGGTGTGCCCGACCGCGAGGTACGAGCCGACCCGGAGCTCTGCCGATTCGACCCGATTTCCGTCGATGAAGGTCCCGTTGCGCGAGCCGCTATCGCGGACCACGAGCACGTCCGCTTGACGTTCCAGCACGCAATGGTTCGTCGAGATGAACGGGTCATCACTGATCGCGAGGTCGCAGGCGGGATTTTTACCGAGCACCCACCTTCGCCCCTCGAGCTTCAGGATCTCACCCGTTGTCATGCGGCGTAAGCCGACGACGATTCCACCGCGCCGTCCGTCCGGCGTCATTGCTTGCGTGTCACGCCCATCAAAAGCCATGAATAATCTCCTTCGCCGGTGCTATCGGCCGGCGAGTGGGGCAGTTGCGGACTTCGTGCCGTCCGGCAACTACGCGACTTCTCATGAATGCTTGCTGAGAGTGTCCGGAGTGCGGCCACGCGCGGCCGTCTACCGGACGGACAACTGACCCTAGCCGGACAGGATCCGGGCTATGGGGTCGGATACGGGCAGCAGTGCGGGCGGCGCAGGCGGTGGTGCGGTCCAGATGGTGGCGGGCGGCACGCTCACGATTGCCGCTACTGGTTTTGTTGATCTGGGCGGCGGAGGCGGACGGTTGACCGCGGGCGGTGGGTCCGGCGGCAACTTGATCATCGAGGCGCCAACCGTCGTGATCGATGGTGGTGTCGCTGCCAATGGCGGAGCTGGTGGCTGCCCCAGCGCGCCTGGTGAAGATGGGCATCCAACCGCTGGGTTTGCACACGGTGGATGTTCGTCGGTCAGCGCTCAGGCATTCGGCGGCCGTGGAGGAACCGCGCTCCTGACGCCGGGCCCGGGAAATACGGGTTTTACAAATGGGCTCGCGACGGGCGGCTTCGGGGGCGGCGGAGCGGTCGGGCAACTCCGGCTGCGCTCGCGCGATGGGACCTATGCGATGGGTACCACGACAGTCTTGAGCGTCGCGGTCGACGCCGGCGCACTCACGATCGAGTGAGTGAGTGAGCTAGCCCGCCCAAGCTTGCGTGTAGACGTCCATGAACGCCTTCGCGAGCTTCTCGAGATCCGACTCGGGTGCGAGTGCGAACATCTGCGCGAGCGAATCGGGGATATTGTCGACGTACGTTGCGACCACTCGGATCTCGTTCTTGCCGTCGTTGAACCACAGCACGTACGTGTCCGCGTAGTAGGTTGACTGGTTCATCTTCACGAGGCCGTACTGATACGTGAAGATCATCGGCTGCGAGTTGAGGTCCGTCGAGCCGACCTGGAACTTGGTGTCCTTCGACTCCTTGAGCTGCGCCGACAGCATGTCGTTGATGTCCGTGCGCGTTTGCCACTTCTTGAGGTCCATCGGAACGCACGTGTTCTTGCACGGACGAATCTGGACCGTGGCCTTCAGCTTCGGATGATCGTTCGTGTGGAGGACGGTGACGAGCGATGACTCGTCCCCGAGTGCCTCCTTGGTGAAGCCAGGAAAATCGAGGCTGCGCACCTTCGCGATGGCCGCTTGGTCGATCGGACTTGTCTTCGTCAGCTTGGGCAACGTGCCGTCGCCGTGAGGAAGGTGAAGCACCTTATCCGAGCCAGCACCAGCTCCTGGTTGCACGTTGGCTGGTGGATCATGCTTTTCCGGTTTGCCCTTGCAGCCAACGAAGACAGCAAGCATTCCCACGAGGACCAGACGAGTAGACACGCGATTTACCTTAACTCCGAAACGAGCAAACGCCGGTCTCCCGGCGCCTGACGTCTCAGCTTGTTGTCTCGACTACTGGGCGGCGCGGACGCCAGCCGGTACCTGTGGCTGGCTCTTCAAGATCGGGTGCGCACCGTTTTGGAACGTCATCAAGCCGGCAAGCGTGGTCGTGACGCACCCGAAGTCTGCAGCCCCGACGCAACCATTCGATCCCGTGCAGATGCCATCCGAACCAGCGGAGCCCGTGCCGAAGCCCGGCGTCGTCAAGGTGTCGCACTTCGGAACAAACAGGTCCGCGTCAGTCAGCATGTTGTCCTTGTTGCTGTCGTAGTGGTACAGGTCGTGCTGCTCGCACCACCCGAGCGTGTCCGAGAATGGAGACGGGTAAAACATGCCCTGCTTGTCGATCTCGAAGGACCAGTTGAACGTGCAACCGGTGCCGTTGACTTGATTCGAGCCCGTGCCAGCGGTTGCTTGCGTGAAAGTCGTAGGGTTCGAGATCCGATCGGCTGTCGAGCAGGTTTGGCCCGAACCAGGAACGCCGAGCAGGTTGGTTGCGTTGCCAGTCGTACAGTTGCCTGCGTAGCACGTCGCCGGCTTGCACATCGCGGTGCACACGGCCACCATCGAGCCCGTGGTCTCGATGAGCACCGGCATGTAACCTTCCGAGCAACCATTGCTCGCCGTCGAACAGGCGACGCGGGTCAGTGGGTTCGTCGACGTGAGCGAGTTGCCCGACGTGGTGGTACACGCGTCACGGTTGTGGAGGTCGGTGTTGTACTCGCGGGCGCACGAGAACGAGGTGGGCGTCGCAACCGCCACGCGGTTCGGGAAGCCGTAACAGCCTTCGTACGGTTGGCACTTGGTACCCGGACGATTCGGAGCACCCGAACCAGTGTGGTTGAAGTCGTTGTCGGCGAACGGATCGCACTTCACATCACAAACGCCGGCGACGTTCGTGCCACCGGTCTCGAAGATGCCGTGATACGCGACGCAGGCGGCATCGCTGCCGCAAGTGGGGGCGCCGCCGTTGTTGTCACAGATCGCTTCGCAAACGCCGACGCCACCGGGGCCGACGAGCTCGCGCTTGACGCGGCAGAAGCCGCCCTTCGCGCAATCGTCCCAACCTTGGGCGCCAGCCGCGTTACGCGTGCAGGATGCCGCGACGGCCTTGTTGCCATCGGGCGCGCAACCGACGTGACCGAGAATGTTCGTGCCATCGGCCGAGACGAGGTCGTAGATCCAGGTGCACATGTTGCCCGCATCGCAGCCGGTCTGCGTGAGCGGGTTGCAGGTGGCGTCCGAGCCGCTGCCGCTACCGGCCGCGTCGACAATGTGAATCTTCGTGTCGGAGTTTCCGCCGCACGCGACCAGGAAACTGACGAGCGCACCCAAAGCTAGTTTCTGCATCTTCATCCTCTCAACCGTTCCGAAAGCTGCCGGACCCTACTGGAGGTTGATCTCGACGGTCAAGACCAAACTGCCCCCGGGCCGCCACCGAAACGTCGTATTCGTGAGTAGACGAGAAATCTCGTTTCTCGACGATGATCGAAGTCACGGGACGGACTAACAAACGGCCGTCGGGTGAGGGGTCAGGGCGTCACCTGGGACGGCGGCGACGTCGGCGTAGGCCAGCGAGCGCGACGAGGATCAAGCCACCCGCCGACCCGTTCGTCGTACTGCAGCCACCGCCCTGTGCCAGCGGCGGTCCGCCGTAGTTGTCGCCCGCGGGTGTGACCTGCAGGGCGACATGGAACGCGGGACCGAACGCCGCGCTGCCTTCTTCGACGAGCTGAAATGCCTCGTCGAAGGCCTGGGGTTCGGTCACGTCCGGACCGCGAATCGAGAACGTGAACGTGCCGGTCGCGCCCGCCGGGGTCTGCGCATCGACCGAGGTCGCGCGGCTCGGCGAGATCCAATCCCCGTCGACGAACAGCGCCGAATCACGGTCCGCGGGCTCGGCCGTGGCGACGCGCGTCGCATCGAGATCCCAGGCCGAGGTGCCGTGGTTCGCGACCGTGACCGTGACCGTGCCCGTTTCACCCGAGGCCAGGCTCGCCGGGGCGTCGACCGTGATGTCACCGGCGAGGTAGCTGCCCGCGCCGCCGGCCTGCACGAGCTCGATGTAGTGATCCCAGTTCCAGCCAGGACCCGGATCGGTGTGATCGCTGCAATCCGGGGCTTCACCGTGGCCGAGGATCGGGCCGTGCTCTTTCGCGATGCCGTACTTGTCGGCGAGGAACGAGGTCAGCTTCGCCGACGCCTCGTACATCGGCTCCGTGTACCAGAGCTCGGGGTGCGCCGCGTAGCCCTCGTGCTCGATGCCGATCGTGGTCGCGTTGAAACACTTGTCGTGCCACGCGATGTTTTTCTCCGCGACCATCTGATCGACGTGGCCGTCGCTCGAACGGACCACGTAGTGCGCCGAGACCTTCGCGGCCGGATCTTGAAACCAGTTGACGGTGCTCGCGAACGAGCCTTCGGTATCGTGGATCACGATGTGATCGATCGCGCCGATGCCGCGCGCGCCGGTGCCGTAGTTCGAGGTGCTCGCCGCGGCCCAGGTCGCGCCCGCATAGTCGAGGCTCTGCGAGATCTGACCGAGCCCCGGCCGGGAAGATCGCGGCTGGGCCGCGATCACGATGTGGCGACCTCCGGCATCGCGGCCGTCGACGCCGCGCGCGAGGGCAGCGGTCACCGCCGTCGCCACGCCGTCACCACCGAGTGCGCGAAGATCGCCCTCACGGATCAGCGCCGCCGCCGCGAGGAGCGAGGCTTCGGGATCGCTCGCGATCGCAGCTTCGGTGACGCCTGCCAGCGAGGCCGCGTGGGGCACGAACGCGGCCGGGATCCCGACGAGCCCGACGCTCTCGCCGGCCTCGCTGCCCGACGTTGTCGCTAGGCGGAAGCGGGTGCGCACCCAGCTCGCCGCCGCGAGCTCCTCGGGCGGGACGCCGAGCTCGCTGCCGACACGGACGAACATCGCGACCAGCGGCGAATCGCCACCGACGGAGACCTGCGAAATTGCCTGGGGTGCCGTCGGTACGGCGCAGCCCAAGCCCACGCACGCGAACGCGGCGGCCCTTCTCATCGCCGCGAATGATGCACGGGGCAGAAACGAACGTCTAGCCACGGTCCGGGATATGATGAACCGGAAGCGTGCCTGCCGAAGCTGGCATCAAGTTCGGCTCGTTTGTCCTCCTGCGACGGATCGCTCGCGGTGGGATGGCCGAGGTGTTCCTCGCGCAGCAGCGCGGATTGGAAGGATTCGATCGCCGCGTCGCGGTGAAACGCATCCTTCCTCATCTCGCCGACTCGCAAGACTTCGTGCGGATGTTCCTCGGCGAAGCCAAGCTCGCGGCGCAGCTCTCGCACCCGAACATCGTCCACATCTACGAGTTCGGAAAGGTCGCCGGCGATTTCTTCATCGCGATGGAGTACGTCGAGGGCGTCCACGCAGGCGAGCTGTTCAAGGCCGGCAGCGCAGCCGATCGGCTCTCGCCAACGCTCGTCGCGCGCATCGGTGCCGATGCGGCCGCGGCCCTGCACAGCGCGCACGAGCTCCGCGGTTCGAATGGCAAATCGCTGGGCCTTGTCCATCGCGATGTCTCGCCCGCGAACATCATGATCTCGTACGACGGCATCGTGAAGCTTTGCGACTTCGGCATCGCGAAGGCCGCCGCCGCGACCGACCAACTCACGAGCCCTGGCCAGGTCAAAGGCAAGTACGCGTACATGTCGCCCGAGCAGACGGTCGCGCAACCCCTCGACGGGCGCAGCGACGTGTTCTCGCTCTCGATCGTCTTGTGGGAGCTGCTCGCCGGTAGGTTGATCGTGCCGCGCGGTGATGCGGTCGTCGCGATGCGGATGATCCGCGATGGCAAGATCGAAGCGCTCGGCACGGTCGCTCCGCACGTGCCGCCCGCACTCGTCAAAGCGATCACGTGGGGACTCGAGACCAAGCGCGAGAATCGCGCGACCGCCTCGGAGCTCGCCCAGGCTCTCGAGGCCTTCATCAAGCAGTCGCCTGACATCGCGACGCCCCTGCAGCTCGGCAGCTGGGTCCGCACGCACCTCCCGCGCGAGCGCACGAGCGAACATCCCGCGCTCGCGCCGGGTGCGGGCACGCAGGTCGCGCCCGGGACCGTCGCGTCGCCGCCGACCAATGCCTCGTCGTACAGCTCGAACCAGGCGGTCACGCCAGATCCGGATCGCGATCGGAGGAAGGATCTGATCGGCGCGTCGCTGCTCGCGGCAGAGGCCACCGATTCCGGCGCCGGCACGCGCGAGCTCCTGCTCGAAGAGTCGTTCGAGACGCGGGTGATCCAGAAGCCACCGCGCGCCGCGTTCGAAGCGACGACCTCGAAGCCGTTCACCGCGCCAGCGACGACGAACACGGTGACCGTCCCGCACGAGGCCCTCGATCTCGTCGACGGCGCGACCACGATCGACAAGCCGTTCACGCCGCTCAGCAATTCGGGGATCACGCCGCCGCCGGTGCACGGCGCCGATGCACCGACGCAGCTCGCGACGCACGTGCGCGGCATGCTCGATGATGACGACGAGCCCGGCGACGCGAGCGAGACCGTCTTGCTCGATCGCCCGCAGCCGATGCCGGGCGGGCCCGCGTTCGTCCCGACCGAGTTCGTCTCGCCACTCTCGGGCCCACGCGTGCGAGTCAGTGAACCGTTGCCGCCCTCGGGTGCGATGCAGCCCCTCCCCGGCCCGCGCCCGTTTTCGGCGTTCCTCACACCGTGGCGCGCCCGGCCGCCGATGCCCGGCAGCTCGCCCGAGCCACACCCATCCCAGCAGATGCGCGTCGCGATCGCGATCGCCGCGCTCGTCGGCATCGCGCTGATCTCGTTCGTGATCGCGCTCGCGGCGAGCGGCCACCACTCCAAGGTCGGCCCGGCGCCACCGTCCTCTCGAGAGCCCACCCCGGTCGTGATGGCCGAGCTCGATGCGGGTGCCGGCTCGTCCGGGGTGGTCGCTCCCCCGCCGAAGGTCACGAGCGATGCAGCCGCATTGGCAGCACCGGTCGATGCCGCGGTCACCACGCACGAGGCGTACCTCGAGATCGAGACGTTCCCGACCGGCGGCGCGGTCAAGGTCGGCGATCAGGTCGGCACCGCGCCGGCCCAGATCGTCGTCGAGGCCGGCACGTTCGAAGTGACCGGCGAGCTCGCCGGCTACCAGCCCGAGACGCGCCCCGTGACGATCGAATCCGGCGCGCACGTCAAGATCGAGCTCACGTTCAATCACAAGCTCGCGACGCCTCACCCGACCACACCGATGGGTCGCCTGACCGCACGGACCACGCCCTACAGCGAGGTCTTCGAGAATGGCAAGAAGATCGGCGAGACACCCTTCGAGCGCGAGATGACGCTCGGCGTCCACGTGCTCGTGTTCCGGAATCCGCTGCACCCGCCGATGACCAGGCGAGTCGTGATCAGCGCGGGCAAAGTCGCGAAGGTCAACGAGAAGCTAGGCGACTAAACAGACCAAGAGCGCCGTGGGGTCTACTTCGGAGGCGGCGCACCACCAGGGGTCCGTCGACGTCCTTACCAGGACCGCGGCATCGCGTACCTCGACAACCGCACTCGAACCGCCGACAACCTCGTGCGACGTCTCGAACGTCTCGGCTTCGACGTCGAGCTCAAGCCTCCGAATCACAAGAGACCGCGAGCGTATTTCGTAGCAGAATCGCGCAGGTTGGGGATCATACGGACCGGGCTAGTCAGGTGGCCTCCAGCAGGATCGATTCCATCTCGATCCTCGAGCGTTTCTCAGCAGCGTCGCGCCGGTCGAAGGCACTTCGCGCGCTCCCGCGGTCTGCCGCGCCGAAGACACTTGGTCATCGTGCGCAGCTGGAGCGCAGGCTAGGTCACTCCCTGCCGCGAACACGCGAGCGCTGTCCGGATCAGCAGCTCGAGGTCAGGCCTATCGACCTTCGCGAGTGCCTGGTCGACATAGCGCGCAGCCTCGGCTTTCCTGAAGCCAAGGCTGGTCAGCGCTTGCTTCGCCTGCGTCACGACGACGACGCTCTCGAACTTTGAACGCCCCACGGGGGGCGTCGGTACTGCTACTTGCGGTTGAAGTCGCGCGGCACGGAGCGCATCGCTCGCATCGCTCGCCGGCGCGATCGCGAGCGCTGGCGACGAGGCAGGTGGAGTCACATAGGTGATCGTGAGGTTCGGCGCCGAGCCCGTGATCTGAAGCTTGCCTTCATGAAGGGCGCGATGGTGTGCCGAGCAGGTGAGGGTCAAATTCTCGGCCTCGTGACCGCCGCCGTGTTCGCGATGCACCACGTGATGGAGATCGACGTTACGCGAGGCACGGCAACCCGGCACACAGCACTTGCCGTGATCGCGACGCTGCACGAATCGCCGCACCATCGGCGCGATGTCTTGGGTCGCGCGTTCGGGTTCGCGATCGGATCCGATGCGCTGCGCATCGCATTGGGCGCGCTCGACATCGACCGCATCGATCGCGATCACCCGGCCTGCGGCGTCTTGCCAGCCCTGGTTGCATCGCTCGCAGATCGTGATCATCAGCTGGTGCCGCGCGCGACCCTGATCCGTCTCGCCGCCCGCGAAGTACGCGGCGCACAGGGCCTCGATCAGGTCGCTATCGTCGACGAAGCCGCCGGTCTCGGCAGAGATCGCCTGCCTCGCTTGCCGCAGCTGCGCGCTCGCTCCGGCACGCAACTCGAGGGTGATCTTCTTGATGGCTAGATCTGGATCTTTCAGATCGCTCGGTCGATCGCCCTTCGCGTGCCCGGCGACCAGGTCCTCGACCTGCCGAACATTCATGCCGCGCGCGGCCTCGCGCCACTCATCCACGGTCTCGGCGGTGGTCACGCGAGAGAGCTCGCGCAACGCGGTGTAGCTCTGCTCGCCCGACTCCAGCATCTCGCCGAGCACGGGCAGCTCTTCGATCGCGAACGCCACGCGCACGTGCTCGCGCGCGACCTTCGGC
>JANXOP010000030.1 GCA_025357755.1 Kofleriaceae bacterium | reverse complement strand
TGGCACCGCTTCTACGCGCACCAGCCCGACCTCAACTTCGAGAGCCGCGCGGTGCGCGAGGCGCTGTTCGAGGTCTGCGATCACTGGCTGGCGATGGGCGTCGACGGGCTCCGCCTCGACGCGGTGCCGTACCTCTTCGAGCGCGAAGGCACGAGCTGCGAGAACCTGCCCGAGACCCACGCGTTCTTGAAGCAGCTGCGCGCGCGGATCGACGCGAAGTTCAAGAATCGCATGCTGCTCGCCGAGGCCAACCAATGGCCGGCCGACGCTGCCGCGTACTTCGGCGACGGCGACGAGTGCCACATGAACTTTCACTTTCCGCTGATGCCGCGGATGTTCATGGCCCTCGAGACCGAGGACTCGTTTCCGATCATCAATATCCTCAAGCGCACGCCCAAGATACCGGACAGCTGCCAGTGGGCGACGTTCCTGCGCAACCACGACGAGCTCACTCTCGAGATGGTCACCGATGAAGATCGCGACACGATGTATCGCGGCTACGCAGCCGATCGGATGGCCCGGATCAACCTCGGCATCCGCCGCAGGCTCGCGCCGCTGCTCGGGGCGCGCCGCAAGATCGAGCTGATGACGGCGCTCCTCCTGTCGCTCCCCGGGACGCCGGTGCTGTACTACGGCGACGAGATCGGGATGGGCGACAACATCTATCTCGGTGACCGCGACGGCGTGCGGACGCCGATGCAGTGGAGCTCCGATCGCAACGGAGGGTTCTCGAAAGCGAACCCGCAGAAGCTGTACCTGCCGACGATCATCGACCCCGAGTATCACTACGAGGCGATCAACGTCGAAGCGCAGCAGGGCAACTCGTCTTCACCCTTGTGGTGGATGAAGCGCACGCTCGCGAAGCGCAAGGAGAGCCGGATCTTCGGGCGTGGCTCGATCGAGTTCGTGACGAGCGACAATCCGCGGGTCCTCGCATTCGTGCGCGAATACGAGGGTGAACGCGTGCTCGTGATCGCGAACCTGTCGCGCTTCGTGCAAGGCGTGCGGCTCAACCTCGAGGCGCTGCGCGGCATGGTGCCGAGCGAGCTGTTCGGGCGGATGCAGTTCCCCGAGATCAGCGATGCGCCGTACTTCATATCGCTCGGTGCGTACGACTTCTACTGGTTGGCGCTCGAGAAGCCGGTCGCCGCGGAGTCGCCCGCGGAACGTCCGGGCCTCGTCGGCAAGGGTTCCTGGGAGGCGCTGCTCGCACCGACGCAGCGACCGGCGCTCACGCGCGCCCTGATCCACTACGCGAAGAACAAGCGCTGGTATCGCGGCAAGGCGCGCACGCGCAAGTCCGCCCAGATCAATGACGTCATCCGCTTCGCGGATCAGAAGTTCGCGATCGTTCTGTTCGCGGTGGAGTACGACCGCGGCGCGTCCGAGACCTACGTGATCCCGGTCGCGTTCGCCGAGGATGCGGATCCGGCCGAGGCCGCGCGCACCCCGAACATGGTGATCGCGAACGTGGCGCTCGAGGTCGAGGGGCGCGGCAACGTGAGTGGCGTGCTGTACGACGCGCTCGCGAACGATGCGTTCGATCAGACGTTGCTCGCGACGATCCAGGGCGGCGCGCATGGCAAGGGGGCGCGCGGGACCGTCAGCGGCGAGGCGCTCGCCGCGCTTCAAAAGATTCCTGCCGAGACGCCGCTGCCGCCACGCATGACCTCGGCGGATCAGACGAACAGCGGCGTGATCTACGGCGAGCATCTGCTGCTGAAGCTGTTCCGCGTGATGGAGCAGGGCCCCAGCGCCGAGCTCGAGATCGGGCGCCAGCTCGCGACCGCCGCACCTGGCTATCGCGGAACCGCGAGACTCGCGGGCGTGCTCGAATATCACGAGCAAGGCAGCGATTCGACGCTCGGAACGCTGTTCGAGTTCGTGCCGAACCACGGCGATGCGTGGCAGCTCACGCAAGATGCGCTCGATCGCTACTTCGATCGCCTGGTCTCCGATGACAAGCGTCCAGAGGTGCCGCCGATCGAGCTGCTGCCGCTGATCGATCAGGCCATGCAGAAGGTGCCGGATCGCGCGGTGGATTGGATCGGACCGGTACTCGATCGGATGCGGCTCCTCGGGATGCGCACCGCCGAGCTGCACCTCACGCTCGCCGCGAGCGAGATGCCGCTGTTCGCGCCCGAGCCGTATGACATCATGCACCAGCAGTCAGTGTACGGATCTGCGATCGCGCACGTGTCGCGGACGTTCGATACGCTGCGCTCGCAGTTGTCCAAGCTGGCGCCCGAGGTCGGCCTGCTGGCGGAATCGGCGCTCGCGCGCGAGAGTCAGATCGATCGCGCACTCGCGGCGATCACGCGACATCGGATCGACGTGGTGCGCATGCGCGTGCATGGCGATTATCACCTCGGTCAGGTGCTGTGGACTGGCAATGACTTCGTGATCATCGATTTCGAGGGCGAGCCGGGTCGGCCACTGACGCAGCGCAGGTTCAAGCGGACCCCCCTGCGCGATGTCGCGGGCATGGTTCGGTCGCTGCACTACGCGAGCGCGGCGGCGCTACGCAACGGCAAGCATCGGCCCGAGGATGTCGCGATGCTGCAGCCGTGGGCGCGCGCGTGGTCGGAGTGGGCGTCGGCGGCGTTCGTCGCGGGCTACCTCGAGAAGGCCGCGGGCACCCGGATCGTGCCGAAGAAAGCTAGCGACCTGTCACTCCTCCTCGAGTTCTTCCTCGTCGAGAAGTGTGTCTACGAGATCGGCTACGAGCTGAACAACCGACCTGAGTGGGTCGAGATCCCGCTGCGCGGCCTGTTGTCGCTCCTGCCGGAGCTTCCGTGATCGCGGCGCCGAATCCACTCGCGTTCGGGGAGCTCGATGCCCACCTCATGCGCGAGGGCACGCATCCGAAGCTGCACGACAAGCTCGGTGCGCACCTCGAGGCACGTGGTGTCCGGTTCGGCGTGTGGGCGCCAAATGCGGCGGCGGTCTCGGTGATCGGCGACTTCAACCAATGGCAGCCCGGCGCGAATCCGCTCGCCCAGTTGCCGAACACCGGGGGCGTGTGGGGCGGCATGATCACGGGCCTCGCGCGCGGCGCGCTCTACAAGTTTCACATTAGATCGAAGGTCGCCGCGTACGAGGTCGCGAAGGCTGATCCGTTCGCGATCCGGCATCAGGAAGCTCCCGGCACGGCCTCGATCGTGTGGTCGACCGACCACATGTGGCGCGATGCCGCCTGGATGAAGACCCGCGCCGCGCGGTCGCGGATCGATGCGCCGGTCTCGATCTACGAGGTCCACCTCGGCTCTTGGAAGCGCGACGGCGATCGGATGCTGACATATCGCGAGATCGCGCCCTTGCTCGTCGAGCACGTGACGAAGCTCGGGTTCACGCATGTCGAGCTGATGCCGCTGACCGAGCATCCATTCTACGGCTCGTGGGGCTACGAGACCACCGGCTACTTCGCGGCGACCTCGCGCTACGGCACCCCCGAAGACCTGATGGCGCTGATCGACGCGCTACACGCAGCGGATCTGGCCGTGATCCTCGATTGGGTGCCCGCGCACTTTCCGACCGACGAGCACGGCCTCGGCTACTTCGACGGCACGCCGCTGTTCGAGCATCCCGACAAGAAGCTCGGCTTCCACCCCGAGTGGGACACCGCGATCTTCGATTTCGGTCGCCCGGAAGTGCGCAGCTTCCTGATCTCGAGCGCGCTCTACTGGCTCGAGCAGTTTCACATCGACGGCCTGCGTGTCGATGGCGTCGCGTCGATGCTGTACCGCGACTACGGCCGCAAACAGGGCGAGTGGATCCCGAACGACCAGGGCGGCAACCAATACTTCGAAGCGGTCGAGCTCCTTCAGCGCTTGAACACCGCGATCGCGCGCGAGCAGCCCGAGACGATCACGATCGCGGAGGAGTCCACCGCGTGGCCGAACGTGACGAAGCCGGAAGGCCTGGGCTTCTCGTACAAGTGGGACATGGGCTGGATGCACGACACGCTCGCGTATCTCGAGCACGACCCGATCCATCGCAAGTTCCACCACCACCAGCTCACGATGCGCGGGCTCTACGCGTGGAGCGAGAAGTTCGTGCTGCCGCTCTCGCACGATGAAGTCGTGCACGGCAAGCACTCGCTGCTCAAGAAGTTCCCGGGCGACCCCTGGCAGCAGCTCGCGACGTTGCGCTTGCTCTACGCGTACATGTACACGTTACCGGGCAAGAAGCTGTTGTTCATGGGCAGCGAGCTCGCCCTCGAGCGCGAGTGGAATCACGACGCTGCGCTCGACTGGGTGCATGCGCATCCCGAGATCGAGCTGCTCGTCGGCACCCTCAATCATCTCTATCGCAGCGAGCCGGCACTGCACGAGCTCGATTGCGAGCCGCGCGGGTTTCGCTGGATCGATCCAGATGATGCCGAGAACTCGATCCTCACGTACGAGCGCCTGGCGCGCGATGGCACGAGCATCGTGTGCGCCCTGAACTTCACACCGGTACCGCGTCACAACTACCGCGTCGGCGTGCCGGGCCCGGGTCCAACAAGGTGGCGCGAGATCTTGAATACGGATGCGACGCCGCTCGGCGGCAGCGGTCAGGGCAACATGGGTGGCGTCGAGGCGATGCCCGTGCGGTCGCACGGGCGCGAGCTGTCGCTGGCGATCACCGTGCCGCCACTCGGCGCCGTGCTCTTCAAGCGATGAGCTTGGCGAGCTCCGCGACGAGCGCGCCCGGCTGATCGAGCAGCACGTGGTGGTACGCCTTCGGGATCGTGACGATCGAGGTCACGTTGCCGAGCGCTCCGGCGAACAATGCGGCCTGCTCCGCCGACATCACGCTGCTGAGCTCGCCGCGAATGATCGCGGCGGGGCAGGCGACAGGCCCGAGCTTCCAGGGCGTGAGCCCGAAGATCCGCGGATCGAACTTCCACTGCCAGCCGCCGGGCACGGGCTTGCCGCCGAAGAATGCGATGTGATCGATGACATCGCGTTCGCCGAGCGGCTGCTCGGGCAACAGCACGAAGCGCTTCTCGCGCGGATCATCGTTCGAATGGATCCGCGGCGTGTGCCGCGCGAGGCGCTGGTGGTAGTCGCCTTCACGCTGTGGCAGCTCGAGCGCGGAATCGATGACGACGAGCATCTGGGCGAGCTCGGGATAACGGTGCACCGCCAGCGAGGCGAGCACGCCACCGAGGCTGTGGCCGATCACGATCGGCCTGGTCTCGAAGTTCGCGTGCTCGACGACCGCCGCGATCTGGCGCGTCCACACGTCCTGGCTGTAGTCGTGGCGCCAGTCACTATCGCCGTGCCCGAGCAGGTCGAGGGCGACGACATCGTGTTCGCGAAACTTCGGCGCGAGGTGGTCCCACCAGTGGGCATGCGCGCCGCCACCGTGGACGAACACGATCGATCTCGATCGACCAGTGTGCCAGCGAAGATAGCTCCCGCGGTCGCCATCGATGTCGAGCTCGCTGCGAATGGGTAGGTCGCCCTTTGCTACATCGAGCCAGCTCATCGTTCGACATATGCCATGCGAGGCAGCTTCGAGGTTCGAGGATCGCCCGACGAGGTTCGCTCATCACGCGACGCGAGTTCAGGGCTCGACGCTGCCGGACGTACAGCCGGTCGCCGGGCGCGGCATGCCGCGCTGGTCGGTCGCCGGGCACATCACGCCGGCACCGTGCGCGGGACCGGCCGTTGCCGGCACGATCGTCAGACTCGCACCGCCGTGATCGCCGAGATCACCGAGCATCGGATCAGCGAACGTGGTCGTCGGCGTGCACTTCGCATCGGCTCCACCGCCGACGACGTGCGTGGCAGGAAACTGCACGTTGCCATCGCCGGTGCCGTTGACCTGGCACTGCATCGGCGCGCCGGGGTTCTTCGCGGTGTTGTTGACGAACAGGTTGCTGACCAAGGTCAGCGTCGGGTTGCCGCCGATCGCCGCACCGAAGTACGGATCGCCACCATCGGCATGATTCGCCGAGAACGTCGAGAACGCGATCGTGCCGCCGCCGCCGAACAGATCGATCGCGCCACCGAGCCCGGCGACCGCCGAATTGTTGCTGAAGGTCAGGTTCAAGAACGAGAACGTGGTGCCGTCGGCCTGGATCGCGCCGGCGCCCTTGGCCGCGGTGTTGTTCGAGAACGTCGAGGCCAGGACATTCAACTGGCTGTTGTGGATGTACATCGCCGCGGCTTCATCGCCCGTGTTGCTATCGAACGTGCAGCGGTCGATCGTGGTGGTCTGGCGCGCGCCATCGGGCGTGCGGCCGAGGGCACCGCCGAGCGCGCCGAGGCCAGCCTTGTTGTGTGTGAACTTCACGCCGCAGAACGTGTGCGTGGTGTCGTCACCTCCGTCGATCCCGATCGCGCCCGCGTTACCGCCGGAGCCGGTCTGATGCTGGCCGTTGGTCGCGAGGACACTGCACATCGACGCGTCGTCGCCGTTCGCACCATTGCCGGTCGCGGTGTTGCCATCGAACACCGAATCGTAGACATCGAGCTGACTGTTGAGTGAGTTGATCGCGCCACCACTCGAGCCCTGGTTACCCTGGAACACGCTGTTCGCGATCACCGCGCGACTCGCGCCGAGTAAGGCGATCGCACCACCGCCGACATCGGGACCGAGCTTCTCGGCAGAGTTGGAGAGAAACTGCGTATCGATCACGACGAGCTCGCCATCGCGGAAGTAGAGCGCGCCGCCATAGCCGTCGTAGTAGCCCTGCGAACAGGGGGAGGGCGCGGGCGCGTACTTCATCGTGCCGTGCGAGTGGCCATGCGCGAACGTGAGGTGCTGCAGCGTCAACACCGTGTGGTTCACGCGGTAGTCGGGGTGCAGGAACGACATGATCTGTACGGCATCGCCGCCGTCGAGCGTGATGGTGTTGCCGCCGTCGATCGTGGTGTCGAGATCCGTGCGGACATTCAAGGTCGTCGTGATGGCGATCGTCTTCGCGCCGCCGCACGCGAACGTGATCTTGCCGCCCGCCGCGAGCGCCGTGACGAGCGCCGCCTGCGTACACGAATCTGCCGTGCCGGTGCCGACGACTTGATCGGGCGCCGAGGTATCGACCGCAGTGACGGGTGCGCCGCAGGTGGCGCCTGGTGGTGTGATCGGGTTGGCGTCGATCGTCGTCCCACCGTCGCCGGTAGCACCGTCGTCACCACCGCATGCAGCTAGAGCGAACGCGAACGCCAGGTGGCGCGAAATCCCCATGCCTCGAGCTTAGAGCTTCGGCGCGGCGAGCGCGAGATCCGTGGCGAGCTCGAGATCCAGCGCCCCACCCACCTCGCGGCGTTGCGCGTACACGGCAGCAAAGTCACTCGGCAGGCGCAGGGACCAGTTCGCCGTGTGATCGATCACGCCGGGGCGATTGAAGCGCTCGTGATAGCCGAACAGGTCGGCGAAGAAGATCGAGACATTCTCGGCGCGGCACGCGAACACGTCGGCGAGCATCGCGTTCGCGAGGAAGCCCGGATCCGCCAGCCGCCACGGTCGAGCGAGCCCGAGCCGCTGCGCGAGATGGCGGCCCCACGCATCGCGTGTCGCAGTGGGCCACGTACGGATCAGCTCGAAGATCGGCGCGGTGTCGTGATTGCCGAGCATCACCCAATCGGCGCGTTCGGCATTCTCCATGCGATAGCCATCGCTCGGATCATTGAGGTTCGCCTTCTGCGCGACGCGCCAGCGGCCACATCCATAGGCAGCCAGCACGGCGCCGAGCGGGCGCGGCATCGTCGAGAGCACTTCGAAGCTCAGGTCGCTGGCGCTACGCCCATGTGCCTCGGCTGCGGCGACGAGCGGGCGCAACTTCGCGGCATACGCGCGCGCTTGCTCTTCGGTGAGCCCGCGCACCCAGTCGTCTGCATAGCGCGGCTGCGCGGGATCCAGCTGCTCGGTCGCGACCAGCGCGTAGGCCGCGAGCTCGGGGAGATCCGGAGATTCGAACAGCCGCGCCCCATCGCGCACCGCCTGGCCGTCATCGCCGGTCTCGGTCTTGTAGACCCACGGACAGATCAAGCCGTGCGGATGATCGATCCGCATCGAGTCGTACTCGGCGAACGCCTTGTGTGCGCGGGCTCGCAGGAGCTCGCCTGCTCGCCCGATCGCTTGCTCGGGATCGAGCACGGGATAGCCCCACGGCTGGCCGGCCGGGTTCGTGCGGCTCGGGGGAGCGCCCATACGATAGCCGCGCAAGAAGGCCGCGCTGTACGCCCACGCGTCGGCATCCGCGTAGCCGACGGCGAGGTCGCCGTACAAGGCCAGGCCGAGCGCCGCTGCATGCCGCCGCACACGCGCATGCTCGCGATGCGCCAGGAACTGCCCGAAGCTATAGCGATCGATCGCGGTCGCGTGGAGCTCGACCAGCGCCGAGACCCGTGGCCCGATCGAGCTCGCGGCAATCGCCGCGAGCTGCGCGACCGCATTCGCGTGGCTCGCGAGGACGGCGTCCGTCGGTGCGGAGAGCTGATCGAAGAACGAGATCGCGCGACCGAGGTTCGCCGCGACGCGCCGATCGAACGGCGAGCTCGCCTTCCACAGATCGCGCTCTGTCGCCGGCCAATCGCGATGCGCGGCTCGACCGTGTCCGTCGGCGATCGCGGCGTACAGCGCATCGCTCGCCAACCACGCGCCATGGTCTGCGCGAAACGCGTCGAGCTCTTCCTGGAGATCCGGGCGGGCGCCCCGGGCCATCGCGAGGTGTGCCGCCGCGACGAGCGCGTGGCTCGCGTCGTAGGCATGCACGTGGTTCGTCGCGCCGGTCCACCGCGCCTGCGCGATCGCCTCCTCGCCGACCAACCCGGCATAGCCTTCGAGGCTGATCGTCGCGAGGTTGCGCGAGAAGATCGTGGCGTCGTACGGCGAGGGATTATCGCGCGAGGTCTGGCCGGGCGGCCCGAGCTGCAGGCCGGTAAACCCGAGCTCCTTCGCGAAGCTCAGGAACCGGCCCGCGGCCCTCGTCGCTGGCGAGCCGCGCCCGAGGTCCTCGTCGGGATCCGAAGGAAAGCTCACGTCGTGGATCGCCAGTAGCAGCCGGCGTACGCCGAGCTGGTCGAGCTTGTCCGCGAGCGTCACACCACCAGGCTATCTCACTATTCACGGCTTCCGGGCGCGTCGCTGCGCGCGACCGCTTGGGTACTTGCCGGTACCGAAGGGGTCAGCGTCGTCTCGAGGTCCGCGAGCTTCTGCGGGCTGCCGTCACCCTTGAGCTTCTTCGCGACGTCGAGCGCCGCAGCGACGCTGTCGCGCTGGCCATCGAGCAGCTTGCCGAGGGCCTTCTTCTGGCCGGCGACCTTCTCGTACGAGTCCTTCGATTTGTCGGCGGTCGGTGCGGACGCGCGATAATCGAACGTGGTCAGGGCATCGGTGCGCAGCAGATCGAGCGCCCGGGTCACCTGGTTCTGCGTGGCGGCATCGGCCTCGGCCAGCACGGTCGCTTGCAGGCCATTCGCGCCACTGACGTACACGTTGCCGAGCGCACCGAAGCCCGCTGTATCCGGGAGGTCTTCGATCACGAGCGTCGGGCGCGTCGTCGCCGGAAAGTCGCTCGGATAGACCGCGAACACGAGCGCGCCATCGCTGCGAGCGCGCACCGAAGCGGTCAGCGATCCGAACGAGAAGAACGGCGGGTCGCTCTGGTTCGCGGCGTTGATCAAGCGCGAGCGCGCGGCGACATCGAGCTCGAGCGGGGCCTCGCCATGTTTCGGCGAGCGCTTCAGCGTGGTCATCATGTCGCGAACCTGATCGATCGCGACGACGACGTTCAGGGCACTCGCGCCGTTGTAGTGCGCGTGGAAGATGCCGACGAGCTCCCACTCGCCGGTCTTGCACGACAGCGCGAGCACCGGCGAGCCCGAGCCACCATGCGTGAGCAGCGCATCGACCACGAAGTCGTCGTGGTTCCACGTGCCGTAGTCGTCGTGGTCGTACGCCGAGACCACCTTGCCGACGTTCGTCGCGTTGAACGCGCCGAGCGGATAGCCCTTCACCTCGACCGCGATCCGCGCGGTGACGGCGGCGGAGTGACCGATCTTCCACGGCATGATCGTGAGCTTGGTCTTCGCGCGGAGGATCGCGACATCCATCGTCGGATCCACCACGACCTTCGTGAGGGCCACGTCGTCGGCCGCGTAGTCGTCTTGATCGTTATCGACGATGCGAAGCGAATCGGAGACACGCCGGCAACCTTGAGGCACGCCATCGACGGTATTCGCGGCATCGGTGACCGCTGGCCAGTCCGAGACATGTTGGTTCGTGACGAGCAGCGTGTCCTCGCCTTTCGGCCCATCTTTGCGAAACGCGAAGGCGGTGCCGTACGCGGTCGCGCTGACCCGAGAGGTCTTCAGCTTCGCGTCCGAGCCGTAGGACACGCACTCGTAGACCGCCGAGGTCCGCACGGCGTACGAGTAGGAGGGTGTGCGCGCCTCGAGGTCGCGTGCTCCTGGCGACAGCGCCGTGAGGTCTTCCGCGTAGTCTCCGACGCAGCGGCCTGCGGCGGAGGCAGGTTGACTCGCGACCACGCAAGCGACGCCAGCAACGGACAGCGCGGCGAAGAACAACCTCATTACAGAAGAAGACGGCCACTTCACCCGCGTGTTCACGCGTAAGTGGTTTGTAAGGACTCCTTGGAGTCCGCATTTCTTCGCGCTGACGCGAGTCCTACCACCATGACCAAACTTCTCGTCCTCTTGCCGCTGTTCGCCGCCTGCCACGAGCGCGTGATTGCCATTTCACCTGCCGACCCGACCAACCAACCGGGATTGATGACCGTGACGGGTGCGGCCACGCTGGAGGTCAGCCCCGATTGTGCGGACCTGACCATGACGCTCACCTCCGACGACCCGCGGCCGGGCACGGCGACGAGCAGGGTGAACGCGCTCGAGGGCAAGCTCGTCCAGGTACTCCAGCAGCAGGGCGTCTCGCCTCAGGACATGAAGTTGTCGTTGCTCTCGCTCGGGCCGGTGTACGAGCCAAACCTCTACCCGCTGAAAATCCACACCTACCGCGCCCAGATCACGGTGACCGCGACGACCCGCGACTTCGCGAAGATCGGCCCGCTGATGGAGCTCGGCGCCGAGTCGGGCGCGACCGAGATGGCGAGCAACTTTCGGCGCAGTGACATGCCGGAGCTCAAGAAGAAGGTGCGCGACATGGCGCTCGCCGCGGCCAAGGAGAAGGCCAAGCAGACGGCGAGCGCGCTCGGGATCGAGGTCGGTCGTGTGGTCGCGGTGAGCGAATCGGCGGGTGGCTCGATGTGGAACCGCGAGTACTTTCCGCAGAACGCCGCGACCGTGAACAACGAAAGTGGCCCGAGCCTCGGCGGCACGCTGCAACCGCTCTCGCTCGAAGTTTCGATCGGCTATCAACTCGCCCCCAAGGGGTAAACTGCCTCCGGGTTTTTCGCGTATCGTGACCAGCGATGGCGGTGGATCCAGGGTTTCTCGCGAACATTTCGCTGTTCCAGCACTTCGACGACGACGAGCGGACGCTGCTCGCCGCCACGATGGCGGAACGATCGGTGAAGGCCGGCGACGTGTTGTTCAAGACCGGCGATCCGGGCGACTCGATGTTCATCGTCCGCACGGGTGCGGTCGAGCTGTACGTGAAGGACAAGGCTGGCCAGAAGATCGTGCTGCACGTCGCCGAGCCGGGCGAGTTCTTTGGCGAGCTCTCGCTGCTCGATGGCGGTTCGCGCACCGCGACGGGTTGCGCGCTCGGCGAAGGCGAGCTGTGGATCCTCGATCGCGAGGATCTCCAGCAACTGTTCCGCAAGCGCCCAGACGCGGCGCTCGACATGCTCGCGGCGATGGGCCGGATGACGCGCAAGGCGAACGCGCTACTGCAGGCGCGGGTGTCGCGCAACGTCAACGAAGAGGTCCAGGTCGATCGTGGCAACCTCGTGATGCGGACCGCCGATCTCGTCGCGGACTTCTCGGGCAGCATCACGTTCCTGGTGATCCACGTGATGTTGTTCGCGCTGTGGATCGGCTTCAACTCGACGCCACTCGCATTCGATCCGTTCCCCTACAACTTGCTGACGATGACGGTGTCGCTCGAGGCGATCATCCTCTCGACGCTGCTGCTGTTCAGCGGCAATCGCTCGGCGGCGCGCGACCGGATCCGCAGCGACATCGAGTACGAGGTCAACCTCAAGGCCGAGCTCGAGGTCGCGCACCTCCACGAGAAGTCCGATGCGATGCACGAGGAGATGCTCGAGCGGTTCTCCCGGATCGAGAAAGCGCTGAACATTTCGCGCACGACCAAGCCCATTCCGGTCGTCAAGCCGACCTGAGACACCCTGCGACGGTGGTCGAGTACGCTGGTGGCTGAAAAACCCGCGGTATATGGTCCGCGGCATGCGCACGTTCTTGTTGCTCTTCGTCGTTGCCTGTTCAGCTGCCCACGCGGATCCGCACGACCAGGGGCGAATGCAGATGGCGCCCGCGCCGATGACGCTCGCGCAGTCCGGCATCGTCGCGGGCTGGCTCGACAAGACCGCCGATCCTTGCACCGACTTCTTCCAGTACGCGTGCGGTGGGTTCACCAAGAACGCGGAGATTCCAGCGGATCGATCGAGCTGGGGCACGATCCCGATGGTCGTCAAGGAGAGCGAGGAGTTTCAGAAGAAGACGCTCGAGGACGCCGCCAAGGCAACCTCGCGCGATCCGCTGACGCAGAAGCTCGGCGCGTACTACGCGGCGTGCATGGATGAAGCAGCGATCGAGAAGGCGGGCATCACGCCGATCCAGCCGCTGCTCGCGAGCGCGGCCTCGGTCAAGGATCCGGCGACCGCGGCCGCGGCGATCATCGCGCTCCACGCCGAAGGCGTGTTCCCGTTCTTCGCGGCGGGCCCGAGCCAGGACTTCGGCGATGCCACGAAGGTGATCGCGTCGTTCGATCAGGCAGGCCTCGGTCTTCCCGAGCGCAAGTTCTACCTCCAGAACACCGACACGCTCCCGAAGACGCGCAAGGCGTATCAGGCGCACCAGGTCCGCATGTTCCAGCTCTCGGGTCTCGATGCAAAGAAGGCGAAGGTCGCGGCTGACAATGCGTTCCGCGTCGAGACCGCGATCGCGAAGCTCCAGCAAGACGACGTGACACGTCGCGATCCGCACGCGATCTATCACCGCGTCGAGCGCGTCGGTCTCGAGAAGGCCGCGCCGACGTTCCCGTGGGGTGACTACCTCGCAAAAGCCGGCATCGGCTCGGTCACCCAGATCACGGTCAACGATCCGAAGTACTTCACCGGCATCGCGAAGTTGCTCCAGGCCGAGAAGCCGGCGGCGCTCGCCGACTACCTCACCTGGACGGTGTTGCGCTCGAGCGCGCCGAACCTGTCGAAGCCGTGGGTCGACGAGGCGTTCACGATGGAGAAGGAGCTCTCGGGCGTGAAGGAGCTGCCGCCGCGCTGGCGTCGCTGCGTGCATCACGTCGATAGCGAGCTCGGCGAGCTCCTCGCGCAATCGTACGTCAAGGCGAAGTTCTCGGGCTCGGCGAAGGTCTCGGCGACGGATCTCACCAAGTCGGTGCTCGCGGCGATGCGCAGCGAGATCGACACGCTTCCGTGGATGGACGCCGCGACGCGCGGTCCCGCGAAGGCGAAGCTCGACAAGATGGCGTACCTCGTCGGCTATCCCGACAGGTGGCGCGCGTATGACTTCGCGATCTCCCCGACCGACTTCGCGGGCAACGTGCGCGCGGCGACCAAGTTCGAGATCGCGCGCCAGATGACGAAGATCGGCAAGCCGGTCGATCGCTTCGATTGGCAGATGACGCCGCCGACGGTGAACGCGTACTACGATTCGTCGTTGAACGAGCTCGTGTTGCCCGCGGGCCAGCTCCAGCCGCCGTTCTACGGCGCGGGCTTTCATCCCGCGGTCAACTTCGGGGACACCGGTGGCGGCACGATCGGCCACGAGATGACGCACGGCTTCGACGACGAGGGCAGCCAGTTCGATGCCGATGGCAACCTCCACGATTGGTGGAGCGCCGATACGAAGAAGAAGTTCGGCGCGGCGACCAAGTGCATCCAGGACCAGTACTCGAAGTACGAAGCGGTCCCGAAGGTTCACCTCGATGGCAAGCTGACCTCGGGCGAGAACATCGCCGATAACGGCGGCGTGAAGCTCGCGTACGAGGCGTACAAGACGTGGCGCGCGGCGCAGAAGACGCCGGTCCAGAAGGACGTCGAGGGCATCTCCGACGACCAGCTGTTCTATCTCGGCTACGGGCAATCGTGGTGCATGAAGGTGACGCCGGAGTCGTTGGTCACGCGCGCGCACTCCGATCCGCACTCGCCGGCGCAGTGGCGCGTCAACGGGGTGATCGTGAACCAGCCGGGCTTCGCGGCCGCGTTCAGCTGCAAGGCCGGCGCGCCGATGGCGCCCGCGAAGAACTGCAGCGTCTGGTAGCTGTCCGACGAGGTTCGGACGCACGCGGCCGAGAGCCGGCCAATTCGGACAAGTGCGAGTGAGAATTCGCGCGGTTGCGCGGGCACGCGAATTGGAGTCTCGCGGTGCATGGAGGCTCGGCTATGCTTGCACCGATGCTGGACGGACAGATCGCGCTCGATTCGATCAGGCCGCT
>JANXOP010000020.1 GCA_025357755.1 Kofleriaceae bacterium | reverse complement strand
CGTACTTTGTCGGCGAGGCGACCAGGCCCGCGAGCATCCCGGCCTCGGCGATCGAGAGATCATCGACCTCCTTGCCGAAGTACGACTCCGCCGCGGCCGCGACCCCGTACGCGCCGTTGCCGAGATAGACGTGGTTGAGATAGATCGAAAGGATCTCGTCCTTCGAGAGCTCGCGCTCGACGCGAACCGCGAGCACGACCTCGCGCATCTTGCGCCGGTACTTCATCAGCTTCTTGGTCCTCGCCATGTCCTCCGGCGCCAGGCCGAGCTCCTCGAGCCCACCTTCTTCACCCGCCAGGATCGTCTGCTTCACGATCTGCTGGGTGATGGTCGAGCCGCCCTGCTTGATCTTGGTCCCGCCGCTGCGCCAGTTCGTGATCGCGGCGCGCGCGATCCCGGTCGGATCGAAGCCCGGATGCTGAAAGAAGTGATGGTCCTCTGCCGACAAGAAGGCGGCCGGGACGTGCGACGGCATCCGCTCGAGGGGAACGATCCGGCGGTTCTCGATCGAGAACGTCCCGATCTCGTCGCCGTCGGTCGAGAGCACGATCGACTTGCGATACGGCTTGTAGTCGAGGATCTGGGTCAGATCCGGCGGCAGGTCCTCGTTGATCGTGGTGACCACGAAGTACAGGCTCGCCGCGCCGGCCGACACGCCGTAGACCAGCAACAGGAACAGGATGCGCAGGATCGAGACGCGCTTCAAACGTCGCCGTTTGCGCGCCGGTGGCGGCATCGGGAGCGGGCGATCGGCGTCTGCCACGGTATGATCAGTGTATGAGGTCTTGGCGCGGCTCGCACGCCGGCATGGTGATCCTCGTCGCCGTGGCGACGCGCGCCCAGGCCGACGTCGCGCTCGCGCCGAGCGTGCCCGACTGGGCGCCCGGTCCACAGGTGGTCGTGGTGACCCCGTTCGAGAACCACGTCGTCAAGGGCACCTCGTACGACTGGATCGTCGCCGAGGCACCGTTCGAGATCGCGATGAAGACCCAGGCCGCGTTCGGGCTCGAGCCGGCGAACCCGCCGCTGTGGATCACGCGCGTGGTGCCGCCCGAGCCGGACAGCGTCGCGACCATCGCCGCGGAGCAGCACGCGAGCTTCGTCGTGACCGGCTGGTTTGACAAGCTCGGCGAAGAGATCCGGATCGCTGTCCTGGTCTGGAAGGTCGAGGGCAAGCACGCGGTCGTCGTCGGCGATGCGAAGGCGCAGGGCCCGCAACCCGCCTACCATGTCACGCTCGGCACCGCGCTCGCGGCGGCGTGGCAACAAGCGAAGATCGCGCCCGAGACGCTGAGCGACGTGCAGACCGTGCAGCTAGGTCGCGCGCTGGCAAAGGATATCTATCCGGTGTTCATGCTCGGTCGCGGCCTCGGCCAGCTCACCGGCACGATCGGTGGCGCTCCCGACCTCAAGGGCGCCGAGCACGATCTCGAACGCGCGGTGTTCCTCGATCCGAAGCTCGCGGAAGCGCAGCGCGTGCTCGGCGAGCTCTACCTGCGGCAGGCGTCGACGGATCCGAAGGCGGCCGCGAAAGCGACCGCGAAGTTCAACTACGCGACCGACCTCGCGCCCGACGATGTCGCAGCGCTGCGCGCGGCTGCGTTCGCGACCGCGGCCACGACTAAGTGGGAGCCCGCGCTCGAATTGTTCGTGCGGCTGGTCGCGAAACAACCGTGGGACCTCGACGCGCGCGAAGGCCTCGGCGAAGCGCTGTGGCACCTCGGCGACGCCAAGGGCGCAGAGCACCAGCTCGAACAAGTGACGCAGCATCGGCCCGATGATCTCGTCGCGCGCCGCGTGCTCGTGTTGATCCACTCGTCGCGCGGCGAGACCAAGAAGCTGATCGCCGAGCTCGAAGCGATCGCAGTGCGCGCGCCGAATGATCTCGAGACCAAGAGCGACCTCGCCGCCGCCTACTCCGCGGTCGGCGATTTCCCCAAGGCGATCGCGTCCCTCGAGGCGGTCGCGAAGGCGCGGCCGAACGACCTCGCGCTCGCGCTCCGCGTCGGGGATGCGCACCGCAAGCACCGCGAGCTGCCCGCAGCCCTCGACTGGTACGCGCGCGCCGCGAAGCTCGCCCCGGAGTCGAGCGCGCCCGGGTTCGCGATCGCGCAAGCAAACTTCGATGCCGGCAAGCTCGCGGAGGCAACCCACACGTACACCGGGCTCCAGAAGTTCGCGCCCGATGCAGCGGCCGCCGAGCACGCGCTCGGCGTGATCGCGCTCGTCCAGCATCGCGCCGACGATGCCGCCTGGTACCTGCGCAAGGCGGTGCGCGAAGCCCCTCGCGAGCTCGAATCACGGCGCGCGGTGATCGTCGCGGAGCTCGCGCGCAAGGATGGTGCTGCCGCGCTCGCGCAAGTCACACCCGCGCTCGCGTACTGGCCCGACGATCAAGTGCTTCACTACCTCGCCGGCGTCGCGCACGCGGTGCTCGGCGAGGGCGATCTCGCACAAGCCGAGTATCGCCTGGCGCCGGACCTCGCCGCCGCGCGCAGTGCGCTCAGCAGCAGCACGGCGCCTGTCGTCGCGTATCGACCGTTGCTCGTGCGGCCATGGGGCGACACCGAAGCGCTCGCCGCCGAGCTCGTCGCATACGCGAAGATCAGCGAGGCGATGGCGAATACGCGTGGCGCCTATCAGAACGAGATCCTCGCGATGCTCGGCGCGACGGGAAAGGGACCGACCGCCAAGGGCAAGCAGCCCGCGATCACGTCGTGCCCTGTCGATGCGGTCGCGCCCGCGTGGGCCGCTGCGCGTGCGAGCCAGGCCCACTACGAGCGGCTCGGCACCGAGCTCGAAGCCTCGTTCAAGCGGATCTCGAGGCACGACGAGCTCGGCCTCACCGCGGGCCTGTTGCCGAGCTCGCGCCTGGCGCTCGCGAGCGCGAAGCACGCGTTCACGCTCGCGCTCGCGGATGCTGGCGAGCTGCGCGCCGAGCTCGCACGCGGGGTCTCGCCGGAGCTGCGCGCGGTGGGCTGCAGCGACAAGTTGCTCGCGGCCGCGGTCGCAAATCCGAGCCGGTATCACCAGATCGAAGAGGACAAGCCCGAGGTGATTCCCGAGCACACCGCGCCGCGCGCGAAACCACGCTCGACGTTCTTCGTCGATAACACTGGCTGTCCCGATGTCGTTACCGTGTGGATCGATGGCAAGAAGCTCGGCGAGGTTGCACCGGGTCGACGCAGCGCGCTCGTCGCTGATGGAGGGGAGCGCTCGATGTGCTTGCTCGAGCCGGGATCCGCGCAGTGCGGCGACCGCGGCACGGTGCGCCAGATCTATCTCCACGATGGCTGGAGCGTCACGATGCACTGCCCGAAGTAGGCGCGCTATGGTCGGCTGTGCACCTCCCTCAACTCGCGTTCGGCTCGCCGCGCTTGCTTCCGAAAGCGACGGCGCTCGAGGGCAGGGTGGTGGTCCTCGATATCGCGTTCGCCGCGACCGTCGGGACGAGCGTCTCGTTCGAGCTGACCACGCAGCCGCTGCTCACCGGCCTCGGCGATCGGCTCGCGGCGTGGGTCGATCATCACGATCACGAGAAGCACGCCGCCTTCGCGCGCGATCCGCGGTTCGTGCTCGCGACCAAGGCACAACACGGTGCGTGCCCCGAGATGGTGACGCCCGAGCTCGTGCGCTTGACCGGGCCGATCGATTGCATCCTCACGCACGTCGACCTCGATGGGCTGTACTCCGCGGCCAAGTGGATCCTCGGTGGCCATGAGCCCTATCGCGGCGCCGATGACGATGCGCGCGCGGTCGACACGCGGATCGGCACGCCGGGCCCGATCGCTGTCCGCATCGATCGGGCGCTGCGCGCGAGGTTTCGCGACGATCAGTTGAAGCGCGCGGTCGTGCAGTTCCTGACCGGTGGCATGCAGAGCGGCGTGCACGACGACGTCATCCGCGATGCGGCGGCCGAGTTCGAGCGCCGCGACGCGAAGACCCAGGAGCTCGCGAAGCGCTACACGATCCGCGGTCGCGTCGCGATCGTCGATACCGCGGGCGCCTCGGGCCAGTTCGACAAGACCGACTTGTTACTCGCCGGTCAGCAGAAGGCCGCGGTCTCGATCGTGCGCGACTCCGGAACGCTCACGATCGCCGCGCCGTTCGAATCCGGCTGGGACTTCGTCGCGCTGTTCGAGCTCGGCGGCGGGATGCCGACGCGGATCAGCATCCCCGAGCTCAAGCTCGATCAGGTGGTCGCGAAGATCAACGACGCTCCTGCGCCGACCCCACGGCACGGCGCACCGGTCGAGGACTGACCCGAGCTTGCGCGGCGGACGCTTCTCCGCTATGCCGGCCGTCCGCGTGAACCTCGATCTGATAGCCATCGAGCTCGCGATCAACGAAGCGGTCCTCGCGTCGGGTGAGGCCTATCGCCAGCATCTCGAACACGCGGCCGAGGCTGCGGTCGCCACACGCGCGGACCGCGCACGGGTGATCGTTTTTCCGGAGCTCGCGGGACATCTCGCGCTCTACGCGCTCGCCGGTCCGGCGGCGCACAAAGCCAAGACCGTCGCGGGTGCGCTCGCGGCAGCGGCGGTGCGCAGGCCGCTCGAGGTCTTGCGCGGCGTCGCGCAGATGCGTCGGCTCGATGGTCGGCACGCCGTCCTCTCGGCCCTCGCACCCGACGGCGAGAAGTGGTGGAAGAGCGTGTTCGCGCCGCTCGCGAAGAAGCTCGATGCGTACGTCGTCGCGGGCTCGCACCTGCGACTCGGCCTCGATGGCGAGCTCACGAATGCATCGCTGTTGTTCGCGCCGAGCGGCGAGCTCGTCGCGGTCACGGACAAGGTCAACCTCAACCCGGGCGTCGAAGATGCCGCGAAGGGTGGCCTCGGCCTCGCGCGCGGCAACCCGGACGCGCTCGGCGTGACCGCGACGGCTTTCGGATCGCTCGCGACGTTGATCGGCTACGACGCCGCGACGGAGCCCCGCTCGCCGCACGAACGGTTCGTGTCGTTGCCGCAGCACCTCGCGCGGCGCGGTGGCGTGACAGTGCTCGCTAACCCCGCGATGGATCTGCCCGAGGGCCTCGAGATGACGCTCGAGGTCGAGGCCTGTGCGCAGTTCGGCGTCACGGCGCGGCTCGCGGGTGCGGTGCTCGATCTGAGCTTCGAGGGTGGTTCCGAGATCTTGGAGCGGGTCGGGCCGGCCGTCCGGGTGCTCGCACGTGGCGGTACAGTTCACGCCGGAGTTCATGCTACTCGTTAGATATGTCGACCGAACGCCGCTCGCTGCACGTCACCGGTGAACCGGTCGTTCCGCGCGATCCGCTCGACGGCGTCGCCGATGCGTTGGTCGAGGCGTACTTCGATCCCAGCGCGGCCGAGATGCAGCACATCGGTAGCTACGAGCTACCGAGCGAAGCCGGCGTCGAGTATGCGGTCGAGCTGTGCCGCGAGCTGTTGTTCCCCGGGTATGCCGGTCCCGACGTGCCACGCAGCGATCGCCGGGTCGTGCGCGAGCTCGTGCGCGGCCGACTCGATGACTTGCGCGTCGCGCTCCACAAGCAGGTCTATCGCGCGAACCATCACAAGCGGCAACAGCTGCTCGGCTCGAAGGACCTCGAGTGCTCCGACTGCACCGCGAAGGCCGAGGTCCAGACCGAAGCCCTGATCGCGAAGCTTCCGGAGCTGCGCCGCCAGGTCCGCCTGGATCTTCGCGCGGCGTTCGAGAGCGATCCGGCCGCGACTGGCATCGACGAGATCCTGTTCTGCTACCCCGGTACCTACGCGATCACGGTCTATCGCATCGCCCATGCCCTGCTGTGCGCGGGCAGCGTGATGGTGCCGCGCATGATGACCGAGCTGGCGCATCGTCGGACCGGCATCGATATCCACCCAGGCGCCGAAATCGGCGAAGCGTTCTTCATCGACCACGGCACCGGCGTGGTGATCGGCGAGACCACCCTGATCGGCAAGCGGGTTCGGATCTATCAGGGCGTGACCCTCGGCGCCTTGACGGTGCCGCAGGGGGAGGCTCGGCCGACCCCTGGCCAGCGCCGCCATCCAACCATCGAGGACAACGCCGTGATCTACGCGAATGCGACGATCCTCGGCGGGAACACCGTGATCGGGCAGGGGGCCGTGATCGGCGGAAATGCCTTCATCACCTCCTCGGTCGCCGCCGGGACCCGGATCTCGGGCCAGGCCCGATCGGCTCCCGCACCCGTAAAATAGGTTCGCCCCCGCCGGCGTGGTACCTTTTGCCGGGCTCGATGGCTGACGACGCACAGTCTCGCCCGCGTACCAACACGCGGGCCCGCGCGGAAGCGCCGCCGGGCTTATCGCTGACCGGCGAAGAGGGTCGCCAATCTATTGGTCGCTACGAGGTGATCAAGACCATTGGCAAGGGCGCGATGGGCGTCGTCTACAAGGCACGCGATCCGTTGCTCGATCGCGTGGTCGCAGTCAAGACGATCGCCGCGCCCCAGCAACAGGGCCGCCGCGTGCGCTCGGCGTTCCTCGAGCGGTTCCAGCGCGAAGCCAAGGCCGCCGCCAAGATGTCGCACCCAGCGATCGTCACGATCTTCGATGTCGGCGTCGACGAAGATACCGGCGCGCCGTTCATGGTGCTCGAGTACCTGCCCGGCGAATCGCTCGCCGACCGGCTCGATCGGGTGCGGTTCCCGCTCGCGCGTTGCGTGCAGATCGGCCTGGACCTCTCGTCCGCGCTCTCGTTCGCTCATCGCCAGCGCATCGTCCATCGCGACGTCAAGCCCGCGAACGTGTTGCACGCCGGCGACAACCGCTGGAAGCTCGCTGATTTCGGCATCGCTCGGCTGCCCGATTCCGATCTCACGCAGGTCGGAATCTTCATGGGCACGCCCGGCTACTCGCCGCCCGAGGCGATCCGCGAGGGCCGCTACACGTCACAAGCGGACGTGTTCGCCTGGGGTGCCGTGATGTACGAGCTGATGTCGGGGCGCATCCCATACGAAGGCCCGGATACCAAGACCACGAACAGCTACGTCGTGCAGGGCAACGCACCGCCGCCGACGCGCCACGATCCTTCGATCCCCGAGCCGCTCGCGCTGGTCGCGATGACCGCGCTGCAGCCGAGCGATGCGAAGCGCTTCAAGGATGCGTCCGAGGCCGAGCAGGCGCTCCGCGAAGCGTGGGACCGCTGCTTGACCCAGGGCCTGGTGCATCCCGCCGTGCTCGCGATGGACGAGACGCCGCACGACAAGGCGCCGCTTCGCATGCACGAGCCGCGCAACCTGCCGCGTCCGTCGCAACAGCTGACGCCTCCCGCGTCGTTCCCACCGGTTTCGGCGACCGCGTTCAGCGATACCAACGAGAACACCGCGATCGACGACAAGATTCCGCAGAAGGCCGCCGCGCTCAAGCAGCAGCAAGCGCTCGTCGTCGAGAGTACGAAGCAGCGCCGTGGCGAGGATGACGATCCGACGACGCTGATGTCGCGCAACGACGCAGTCGCGAAGCTGAACATGAAGGCGTCGGCCGACAAGGCGGCCCCACCGCCCGACACGATCGACGAAGAGGTCGCGCGCGAGAGCTCGGTGCACGACACCAAGTCCGATGATCAGGTGCGGCGCGTCTCGTCACCGGTGGTCGGGCGCGGAGTCGCCGAGCGCAATCGCAACGCCCCGATGCCGCGCTCGCTGATGATCGCGATCGCCCTGATCTTGCTGTTCGGTGCCGCCGCGATCGGCTTGTACCTCGGCGGCGTCGTTCACTTCTGAGCGAGCGCGCTCCAGGGCAGATCGACCACGCTCTCAGCCTAGCAGTCCGACGACGTCCTCGGCGCAACCGCGCGCGAGGGTGTAGCCCGCGCCGCCGTGGCCGTAGTTATGGATGATCCGCCCCTCGCGCTCGAGCCGCACCGAGGCGCGGAACGGGCGCAGGCCGGTGTTGATCCTGTGTACGTCGCCGACGCGGATCCCGAGCGCTGCGGCCTGCCGCAAGATTCGCTGCGTGATGGTGTCGTCGACCTGCGGTGGCTCCGCGCCGGTCCAAGCGCGTGCGATGCCTCCGACCACCAGCTCGCCGCGCCGCGGGATGACGTAGAAGATCGCATCCGGATCGCGGTCGTCGGTGATCGACACACCGAGGTCCGCGTGGCCGGGTGCCGTGATCAAGACCTGGCCCTGGATCGGTTGGAGCTCTCGGTCGTCACACAGCTCGCGCGAGCCGAGGCCCGTGCAGTTGATGACCACGTCGCCGGCTTCGGCTGCGAGATCGAGGACGACGCGGCGCTCGATCGTGGCGACCAGCTGCGCTTCGAGCCACGGCATGAAGATCGCCGGCTCGCAGCGCGGGGCGACGAACCGCCACGCACCCGGGGCGCCGGTCACCGGCGCAGGCACCCACTCGAGCTCGCAGGCCGCGCTCCACCACGGCTCGTCGCTCGTCGGCGTGATCTCGTAGCCGGTGAGGACATCGACGCCGGCCGACGGCGTCGTGCGCGCGAGGTCCTCGAGCCAGGCGCGGGTCCGCGCGGCCCACCCGGCGACCTTGTCGGCAGGACCCGTGCGATATGGAAACCACACGGCGCCGGCGACAGCCGAGGTGATCTGCGCGCCGGTGGCGGCCGCGACGATCCGCACGCGATGACCGTGTTCCTCGAGCGACAGGGCGGTCATCAGGCCGATGACACCTGCACCGACGACGGTGACTTCCATCGCCAAAGCATAGCGAGCGTGCGCGAGCCGGTCGACTTCCTGTTAGCGTCCTTCGGTTGCCGGTCTCGACGATCATCGCGCTCGCGGTGGCTGCCTTCTTCGCGGGGACGGTCGACGCGATCGCGGGCGGTGGCGGCCTGATCACGTTGCCGGCGCTGCTGACCGCGGGCGTGCCCTATCAGCTCGCGCTCGGGACGAACAAGGGCGGCAGCATGTGGGGCTCGGGCGCGGCGAGCGTGGCGTTCTGGCGGGCGGAGCGGATCGATCGCAGGCAGGCTCGGTTCGCCTTCCCGCTCGGTCTCGTCGGTTCGATCATCGGCGCGAACCTCGTACTCGGCATCTCGAAGGATGCGCTGCGGCCGGTCGTGATCGGCCTCTTGATCTTCGCGGCGGTCGTGCTCGTGATCAAGAAGCCAAACCGTGCGAGCGACGACGATCGACCGAAACAGCGCTGGGTCGCGGCCTTGCTCGCGTTCTCGATCGGCGCGTACGACGGGTTCTTCGGTCCCGGCACCGGCACGTTCTTGATCGTCGGCTTCGTCGCGCTGTGCGGGCGGAGCCTGATCAACGCGAGTGCGGATGCCAAGATCGTCAACTTCGCGTCGAATCTCGCCGCCGTCGCGATCTTCGCGTGGCGGGGGACGATCCTGTGGCAGCTCGCGTTGCCGATGGCTGGCGGCCAGTTGCTGGGCGGGCTCGTCGGCACGCGTCTGGCGATCAAGGGCGGCGCGAAGATCGTGCGCGTGATGGTGCTCGTGGTCAGCGGTGCGCTGATCGTGAAGCTCGCCTACGACCTGATCAAGGGTGCTTAGCGCGCAGCGCGCGGACGAGCGCGGCCTGACCGTCGGCGTGGTAGCTCGACCGGACGAGCGGACCTGCGACGACGTGGCGGATGCCGGCCGCGAGCGCGTAGGTCTCGAGTGCGGCGAACTCGTCGGGATGGACGTAGCGCTCGATCTGCAGGTGCTGCTTGCTCGGCGCGAGGTATTGCCCGAGCGTGAGGATGTCGACGCCGAGCCCGGCGAGCTGGTCGACGACCTCGTGGACCTCTTCGATCGTCTCGCCGAGGCCGAGCATCAAGCCGGTCTTGGTGACGGCGCCGCGCTTGCGCGCGTGCTCGAGGATCTTGTAGCTCCGGGGATAGCTCGCCTGGACGCGGACCTGGCGCGACAGCCGCGGCACGGTCTCGAGGTTGTGCGCGAACACGTCGGGGTCGGCATCGAGCACGATATCGACAAGCTCGGTCTTCCCCTTGAAGTCTCCCGCGAGGATCTCGAGCGTCATCTGCGGGCACGCAGCCTTCACGCGCGTGATGGTCTCGGCCCAGTGCGCGGCGCCAAAATCTTCGAGGTCATCGCGATCGACGCACGTGATCACGGTGTGCTCGAGCCCGAGCCGCGACAGCATCTCGGCGACGCGGCGCGGCTCGTCCGGATCGGCCGGCTTCGGGCGACCGGTGGTGACATCGCAGAACCGGCACGACCGGGTACAGATGTCGCCGAGGATCATGATGGTGAGCGCCTTGCGGGTCCAGCACTCGCCGATATTCGGGCAGCTCGCGCTCTCGCAGACGGTGTGGAGCTCGAGCTCCTTGACCATGCTGCGAAGCTCGAAGAACGCCGGTTTGGTCGGCAGCGTCGCCTTGATCCACGCGGGATGGCGGCGTCGGGGCTCGGCAGGCGTTGCCTGCCCTTCGATCACTGGCAGATGCAGCCGTTCCGACATCGGATGTTGGATAGCATATCCGCTGATGAGAAGGCTCCTGATGGTTGGCCTCGCCGTCCTGGCAGGCTCCGTGGCGTGCGGCGGCAAGCCCGCGCCGGCTCCGAACCCCGTTGCGAATTCGCGACCGGCCGCGCAGCTCGATGCCGCCCCCGCCGCCTCGCCCAACTACACCAAGCTATCGGGGGAGCTCGCCGCGTTCGCCGATGCGATGTGCGCATGCAAGACCAAAGCGTGCGCGCAAAAAGTGAGCGACGACATGTCGAAGTGGTCGGCGTCGAATGAAACCACCCACACCTCGTTCGACAACTTGAGCCCCGACGAGCAAACGAACGTGGACGATCTCGGTAGTCGCATGGGCGACTGCATGCAGAAGATCAAGTAGCTCGGCTACGCGCAGCCGCCGCCTTCACCACCGAGCACGTCGTACGGATCGTCGTGGACGTGAGGCGTGGCCTTCCCGCGGCAATCGGTGCACAAGCGACCGAACGCGATCTCGCCGCATGCTTCGCACGAGGCCATGGCGGCGACGACGCGCTTTACACGTGGCTCGATCCACGGCGTGGCCGCCTGTCGGAACAGTTGGGGCGCGTGCATGGATGGAGGTAGTTCACGCCACGTGCCACGCCGCGCCCGCGACGAAGTCATTGTGATCATGCCGGGCACACACGTGCCTACGCGCGCGGTCCGAGGACAGCGCGCAGATCCGCCCTCAGAGCCCTACCGAGCTAGAGGTCGATGGCGATGCCGAGCGCGTCTTCCGACGCGCCCTTGATGGCCTCGGCGAACGTGGGGTGCGCGTGGATCGTCGCGAGCATCGATTCGACGTTTGCTTCGGTCGTCTTCGCGAGCGTGAGCTCGGCGATCAAGTCCGTGACAGCCGGGCCGATGAGGTGCGCCCCGACGAGTGCGCCCGTCTCGGCATGCCAGAGCACCTTGACGAACCCGTTCGGTTCGCCGGACGCGACGGCACGAGCGAGCGCACGAAACGGAAACCGACCGACCTTGATCGGGAGGTTCTGCGCCTTTGCTTTCTCCTCCGTCAGGCCGACCGAAGCGATCTCCGGATAGCAGTACGTGCACGCCGGAATCGCATCGTAGCGAACGGGCTCGGCGTGGACCTTCGCGATCTTCTCTGCGACGAACACGCCCTCGGCCGAGGCGACGTGCGCGAGGCCGCGCCCGATGACATCGCCGATCGCCCACAGATCCTCGCCGACCTTGTTCTCCGCGTCGGTCTTGATGAAGCCGCGATCGAGCTGGATGTTGTGGGCTTCGAGGCCTAGGTCCTCGGTGTTCGCCTGGATGCCCACCGCGACGAGCAGGATGTCGGCCTCTAGCGTGATCGCTGCGCCACCGGCTGCAGGCTCGGCGGTGACCGTGACGCGATCACCATCGCGCTTCGCCGAGATCACCTTGTGACCGACGAGCGCCTTGATGCCGCGCTTGTCGAATGCGCGCCCGAGCTCCTTCGAGATCTCCGGATCCTCGTTCGGTACGAGCCGCGGGAGGAACTCGACGATCGTGACCTCGACACCGAGCGAGCGGTAGAACGAGGCGAACTCGACGCCGATCGCTCCGGAGCCGAGCACGACGAGGGACTTCGGCTGCGACGGCAGGGTCATCGCCTTGCGGTACTCGATGATCCGCTCGCCATCGAGCGTGATGCCGGGCAGCGAGCGCGCGCGTGCGCCGGTCGCGATGATCACGTGCTTGGTCTCGACGATGCGCTTGGTGTCGCCCGTGACGAGCTCGATCTGGTGCGGCTTCCACGCGCCGGCGCGTGGCAGCAGCTTGGCGACGCCGGCGAGCGAATCGATCTTGTTCTTCTTGAACAAGAACCCGACGCCCTTCGAGATCTTGTCGGAGATGTCGCGCGAGCGCTTGATCACCGCGGGGAAGTCGACGCTGACCTCACCGACGACGATGCCGAACTCTTTCGCACGATGCGCGTGCTCGAGGACCTCGGCTGACTTGAGCAACGCCTTGGTCGGGATGCAGCCCCAGTTGAGGCAGATCCCACCGAGCGATTCGCGCTCGATGCAGGCGGTCTTGAGCCCGAGCTGCGCGCAGCGGACCGCCGCGACGTAGCCGCCGGGACCGCTGCCGATCACGACGACGTCGTAGATCTCGCTCACAGCGCCAGACTCTCCGGATGCTCGGCGAGATCGACGAACGCGGCGAGCCACTTCGCACCGAGCGCTCCGTCGATCACGCGGTGATTGCAGGTCATCGTCACGGTCATGCGCTTGCCGATGGTGACCTGTCCGTCTTTGACGACCGGCACGTCGACCGTGCCACCGATCGCGAGGATGCCGGCCTCGGGCGGGTTGAGGATCGCGGTGAACCGTTCGACCTGGAACATGCCGAGGTTCGAGACGGTGAACGTCGAGCCGGTGATCTCCGGCCCCTTGAGCGCGCGCTTCTTCGCGCGGTCGGCGAGGTCACGAACTTCGGCAGCGATCGAGCCGATGCCCTTCTGATCGGCATCGCGCACGACCGGCGTGACGAGCCCGTCTTCGATCGCGACGGCGACACCGATGTGGACGCGATGGTGATGACGGATCGCTTCGCCTTCCCAGCTCGCGTTGCAGTCGGGCACGCGGCGCAGGGCGAGGGCGACCGCCTTGACGATGAGGTCGTTGACGCTGACCTTGCCCTTGTCGCCGAGCAACGTGTTCAAGCGCTCGCGGAAGCCGAGCAGTGGCGCGATATCGAACGTGCGCATCAGATAGAACTGCGGGATGTCGCGCGAGGCTTCGGTCAAGCGCGCGGCGATCCGCCGGCGCATGTTCGAGGTTGGCACATCGGTGTAGTCGCCTGCGGCATCCGGAACCATCTGGCGCGGATGACGCACCGCGATCGCAGTCTCTGTGGACGGTGACGGCGCGGCTACTACTGGAGCGTTGGCCTCCTTCGGCTCGTCGGCCTCCTCCGTGGCCTCGGGCGCTCCGCCACCATCGGCCGCAGCCTTGACATCGCGCTCGACGATGCGACCGCCGGGGCCCGAGCCCGTCAGCGTGCGCAGATCGATGCCGAGCTCGATCGCGAGAGACTTCGCGAGCGGCGAGGCGAGCAGCTTGTTGCCCGATGCAGGCGCGGTCGCAGGTTTCGGCTCGACCTTCAGCGCGGGCTTGGCGTCCGGTTTGGGCTCGGGCTTCGGCGCAGGCTTCGCTTCCGGCGCGGGCTCGGGCTTCGTCGGCTGTGCTTGCTTGGCGGCAGGCGCGGGTTTGGCCGCACCGCCGGCTGCCTGCGCGACGAGTGCGCTGACGTCCTCACCGGCCTTGCCGATGATCGCGACCGGCGCGCCGAGCTTGACGGTCTCGCCTTCCTTGACGAGGAACCTCAACAGGACGCCTTCGTCCTCGACGTTGAAGTCCATGTTCGCCTTGTCGGTCTCGACCTCGGCGATCAGGTCTCCGGGCGAAACCTTGTCGCCTTCCTTCTTCGTCCAGCGGACGAGCACGCCTTCTTCCATCGTCGGCGAGAGCTTCGGCAGTCCAAGAATTTGCGCCATGATTCAGTCCAAATAGAGAACGTGATGAACGGCGGCCACGACGTCCTTCACCTGCGGTTGCACTTCATCTTCGAGATTCTTCGCGTACGGCATCGGCACGTCCTCGCTGGTGACGCGCTCGATCGGAGCGTCGAGCGCATCCATGCAGTGCTTCTGCATCTGGTACGCGACCTCGGCGCCGAACCCGGCGACTGGCCAACCGACCTCGACGATCACGCAGCGGCCGGTCTTGTTGACCGACGTCGCGAGCGTCTCGACATCGAGCGGGCGCAACGTGCGCGGATCCACGATCTCGCACTCGATGCCTTCCTCGGCGAGGACCTTCGCGGCATCCATGCAGATCCACACCATCTTCGACCACGCGATCAAGGTCACGTGGGTGCCCACGCGCTTGATGTCGGCCTTGCCGATCGGGATCAAGAACTCGCCGGCCTCGGCGTCGGGCACTTCCCAGGTCGAGTTGTAGAGCGTCTCGCCCTCGATGAACACGACCGGGTTGTCGTCGCGGATCGCGGTCTTCAACAGGCCCTTGGCGTCGTACGCCGTCGAAGGCATCACGACCTTGAGGCCGGGCACGTGCGCGTAGAAGCTCTCGAGCGACTGGCTGTGCTGAGAGCTGACCTGCACCGCAGGGCCACCAGGGCCGCGGAACACGATCGGCACGTGGTACTGGCCACCGCTCATCTGGAAGATCTTCGCCGCGTTGTTCACGATCTGGTCGATCGCGACGAGCGAGAAGTTGAACGTCATGAACTCGATGATCGGGCGCAACCCGACCATCGCAGCGCCGATGCCGATGCCGGCAAAGCCCATCTCGGCGATCGGGGCATCGATGATGCGGCGCTCGGAGAAGCGCTGCAGCATGCCCTGCGTCACCTTGTAGGCGCCGTTGTAGTGACCGACCTCTTCGCCCATGACGAAGATGTTGGCGTCGCGATCCATCTCTTCGCGCATCGCCTGGTTCAGTGCTTCGCGGTAGCTGATGACGGGCACGGTTACTCCTTCACCACGTACTTGCGGTATTCGTCGGCGGCTTCGCTGTCCTCGGCGAACTTCACGGCATCTTCGATCTCGGCCTTGACGTCGGCCTCGAGCTCGTCGAGCTTGCCCTCGGTCATGCCGAGCTCGAGCAAGCGCTCGCGCGATCGGCTCAACGGATCGCGCCGCTTCCACTCTTCGACTTCGTCTTTGGTGCGGTAGAGGCCGGGGTCCGACATCGAGTGCCCGCGGAACCGATACGTCACGACCTCGACGAGCGTCGGTTCGCCCGTGGTGCGCGCGCGCTCGACCGCCTCGGCGACGCGGCGCTTGACCTTGATGACATCGTCGCCATCGAAGCGATCGCGCGCCATGCCATGGGCGAGGGCGCGGAGCGATACGTCCTCGACCGCGAGCGAGCGATAGGTCGGCGTGCCCATCGAGTACTGATTGTTCTCGCAGATCAGGACGACCGGGAGCTTCCACAGCGCCGCGAGCGCGAGCCCCTCGGCGAAGCCGCCGATCGTCGAGGCACCCTCGCCGAAGAAGCACAGCACCACACGGCCATCGCCACGGTACTTCGACGCGAACGCCGCACCTGCCGCGATCGGCACGTGGCCGCCGACGATGCCGTAGCCGCCGAGGAAGTTCGTCGCCTTGTCGAAGATGTGCATCGACCCGCCGAGGCCCTTCACGACACCCGTCTTCTTGCCGTAGAGCTCGGCGAGGATCGGGCGCGCGCCGACGCCCTTGGCGTACGCGTGGCCGTGCTCGCGGTAGGTCGCGACCACGTAGTCGTCGTGCCCGATCGCGGCGGTCGCACCCACGCACACGGCCTCCTGGCCGATGATGAGGTGCAAGAAGCCACCGATCTTACCTTGCGAGTACGCCTTGGCCGCCGCCTCTTCCATCCGGCGGATCGCGAGCATTTGGCGGTAGAGAGGGGCTAGCTCCTCGGCCGTGGTCTCGAGGATCGATGGATCCTCTTCCTCGACGCGTTTGGAGGGATCGGGAGTTGAAACGGCGGTCGCCACGGCGGGACCGTACCCAGCCAACGCCAGCGCCGCAAACAGTTCGGGCGCTAGATCCGCGGTCAGAGGGTCAGATCGAACGCAGCGCTATTCGTACTCTCGATGCGCTTGACGTGGTCGAACACACCGGTCGCGCCGAGCTCGACCTGATCGAAGGCCGTCGGCAGCTTGTCGATGAAGAACTGGCTCTGCATGCAGGGCACGGGCTCGTAGCCGAACGAGTACGCCGCGTAGTTGCCATAGAAGTCGATATAGAAATCCGGCGTGCGCGCGCAGCTGGTCGCATCGGCGGTCACGCCGTTGATCGTCCACGTGACCTTGACGCCGCGGATCTCGTTCGAGGGCAAGCACTCGCCATCGCGCGCACAGACCTCTCCTCCACAGTCGCTATCGGCGGTGCAGTTCGTGATCGCCGAGCTTCCGGAGCACGCAGCGACAAGAGCGATCAGAGCGGCGGGAAGAACAGCGGAGCGCACGGGCTTAGTATGGCAAATCGAGGAGCGCGGAGCCCGTGCTGTCGAACGTTCCGGACGCGCCCCCGTTGTAATCGTATTGACGCTCGAGCTGCACGGCCGTGTAGCCGAGGGGCATCTTGTCGATCGTGAACTTGCCCTCGACGCACGGCACGGGGGCAAACCCGAACTGACCCGCGGTGTTCGCGCCGAACGTGAGCTCGAGCTCGGGCGCATTGACGCAGGTCGCCGCGGAGGCAATCTGCGCGTTCACGGTCCACGACACGTGGATCACGTGGACCGCGCTCGCGCCCAGGCACTCGCCGGTGCGCGCGCAGACCAGGCCGCTGCCGCACTCGCTGTCGGCGTGGCAGCCGTAGCCGGTCGATCCGTCCGAGCCGCCGTAGCCGGATCCCCAGCCGGTGTAGCCACCGCCGTTCCCATAATCGGGAGGAGAGCTCGTCTGCGTGACGCAGCCGCCCACTAGACCGAGAACCAATGGCCACACTTTCATCATCAAGCGCCGCTCCTCTTCAAAGACCGTAACTCATTCCAGGTAGATCCAAACCGGCAACGATGGTCTGCGATCGTCTGTCACGTGGTCTGCACGGACGGTGCCGAACCCATGCTACAAACCGCGGCGATGCGGACGCGCCTCGAGCGACTCTACCGGTTCGAAGCGGCGCACTTCCTCCCGAAGGTGCCGACGGGGCACAAGTGCGCTCGCATGCACGGCCACAGCTACCAGATCCAGCTCACGATCGAGGGCGAGATCGATGCCGAGCTCGGCTGGGTGATGGACTTCTCCGCGATCGACGTCCACGCGCAACCGCTCGTGAAGCTGCTCGATCATCAGATCCTGAACGAGGTCGCGGGGCTCGCCAATCCGACGAGCGAGCTGCTCGCGGTGTGGTGGTGGGACCGCCTCCGTCCGACGTTGCCGCAGCTCGTCGAAGTGGTCGTCTCGGAGACCGAATCGTCCCGCTGCGTCTATCGCGGGTGATAAGCTTCCGATCGTGTCACGTAGGTATGTCGCCCTGAGCCTGTTGGCCGCGTGTGGCTTCGCGCCGGCGACGAACGGGGCACAAGCGGTCGACTCGAACGTGGCGATCCCCGATACCCATACCGGCTCGGGCAGCGGTTCGGGATCGGGGAGCGGAACGGGTTCCGGTGCCGGTTCGGGCTCGGCGGCCTGTCCCGATGCCGACGGCGATGGGGTGTGTGACAGCGTCGATGACTGGCCGTGCGGTGCCAAGCCGAGTGCTCCAGGTTCGGTCAACGTCCTCGGTATTGGCTGGTACACGCATACCGATCACGAGACCGTCGCGGGGACGGGCCACCTCGCGGTCGTTGCGCCCAACACCGCGTTCTCGATCGCGGCGAACTGGCAGATCGTGGTCCCGTGCGCGAACAACGCCATGTGTGATGCCGAGCTCGAGATCGGAGCGAGCTCGGCGGCCGGCACCGTCAAAGACGGCTGCCTCGTCGCACCCCGCAAGGTCACCGGCTCGTACCTCGGCCTCGGCAAAGCGACGGGCACGAACGCCACGTACTCGATGATGCTCTCGACCGCCGGCGTCTACTCGCTTCGCGTGAGCGTCGCGAATGCGGCCACGTGCACCCCGGCGTGGAACGGTGATGTTCCCGACTCCAACTACACGTTCGCGACGGTCTGCGTTCACGACTGAACACGTGATGAAGACCCTCCGGATCGTGACGCTCAACTTCTGGGGCACCGAAGCGCCGCTCGATGCGCGCCTCGCGATGGCCGTGCAGCAGCTGCGCGAGCTCGCACCCGATGTCGTGTGCCTGCAGGAGGTCAAGCCAGCCGAGGCGGCCGCATCGACCGCGCACGTGATCGCGAGCGAGCTCGGTATGGTCGCGCACTATCAGGTCGCGTCGACCTGGCAGGCCGGCGAGCACGGGATGAAGACGGACGGCGAGGAAGGGCTCGCGATCATCAGTCGCGAGAAGCTCGTCGAGCACCGCACGCTGGCTCTGCCCGGATCCGCGCCCGGTGATCCGCGGATCTTGCTGTCGGGTCAGGTCACCACGGCCGGTGGCCCGGTCTGGATCCACACCACGCACCTCAACTATCGGCTCGATGACGGCGTCGCGCGCGAGCAACAAGTCGACGCGATCGACGCGGCGATTCGCGCGATGGGGCGGGGCCCTACCGATGCACCGCAGGTGTTGTGCGGGGACTTCAACGCGACGCCCGATTCCGACGAGATTCGCTTCCTTCGCGGGCTGACCACGCTCGCGAACCGCCGCACCCACTTTCAAGACGCGTGGCTGCGACTGCATCGCGAGCCCGGTCCTGGTGATGGGCCGCAACAAGGCATCACGTGGTCGAGCGAGAACGAGCTGACCCGTCCGCTGCGCTCGCTCGATATCGATCGCCGCATCGACTACGTGTTCGTGACGAGCCGCAAGAAAGATGGCCGCGGCACGGTGCACGCCTGTCGCGTCGCACTCACCGCACGCGAGGATGGCATCTGCGCCAGCGACCACTACGCGGTGATGGCAGACGTCCAGGTCGTTCCGAACTAGGCCCGAACTAGGCCTTCGGAAGCGCCGCTTCGACGGCCGCGATCACCGCCGGATCATCCGGCTTGGTGCTCGGTGCGAACCGCGTGATCTTGGTGCCGTCGGCGCTGACGACGAACTTCTCGAAGTTCCACTTGATATCACCTTCGCGACCATCGCCCTTGATCGGCGTGAGCGCCTTATAGATCTCGTGGCGCTGATCGCCGTTGACGTCGATCTTCTCCATGATCGGGAACGAGATGCCGTAGTTCACCGCGCAGAACGTCGCGATCTCCTCGGCGCTGCCCGGCTCCTGACCACCGAACTGGTTGCTCGGAAAGCCGATGACGGTGAAGCCCTTCGCCGCGTACTTCTTCTGCAGCGCTTCGAGCGTCGCGTACTGCGGTGTGTTACCGCACTTGCTCGCGACGTTGACGAGCATCAGGGCCTTGCCCTTGTAGGCGGCGAGCGTGGTCGGCTCACCCTTGAGGGTCTTGATCGGTGCAGTCCACATCGGGTCGAGCTCCTTGGTGACGGTGACGGGCGTTGGCGCGGTGCCCGGGGCGGGCAGCTTCGACGGGTCGAACATGTCGGCCGTTGTGCCGTGTTCGACCACCTTGGGTTGCTTCGCAGCCTCGGGGGCGGCACTCGTGGTCTCGGGTGCCGGCTTCGAGCACGCTGCAAGCGAGGATGTGGCGATCGCCACCAGAAGGAGCTTATGCATCGCCCGCACCCTACCGCAGGTGTATCGTGGAGGGGTGCGCGTAGTTCTCATCGCTCTGCTGCTGGCGGGCTGTGGCTTTCAGGCCGGTACAGCTGCCCAAGCCGGCGATGATGGGGGGCCAATCGTACGGGATGCGGCGAACGACGGTCCTCCAGTGACCTCGGATGCCAAGGTCTTCATGGATG
>JANXOP010000425.1 GCA_025357755.1 Kofleriaceae bacterium | reverse complement strand
CCGACAAGATCCTCGCCGCCGCACGCGACGATCGCGGCGCATACACGAAGCTCGCCGAGCTCACCGATACGATCGGTCACCGGCTCTCTGGCTCACCGGAGCTCGATCGCGCGATCGCATGGGCGGTCGCCACGATGAAAGCGAAGGGCTTCGCCGTTCATACCGAGAAGGTGATGGTCCCGCACTGGGTGCGCGGTGCCGAAGAAGGAGCGGTGGTCGCCCCGAACCCGCGTGCGATCCGCGTGCTCGGCCTCGGCATGAGCGTCGCCACACCGAAGGGCGGTATCACCGCGCCGCTCGTCGTCGTCCACAACTGGGACGAGCTCGACGCGCAGAAGGCCAGCGTGAAGGGTGCGATCGTGCTCTACGACGTCGCGATGCCGGCGTTCGACGCCCACGCCCCGGGCTTCGATTCGACCGGCTACGGCAAGACCGTCGGCTATCGCTCGCGGGGTGCCGCGAAGGCGGCCGCGTATGGCGCGGTGGGCGTGCTGATGCGCTCGGTCACCGCGCGATCGATCGCCACGCTCCACACCGGCAGGCTCTCGTACGCGGACCCCGCCGAGGGCATCGCGAAGATCCCTGGCGCCGCGGTCACGACCGAGGACTCGCAGTTCCTCGCTCGGCTCGCGCAGCGCGGGCCGGTCACGTTCCACTTGAAGCTCGACGAGCAGCTCTTGCCAGATGCCGAATCCGCGAACGTGGTCGCGGACTTCCTCGGCAAGGACAAGCCCGACGAGATCGTGGTCATCGGTGGTCACCTCGATTCGTGGGACGTCGGCCAGGGCGCGATCGATGACGGCGCGGGCTGCGTGGTCATGATGCAAACGATCGAGCTCCTCAAGACCCTCGGCCTCCAGCCTCGTCGTACGATACGCGTGGTGTTGTGGACGAACGAGGAGAACGGCGTGCGCGGCGCCGCCGCGTATGCCGAGGCGCACAAGGACGAGCTCGCGAAGACCGTGATGGCGGTCGAGAGCGACACCGGTGCTGCTGCACCGACGGGCTTCTCCGCCGGCGCGGTCGATCGGGTTGCCTCGAAGCGGGTCGTCGCACGCGTCGCCCAGATCGCGACACTCTTGCAGTCGCTCCAGGCCACGCGCACGATCGAGACCGAAGGCGAGACCGATGTCGAGCCGATGGGCCACGCGGGAGTCCCGATGGTCGGCCTCATGCACGATGTCTCGACCTACTTCGACTTTCACCACACCGACGCGGATACGCTGGACAAGGTCGATCCGCAGACCCTCGCGAACGACGTCGCGGCCATGGCGGTGCTCGCCTATGTCGTCGCCGATCTTCCTGACCGGATCGACGCCCCTTAGATGGCAAGCGATCGCCTCTTTACCTTTCGCATGATCCCCTTGCTCGCCCGGCTCGCGAGCACGAAGGGTGTCGATTCGGCCGCGATCGTCGCCAAGGCGGGCTTGCCCGTGGAGGCGCTGGTCGGCGAGGTCACCGCGCCCGTCGTGCGGGTGATCAAGTGCGTGCAGCTGTTCGCCGAACGCCTCGAGCAGCCGCACCTCGGGCTCGTCCTCGCCGAGCTCGTGCCGAGTGGCGCGTACGGCATCGCGGAGTTCCTCGTGCGCAGCGCCCCGAACCTCGAGGTCGGCCTCGCGCGGTTGTGCGAGTTCGCACCGCTGATCAATGCGATCGGCGAGTTTCGCTGGCTCACCGACGACAAGGGCGGCGATCTCCACTACTCGATCGCGGGCTCCAAGACCACGCTCGAGAGCCACCTCAACGAGTTCACGCTCGCGTACGTGATCAAGCAGCTCCGCTCCGTGCTGCCAGACATCCAGCTTACCCGCGTGTGGTTCTCGCACGCGCGGACCTCGGGTGAAGCGGAGGTCGGTCAGTGGTTCGGTGCGCCGGTCGCGTTCAAGCAAACCGATTGTGGGTTCGCGGTCTCGACCGCCGCCCTCGCGCGCGCGCCTCGCACCGCCGACGATGCGTTGTTCGCGTTCTTGCTCGCGCAGGCCAAGGCGCAGCTCGCGTTCGTCGGCACGCACGATCTGGTGTCGCAAGTCGTGCGCGTGATCGAGGTCCGCATCGCGCACGGCGAAGTCGATATCGCGGCGATCTCGCACGCGATGGCGACGACACCGCGCAGCCTGCAGCGCGGTCTCGCGGCCGCCGGCACGAGCTTCCGCACGGTGCTCGCTCACGTACGTACGCAGCATCGCGACCAGCTCGCGCGAGCGGGCCTGTCTCCGACGGAGATCTCGCACCGCCTCGGGTTCGCGGATGCGCGCTCGATGCGCCGCTCGCTAGGCGAGTAGACCGCGCAGGTCTTGCGCGGCAACGCGCAAGCGATGCGGCGACGCATGGCTCGCGGTCGCGACGCCGTGGGCAGGCGTGGCGCGGCTCTTGCTCGTTCCTCGCGCATGGTTCGAACCACGATCGTCACGATGCTGTGCGTGCTCGCCGGTAGCGCGTGCACCACGAGCGCGGATGCCACCCCGTCACCGGCCGTCGGTTCGGGCTCCGCGGATGCTCCGGGCGATCGGTTCGCGCACGACATGCTGGTGCGCTTCCACATGCACGAGAACTTCGGGCTCGCCCGCGCGATCGAGCGGCTCCTCCTTCGCGGCAGGCTCGACGAAGCACGCGAGCTCGCGCGCGGGCTCGCGATCGCGCCGGACGAGCCCGGGATGTCGGCGTGGGCCAAGGAGACCGCCCGCGTTCGCCTGCGTGCCGCCGAGCTCGTCACCGCGAAGACCGTCGACCAAGCGTTCGTCGCCGAGTCGTTGCTCGCGATCGAATGCGCGGGGTGTCACCTCGCGAGTGGCGCGTCACCGGAGTTCGCGTCGCCGTCCGCGCCACCCGTAGATCAGCCGACGGTGGCTGCACGGATGGCGCGCCATCTGTGGGCCGCCGATCGGTTGTGGGAGGGCATGGTCGGCACCGCCGACGATTCGTGGAATGCCGGGCTCGCGATCCTCGCGAAGCCGCCGCTCGCGGCCTCCGAGCTCGGCGAGGCGCGCACGCGGTTGGCGCGCCAACTCCAGCGGCTGGCGACCGACGCGCAAAAGATCAAGAGCGGCGATCAGGCACGAGCCGCGACCTACGCGCAGCTCCTGACGACCTGCACCGCGTGTCACCTCGCACCGAGGTGACGATGCGGGTCACGAGACGGGCTTGGCGTACTCGTGCAGCCGGTACTGGATCGTACGCACGCTGACATCGAGCATTTCGGCAGCCTTCGCGGTCGAGCCATTCGTCGCTTCGAGGGTCGCGAGGATCGCCCAACGCTCGATCTCGGCGAGCGTCGCGCCCGGCACCATCACCTGGTTCGATGCGGTGCTGCGCTCGTCGGTCGGCAGGTCATCCGCCTCGATCTTCGTACCTTCGCAGAGCACCACGGCGCGCTCGATCGCGTTCTCGAGCTCGCGCACGTTGCCGGGCCACCGGCTGGCGAGCAACTTGGTCCGCGCATCTTGATCGAAGGCTTCGACAGGCTTGAGGTTGTCTGCGGCGAACCGGCGCAGGAACGCATTCGCGAGCACGAGGATATCGCCGCCGCGCGTACGCAGCGGTGGCATCTCCATGTGGACCACGTTGAGGCGGTAGTAGAGGTCGGCGCGAAAGTGCCCGGCATCGACGGCGCCGGCCAGATCGCGGTTCGTCGCGGCGATCACGCGGACGTCCACGGCGATCGTCTCGTTGCCACCGACGCGCTCGAAGGCGCGCTCCTGGAGCACGCGCAGCAGGCGGGTCTGGACCAGCGGCGAGATCTCACCGATCTCGTCGAGAAACAGCGTGCCGCCGTGAGCTTGCTCGAAGCGACCGACCCGGCGCTTGTCGGCTCCCGTGAACGAGCCCTTTTCGTGGCCGAACATCTCGCTCTCGAGCAGCGTCTCGGGAACCGCCGCGCAGTGCAGCGCGATGAACGGCGCTGCCGCGCGCGGCGAGAGCGCGTGAATCGCGCGGGCGAGCTCGCCCTTGCCCGTGCCGCTCTCGCCGGTGATCAGCACCGTCGCGCGTGAGGCCGCGACCTGACGCGCGACGCGATAGATCTTCTGCATCGGCGGGCTCGCGCCGATCAAGCCCTGCAAGCCTTCGGAGGCGTGCTCGCGGAGCTGGCGGCGCAGGTTCTCGGTCTCGACGCGCAACGCCCGCCGCTCGCGCGCACGCTCGATCGCGATCACGAGGGCATCGAACTCGACCGGCTTGATCAGATAATCGGCCGCGCCCGCGCGCATCGCCGCGACCGCCGAGGAGACGTCGCCGACACCGGTCGCCACGATCACCGGTAATTCTGGATCGAGCTCGTGCAACTTCGCGCACAGCGCCATGCCATCCATCTCCGGCATCACGAGATCGGTGACGACGACCTCGGGCGGATGTTCGGCTGCGAATGCGAGTGCCGCGGCCGCACTCGGCGCGGCATCGGCGGTGTAGCCGGCCTGGCGCAGCAAGCGCTGGAGTCCGACCCGTGCGCTGTCTTCATCGTCGACGACGAGGATCCGCGCGCCGCTCACGAGCCCGCTCCGGTCGGAGGCTTCACGGTCAGCGCCAGGTGTTCGAGCACGAGGACCTCGAGCGCGCGCAGCTCCTGGACGGCGGCTTTCACGGCTTCGACGATCTCCGGATCGTCGCTCGGCTTGGCGAAGGCACGCTCGAGAAACGTCAGGTGCAAGCGCGCGGCGTGCAGTCGACCGCGAATCTGGTGCACGACGGTCATGGATGTACCGGGAGAGCGGCGTGGAGTCGGGCGACCAGGCTCGCGTAGTCGACGGGCTTGCTGATCACCTCGATCGCGGGCTCGTTCGCGAGGGGCGCGGCCGATTCGGGATCACCGGTCACCACGAAGATCGGGATGCCATCGCGACACACGCGCGCGCGTCGAACGAGCGAGAGACCGTTCGCACCGGGCACGTGATAATCGGTGATCAGGGCATCGGGAATCGGCTCGAGGCCGAGCCGAGCGAGCGCGGCAACCCCATCGGGCTCGATCTCGGTATCGTAGCCGTCGTCGCGCAGCAGGCGCCCGAGCAGCAACGCTGTGCGGTAGTCATCGTCGACGATCAGCAACAGCGGTCGTCGCTCGTTCACGCGTGCGCCGATCGACGCAGGGTCAGCGTGAAGATGCACCCCACGCCGGGCACGTCCACGACCGCGAGGTTGCCTCCGATCGCGATGGCGCCTTTGCGGCTGATCGCGAGGCCGAGCCCGAGGCCGCTGCGATCGAGTCCGCGCTGCTCGTACGAGTGAAAGAGATCGCTCGGCTCGCCCGGCGGCAGGCCGCCACACTCGTCCGCGACTTCGATCGCGACCCGATCGGTGGTGACGCGAATCGAGACCGTCACCCGCCCGTGCTTGCGCGTGAACTTGCATGCGTTCTGCGTCAGGTTGGTCAGGATCGACGCGATGATCGGACCATCGCCCTCGACCTCGAGATCGTGCGAGACCGGGTCGATCGCGAGCGCGACCTCTCTGGTCTTCGCTTGCATGGTCGCCGTGATCTCGATCTCTTCGAGCAGCAAGGCAAGGCGCACCCGATCCGCGCGATGCATCCTGCCTGCGAGCCGGACCTCCGCGACCGATTCCGCAACCAGCTCGCTCATCCGGACCAGGCTCGTCGCGACGAGCTGGCCGGTGCTGCCGCCGACGCCGACGCTGCCGGAGCGCACCGCCTCGAACGCGAGCGTGGCGGTGTTCATCAAGTTGCGGAGCTCGTGCGCGAGGATGCCGCGCGCCTCGGTGTCGCGATCGACGATCTGTTGCTCGCGTCGGGTCGTGTATTCGGTCACGGCCTCGGCGATCGCGATGTCGAGACACATGTTGAGGGTCTTGAAGTTCGCCGGCGTGATCGAGATCTCGAGCTCGACCGCCAGCTCCATCACGGCCTGGCAGATATCGCCATAGCCGTGCACGACCTGTCCGATCGTGAAGCCTGCCGCGAGCAACTCGCCGCCGTGGATCGCGGCGGTCACGCTGATCTGGCCAACATCGGGGGCCTCGGTCAGCTTCAACCGTGACGTGAACTGATCGAGAAACAGAGGGACACCGTGGAGCAGCTCGGTCTCCGTGGGTCGCGGTGCGCGACGCGCTCTGACCTTGTCTCTCGCACGCGCGACCAGCTGGTCGCGGTGGCGCGCGATGAAGTCGAAGAGCATGGGCCGGGCGACTCTGTCACGCTCTGCTCCCGAAGCCGGAGCGGATCGTCGCGAAGCTGCGTAATTGTCGGGTTATACGTATTTCTCCGCATTGCAAGGGCTTGGACGAGCCGACCGAGGGCGTCGAGGTGATCGATCGGTGGCGCGATCGGTGCACTGATCTCCCTCATGACCGACAAGCCGACCAATCACTTCGCCGCCGTGTGGATCGACCACCACGAGGCCAAGATCTTCCACGTCGAGGCGACCACGTTCGCGCAAGAGACCGTGCGTGCGCCGCACCACCAGGTCTCGCGCAAGGCCGCCGAACAAGGTCGCCATGCCCTGAGCGACGACTTCTATCAAGAAGTCGTCAAGGCGCTCAAAGAGTCCGAGGTCATCCTGATCACCGGACCGTCATCGGCCAAGCTCGATCTCGTGCGCTACATGCACAAGCACGATCACCTGATGCAGGAGAAGGTCGTCGGCGTCGAGACGCTCGATCACCCGACCGATGGCCAGCTCGCGGCGTACATCCGCCACTACTTCCGCGACCAGGCGCACCTCCAGGGTCCGAAGGCCTAGCGGTCGCGACGCGAGCACAGACCGCGAACAGGCCGCAGATTCTGCACGTGGAGTCGCGCTGTTCCGAGGAGCCTCGCCGCGCACGATCGTTGCAGTCCGTGCGCGCAAGACATGAATATTCGACCGCTCCACGATCGCATCCTGGCCAAACGCGTTCCCGAGGTCGCCAAGACCACCGGTGGCCTCTTCATCCCCGACAACGCGAAGGAGAAGCCGCTCGAGGCCATCGTCGTCACCGTCGGTGCAGGCAAGCGGCTCGAGAACGGGAAGATCCAGCCGATCGAGATCAAGGCGGGCGACCGCGTGTTGATCGGCAAGTACTCCGGATCCGAGATCAAGCTCGACGGTGCGGACCACATCATCCTCGGCGAAGACGATGTCCTCGCCGTCCTGGAGGGCTAAGTCATGGCTCCCAAAGAAATCATCTTCGATCTCGCCGCCCGCGAGCTGATCGGCAACGGCGTCGATGCACTCGCGAATGCGGTTCGCGTGACGCTCGGTCCCCGAGGCCGCAACGTCGTGATCGAGAAGTCGTGGGGCTCGCCGACCATCACCAAGGATGGCGTCACGGTCGCCAAGGAGATCGAGCTCGACAACAAGTTCGAGAACATGGGTGCCCAGATGGTCAAGGAGGTCGCTTCGAAGACCTCGGATCTCGCGGGCGACGGCACGACCACCGCGACGGTGCTCGCGCAGGCGATCTATCGCGAAGGTATGAAGATCGTCGTCGCGGGCGCGAACCCGATGGACCTCAAGCGGGGCATCGAAGCCGCCGTGGCCGCCGTCGTCGCCGAGTTGAAGACCATCTCGGTGCCGACCCGCGGCCAGGCCGAGATCGCGCAGGTCGGCACGATCAGCGCGAACGGCGATGACACCGTCGGCAAGCTGATCGCCGAGGCGATGGCGAAGGTCGGCAAGGAAGGCGTGATCACCGTCGAGGAAGGCACGACGATGGAGACCACGCTCGAGGTCGTCGAGGGCATGCAGTTCGACCGCGGCTACCTCTCCGCTTACTTCGTCACGGATACCGAGCGGATGGAGACGGTCCTCAACGATCCGTACATCCTGATCTGCGAGCGTCGGCTCTCGAGCATGTCCGAGCTGCTGCCGTTGCTCGAGCAGATCGCGAAGGCGGGCAAGCCGCTGCTGATCATCGCCGAGGATATCGACGGCGAGGCGCTCGCCACGCTTGTCGTCAACAAGCTGCGCGGCACCTTGCACGTGTGCGCCGTGAAGGCCCCGGGCTTCGGTGATCGCCGGACCGCGATGCTCGAGGATATCGCGGCCCTCACGGGCGGCAAGGCCGTGCTCAGCGCGCTTGGCGAGAAGCTCGAGACGATCACGCTCGAAGAGCTCGGCCGCGCCAAGCGGTGCACGATCGCCAAGGACCTCACCACGATCGTCGACGGTGCGGGTGACAAGCCCGCGATCGAGTCGCGGATCAAGGCGATCCGCCACGACATCGAGGAGACGACCTCGGACTACGACAAGGAGAAGCTCGAGGAGCGGCTCGCGAAGCTCGCGGGCGGCGTCGCGGTGATCACGGTCGGTTCGCCGACCGAGGTCGAGATGAAAGAGAAGAAGGCGCGCGTCGAGGATGCGATGCACGCGACCCGCGCCGCGGTCGCGGAGGGTATCGTCCCCGGCGGCGGGGTCGCCTTGATCCGCTGCGCGAAGGCACTCGATGCCCTCGTCTACGAGGACGATCGCCGGTTCGGTGTGTCGATCATCCGGCGCGCGCTCGAGCAGCCGCTACGCCAGATCGCCCGCAACGCCGGCGAAGACGGCGCGGTCGTCGCGAACCTGGTCGCGGAGGGAAGCGGCGCGTTCGGCTACAACGCGGCCACCGGGGTGTACGAGGACCTGATCAAGGCCGGCGTCATCGATCCGACGAAGGTCGTGCGCGTCGCGTTGCAGAACGCAGCGTCGGTCTCGGCGATGATGCTGACGACCGAGGCGATCATCGCGGATCTGCCGAAGCAGACGACGACGACTGCCGACTCGCGTTCGTAGGTTCTACCACCGCTGAGGTGCACTTCTTGCGTCGCCCGGCGCAGGATTTGCGCTACTGCGCGCGGCCTCGAAAAGCGATGCCCGAAAGCCGAGGCGAGATCCGTAGCGGACGGCACCAGCTCTCCGTTGGAGCGTGCCGTCTCAGGGTGCTCGGCCGGCACCGAAAGGATGGCAGCCGACGCAGGTCGCGGCGGTCGGTTCGTGCTTCACGCGGTCCTGGTGACAGCGCAGGCACGCGGCGCGATCGCTCTTCGGTTTGTCGTGCGCGCCGTGGCACGCCGCGCACGGCGTGTGCTGCGCGACGCGATGCAGGCCGGGCAGCTTCGCGGTCGCGTGACAGGTCGTGCAGGCAGGCGGCGACGCGACGCCGCCGGGACCATGCGGGCGATGACAGTTCAGGCACGCGAGCTCGTGGCCGTGGTGCTTGTCGGCGTGACAGCTCGCGCACGCGGGTGGCGCCTGGCTCGGCGCGTGAGGTCGATGACAGCTCGCGCACACCGCGTGGCCCTTCGGCGCGGAGGTCGCTTCGGCCGCGTGGCACGTCGCGCACGCGAGCACGCGTTTCGGTTCGTGCGCGGCGTTCGTGTGGCAGCTCGTGCAGATCGCGTGCGGAGTGCGGGCGCTCGTCGTCGCGTTCGCTGCGTGGCAGGTCGCGCATGCGGGTGTGGGCGTCGCGGGGGCGTGCGCCGCGGACGCGTGACAGCGGGTGCACTCGGCGTGGCCCGTGCCGCTCGCGAGCTTGACCTTCTCGACGTGACACCTCGCGCACATCGCGACGACGTTCGTCGGCTTGCCGGCATGCGCGACATGGCAATCGAGGCACACCGCGGTCGCATGACTCTTTTTCACATGACAGGTCACACAGGCGACCGCCTTGGCACCGCGCAGGCTCGTCGAGTGGATCGGATGACAGCCGATGCACGTGACGCCGGGGCTTGTCGCGGGATGCTGGATCGAGAGTTGATGGCAGCTCGTGCACGCGCGTGGCGTATCTGCGTGCGGTTGATGGCAGCCGATGCAGCGCGCGTGTCCCGCCGCCGCGAGCACGGGCTGATCGCGATGGCAGGTCGCACAGGGCGTGACCTCGGCCTTCGCGAACTTGTGGGGCACGTGGCAACCCGTGCATTTCGGGTGGCCGAGCGTGATCGCCGCAGGCTTGGTCGCATGGCACGTCGCGCAGCGCGTATCGGCGGCGCGATCGGACTCGTGCATGTGGTGGCAATCGAGACAGCCGCGCGTGCCGGCGTGCTTGGTCTGTTGATCGGCGTGGCACTCGAGGCAGGGCTTCGGCTGCAGGCTCGGCGTGCGATGCGCCGCGTGGCACGTCGCGCACGGTTGATCGCGGTGTGCGCCGACCGCATGGACCGAGGCTTGCGGCTGATCGTGACAGCGCATGCAGTGCGGCGGCGTGATCGCCTTGTCGGAACCGAACCCGTGGCAGTCCTGACACGCCGGCGCTTGGAGGCCGGGATGGAGCGGCGTCATCACGCCGGCGTGACACTTCGTGCAGAGCTCGGGAGGTGGAGGCGCGAAGCCTCGATCTCCGTGACACGCCGCGCACGCGACCTTGCCGACGTGCACAGTGTGACCTGCGCTCGCCTGGACGAGCTCGTAGGTCGCGGGGACTTGTTCGGGTACCGGCTCGCGGCCGCCGCTGCAGCCCATCGCGATCACGAGGACCGCGATCGCGTAGCGCATCAAGGTCGTGAGCCGATCGGATGGCACATCCGGCACGGCAGTGCGCCGAGTGGCACGCGGCTCGACCAGCCCGGCGGATGCACGGTGCCCCCGATGCCGCCGACCTTGTGACAGCTCACGCACAGCGCCTGGCCGGCACCGTCGTGGCAGCTCGCGCAGGCACTCGGATCGCGGCGCGCGGCCCGGCCGTGGGCGTTATCTCCGACGGAGAGTCCGACCCAACCCGGTGGATGCGGGCTGCGCTGACCGCTGCCCGCGACGCCCTTCGCGAGGTGACAGCTCGCGCAACGATCGGGTTGGTGACAGGTCTGACAGGCGCCCGGATCCGAGCGCGCTTCGAGCGCATGGCGCGCCTCGAACCCGGCGCGATGGACGCTCGGCGCGAACGGATCCGCGAAGTGAACGGTCGCGGGGAGCACGACCGCGGTCTTGGCGTGGCACTCCGCGCAGAAGCTCTCGCGATGGCACGCATTACACGAATCGCCCGACGACGCGGCCTTCGTCGCATGCTCGCGCATCCAGTCGCCATCGTGTGCGAGGTGGCTCTGCGGCAGCGTCGTGGTCGTGTCGAGGCCGCGATGGCACGCATCGCACGTGCGCGCATCGCGCGCGGCATCGTGATCGTGACAGCGAAAGCAGGTCGCCATCGGCGGCCGCA
>JANXOP010000420.1 GCA_025357755.1 Kofleriaceae bacterium | reverse complement strand
GTGCTCGCGCGCGACCTTCGGCGTGTAGCCGAAGACCTCCTCGAGATACTCCGACAGCGAACCGCGACCGAAGTGGCTCCAGATCCGCAGTCGCACGGCCTGGGTCAGCAGGTGCGCCTTGTCGTGCTCGAGCCGGCGCTCGGTGTTCGCGATCCGGCGCAACTCTCGATCGACGGCCTCGGGACCCATCACCAGGTTCGCGATGACTCCGTCGATGTGATTCGACTCCGCAGACGCTTGACCCACTTCGATCATCACCCACTCCTCGTTGCGTTGAGGAGGCCACCGTAGCATTGGCTTTTTCGGCTCGAGGGCGTGCGTTCTCGACGACGATTCGATGGCGCAGCACTTCGTTTCGAGTTGCTGGGCGCCGCCGCAGCGAGACGTGAAGCCCGCGCGTCTCGTGAGCGAAGAGATCGAGGTCGCGGGGACGCGTGTTGCGCCCCGACAAATCGCGTCAACCACAAACCGCGTGCGGCGAAGGAAATCGTCTAGCGGAGAGCTTCCCGAGCCACACACTGTCCGCGCCCCGGACACTCTCTGCTCGCTCGCCTTCGCTAGAGCGCCCCACGTGGGGCGCGACCCCGTCGCTGCGTCGATGGCGGCGCTGTTTCGATCTGATACGGCGCGTGCCGACGAAACATTCTGCGAGAGCGATGAAGCGCTCCCTGAACGAACCCTAGCTGCGATCATCGGCTCGCCGTTGCAGCGTGGCTCACGCCGGGTGCACCTCTGTTGCTTGCCCGTTCGCGCGATGCCGCGCGCAACACATGCGAGCGAAGAACGTCAACGCACTTCGTCGAACGCCGGGCGTCGCGAGTGGCGTCGCCGACGAACCAATCAACCCCTCACGCGAAACACGACCGACCGCGACCGCGACCATCGAGGACCCGTCGGTTGCTGCGAAGCTCACCCCCGGCGCACATTTGTTGCTCGCCCGTTCGCCGCGCCACGCAACACATGCGAGCGAAGAACGTTGCTGCTTCGGGGGACGCCGAGCGCCGGGCGCGGCTTCCACGTCGCGTCGCCGACGAAACGATCTACAAGACGATGAGGTGCCCCTGCACCTCGAAGGAACCGTAGCCGCGAGCATCGACCCGCCGGTTGCTGCGCGGTCTCGCCGAAGAAGACGTGGGTCGGCGCGTGTGGCGGGCTCGCGGGCTCGGTGCTCGGCGTTGCGATCTTGAGGCTGTTCTTCGTCTCATGCTGGGCGCGCACTTGTTACTCGCCCGTTCGCGTGATGCCGCGCCGCACCTGCGAGCAAGGAACGTCAACGCCCGCCATAGGACTTCGAGCGCCGCAGCCATCCTGGACGTGCGTGGCCGACGAACCTATCAAAGGCCCCACGCGAAACACGACCGACCGAGGCCGCAACCATCGACGGACGACCCGCGGGTTGCTGAGAGGCTCATGCCCTGCATTGCTGCGCGCCCGCTGGCGTGATGCCGCGCCGCGCAGCACAGGCAAGTGATGAACGTCAACGCCTCCGTGAGCCGCCGTGAGCCGCCGAGCGCCGCAGACGTCCGGCACGTCGCGTCGCCGACGAACCTATCAGGATCCCCACGCGAAACACCACCCGTCGACGACCCGTGGGTCTCGGTCGTCGGCGACGGGGCGCGCCGCCATTGACGCCACTCGGGCCTCGACGATCAGTGCATCGAGGCGGCGGACCTACGGGACTTACGGTCTCGGTTGTGACGAGGACCCTCCGAAGATCGGTCATCAAGCGTGGATCGCAAGCGGCGAGTTCCTGCCTGACGACTCAGCTCAATTGTCGGTCGGCTCTTCGACGATCCAGATGCCTTCGCGCAGCTGACGCAGCGCGGAAGACGCGGCCCGGATCGCTTCGATCTGCCCGGTCGTGACGGTCTTCATCGACTCGACCTGGTTACCGGCTTCGCGGCGCTCGGCCAACGTGCGCTCGAGGATCTCGTTGATGCCCTTGTAGAGCGTGTTGCCGGCGTTCGACACGAACTCGGAGAGGCGCTTGCCGAAATCGTCGATCGCCTTGTCGAAGTGGGGCTTCATCGCCTCGGCCGCGCCGAGGATCGCGGCCGGCATCTTCTCCTTGGCCTGGACCCGGATGTCGCCCGAGATCTTCGACTTGAGCACGATCGCGAGGATCGGAGCAGCGAGCGTGAGCAGGCCACCGGCGAGCGCGTTGACGAACAACATCACGGTGGTGCCGAGCGCACCGACCGCGTAGATGCCGACGTCGTACTTGAACGAATCGACGGTGATATCGATCGCCGTATCGCCTGGACCGAGCCGCTCGGCAAGGGTCGCGGCCGCGGCCTCGACGTTCTCGTTCGTGATCTGGATGACCTCTTCGGCGAGGTGCTCGAGCATCGACGCGAGCTTCGCGCCCTCGAGCTCGGCCCACTCCTTGAACTTGTCCTCGATGAAGACCGGGAGATAGGCCTTCACGTCGTTGGCATCGACGGCGTCGATCTGATGCGGCAGCGCCTGGACGAAGGACTTCGCGAACGCTTCGAGATCGAGATCGATCTGGTTCTTGATCGAGCTCGCATCGGCGGCGATCCGCACGTGCAGATCGTCGAGCTTGCGCTTGCTCGTATCGAGTTGCTCGCGGACCGAGTTGATCCGGATCTGGAGCTGTTCGAGATCGAGACCGTAGGAGCGCATGCGGACGCCGAGGTTCGATTCGAGATACGCGCTCGTGCGCGCGGCATCGGCTGCGGCGTTGTCGAGGATGACCTGTGCGCGATCGCGCGCGAGGAACCGCTCGAGGTAGGCCATCAGCTCCGGCATGCCGCTCGCCGGATCCTTGGACTTCGCCCAATCCTTGGCGGACAGCGCGAAGAGGACCGGCTCCGCCGTGATGCCCAGGAGCCCTTGCTTGACGTAGTCGACAACCGCGGTGCGCTCGTCGGCGTTCAAGAGATCCATCTTGCCGAGCACGAAGATCAAGCGGTCCTTCGCCGACTCGAGGACGCGGCTACGCAAGAACTCGCGTTCGCTGTCCTTGAGTGCTTGCCCAGCATCGAGCAGGAAGACGACCGCATCGGCGCGCGGCACGTAGCCGTACGTGACCTCGGCGCGCTGCTCGTTGAGATCGTTGACGCCCGGGGTATCGACCAGCACGACGTTGTTGATCAGCAGGTCGCTCGGATAGCCGAGCTCGACGTAGGCGACCTCGCTGGCGTGACCACCGGCGACCGTGACCCATTCTTTGAGCGCGGTCGGATCGAGGAACTTGCTCTCACCCGAGGTGAGGACGACGCGCGCCGTCGGGTTCGGCGCGTGGACGACGTGGTTGATCGACGCGGTCGTGGGCGTGATGCCGGTCGGCAAGACATCGAGCCCGAGCAGCGCGTTCACGAACGTCGATTTGCCGTGGTTGAACTCGCCGAGCACGACGAGGTGGAACCGCTCCGCCTCGAGCTTGGGGATCCGGGTGGTGCGGATATCGCGAGCGAGCGTCACCATGCCGACCTGATCGGCGACGTCGGCGAGCTGCGTGAAGCGAGCGATGATCTCGCGCTTGGCTTGTTTGTGATGTTCGAGCAGGATCATCAGAACACACTGATCAAGTTGGCGACTTGTTTGTCGACGTCGGGGAGGCTGGCCTTGCCGGTGACATCTTGGCCGGTGAGCTGGGCGTAGAGCGCCGAGTCCGCGAACAGGCGCAGCGCCTGGACGCGCTTCGGCACGTACGGATTCGAACGGAAGATCTCGGCATAGCGACCGATCCCCTTCTTCACGTCGGGGAGCGACTTGAGGTACTCATCGGCGTTGAAGGCGCTGCCTTTTTCGAGGCCGAGCTCGAGCTTGACCATCGAGGTCAGCACCTTGTCGAGATCGCGGACCGCGATCAGCGATGCGCGATCGCAGGTGACCTCGGCGCGCCGCGACCAGGCTTGCAGCGTCATCACCGCAGGCTGGACGACCCAGCGCACGAAGAATGCGGCCGAGTTGTTGAGGTAGTGGAGCGCGGTCGCGTACAGGATGTGGCCGTTCTGGACGTGTGCGAGCTCGTGCGCGATCGCCGCGACGAGATCGTCGTCGCCGAGCTTCTCGGCGAGCTCGAGGTTCACGATCAGGTGGGGCGAATCCTCGGTGCCGAGCACCTTGATCTTGATCGAGCTCGAGGGCGCCGCGAAGATCGCGGGGACGCGCACGCCGAGCATCGCGCCGGCCTTCTTCGCCGCTTCGTAGACCCGCGGGAACTGCTGGTCGGTGACCTTCACCGCCGTGCCGAGCAGCTCGGTCTTCGCGACGTCCTTCCACAACCGCGTGGTTGCTTCGAGCGCCATGGTGACCGGTCGCGCCATCGTGAGCCCACGACGAAACCGCTGCTCGCCACTGAAGGCGTATGCAGCACCGATGCGAGCGCTGTGCTCCATCTGGCCGCGACGTGCAGCCAACCAGCGCGGAAAATCGAAGTCGACGCCTACCGACATGCGTTGGTTATAGCGCGCGCTTGGCGATCCTGCGACGCGCGAGCGCCAAGAAGCCAATTCCGATCACCACCGCAAACCACAGCGTCGCGAGCCGGGTCAGCAAGGTGGCAGCGAGCGCACTCGCACGATCGAAGTGGGCAGCCCCTTCGACGAGCGCCAGGGTCATCGCGCCCTCGGTGACACCTAGTCCACCGGGTAGGAACGAGAGCGCACCGGCGATCGTCGTGCCAGCATAGATCACGACCGCGAGCCCGAGCTCGACGTGGACACCCGGGAACGCATTGCAGATCAAGGCGAACCCGACGCACTCGCACGCCCATGCGGGAATCGCGATCGCGGTCGCGAGCACGAGGGGCACCGGACGGCACAAGGCCGACAGGTTCGCGAGCATCTCGAGCAGCGGCTCGCGCACGCGCCGGAGCCTGACCGGGCGGGTCACGAGCTCGACGAGGTATCGGGTCGGGCGCGGCCACGCGAGCAGCACCAAGCCGAACGCGATCACGCCGCCAGCGATCACGACGAGCGTCGGATCGACGCCGTAGCCCGCGACGCCGATCACCGCGAGCGCGAGGAGCGCGATCAGATCCGAGACGCGCTCGGCGACGACGATCGGCGCGGTGCGCGCGACCGGTATGTCGTGCATCTCCTTCAAGAGGTAGCTCTTCACGAGCTCGCCGAGCTTCGCGGGCGTGATCGATAGCGAGAGGCCCGCGCCGAACACGAGCGCGCTCGAGACCGCGGGTACGCGCACCACCTGGCGCCTCAGGTAGACCTGCCAGCGCACGAACCGCAGTGCGTAGTTCGCCAGCGCGAGCACGACTGCGGCAAAGAAGGCCGACCACCGAAATCCCGTCAGCCGGTCGCCGAGCTTACCGATGTCGCCGATCATCGAGAACGCCGCGACCCCGACGACGACCGCCACGATGATCCACAACCAGGTGCGTTTCGGGCGAGACAACGCGCCGAACATCGTCGGACCGCGCGATTCTGTCAATTGCGAGGGGGTGCTTGACCCGTGTCTCGGGCCCGCCGTAGCCTGGCTGCATGGCGCACTCGATCTTGGTTGTGGACGACGATCCGGAGATCGTCTCGCTACTCAGCACGCGGCTCGGTCGGCGGGGATACAAGATCTCGACCGCCAGCGATGGCGTCAAAGCCATCGAGATCGCGAAGAAGGAGCTGCCGGACCTGGTGCTCCTCGACGTCATGATGCCGGGGAAATCCGGCTGGGAGGTCGCGCGCGCCCTCAAGCAAGATCCGGTCACGCAGAACGTGAAGATCATGATGGTCTCCGCGATCGGTGAGAAGACGAACGAGTTGACCGCGCCGATCTACGGCGCCGACGCGCACATCGACAAGCCGTTCGAATTCGAGAAGCTCGAGAAGATGATCATCGGCCTGCTCGAAGGCTAGCCTCTAGTTGCCGGCGAGCGCCTTGACGGCCTTCTGGTTGGTCGAGCTCTTCGCGTCGGTCATGCCTTTGACCTGCTTGAGCTTGTCCTTGGCTTCCGACGGATTCGAGGATTGCTCGGCGATCGCTTCGCTGTAGATCTGCTGCGCCCTCGCCTCGAGGCTCTGGCGGACCACCTTGATGTTGTTGTCGCCACCCGAGCCGATCGCATCGGCCTTCGCGACGACCTGGTGCGCCTTCTCGTAGTTACCGGCGCTAAAGAAGCCGACCGCGGCCTTGCCGATGATGCCCTGCAGCCGCGCCGAGATATCGGCCTGGAAGAAGCCGCCGAGCGATTGGTCGTAGTTGGTCGCGGTCTGCAGCTGGTCGAATACGTCCTTGGAGTTCGAGCCTGGCGCCATCGCCGTGTTGAACACCTTGGCGAACAGGATGATCTTTTGCGACTTCGCACGGAGCTCGCGCGCGCTGCTAGCGTCCGCGGACTTCGCCGCTGAGACGAGCAGGTTCGAGGCGTCGTTGAACTTGCGATCCTTGTATAGCGACTCGGCGCGATCGGACGCAGCCTCGGCAGTCGCGACGGTCTTGGGCCGAGGCGTCTCCTGCTTCGGCGGCTCGGGGCGGTCGGCCTTGGCGATCGGAGGCGTCGCCTTGCGCGCGTTGGTCTGTTGCACCGGTGGCTTCGGGACGAGCTTCGGCGGTGGCGTGGGCGCCGGCGGTGTGGGCTTCGGTGACTCGACCTTCGCGACGACCTTCGGCGGCTCGATCGTTTCGACCTTCGCGACGACCTTCGTCGGTGGCGCCACTCGCGGCGGTGGGACCACCGTCTTGGGCGGCTCGATCGGCGTCGCGGTCAGCGTGTGGGCGAGCGCCGCCGAGCCCGTCGCCTTAGACGGCGCCGCGACGGGCGCTGCCGCGGTCTTGGTCGACGACGATCCACCTGATCTGACCAACGCGATCGTGGTGAACAACGCAGCGGCCGCGATGCCACCGAAGAGCAGCGCCGTCTTCGCGCGCTTGGTCAGTGGCGTGCGCGCGTATTGTGGCTCGGGTGCGGCGACCATCGAGCCGAACGCGATCGGCTGGACGTGTGCGGTCGAGTGATCGCCACGCTGGTTGAGTTGTGCGGCGACGAGCATCTGCGCGTGGACGGAGTGCGGCGGAATCTCGCTCGCCTGCGGATAGCCGCCCTGCTGCGGGTAGCCGTTGTTGCCGTACATCGCCTGTGCCGGGCGCGAGTTGTGCGCGGCGTAGCCCGGTGTCGTCGACGCGACAGGCATGCCGGCGAGGTTCAGCAGCGGATCGGCGGTGAGTACGCGGGGCGCTTGCGGCCCGACGCGATTCGACATCTGTGGCATCGGCAAGGTCGCCGCCGGAAGCGGACCAGGCGTGCCCTGCGGTTGATGGGCAGCCACGTAGGAATAGAGGCCTTGGTTGCTGATCGTCCGTGGCCGGATCGCGGGAGGGGGCAACGTCTTGGGTCGTTGCGGTGGGACCCGTGACGGCGTATCGAGATGGACGTCGACCGAATCGAGATCCATCGTCTTGGCTGCGTTGAGGGGCTTGCCCGCGACCGTCGACATCTCTTCGTCGTCGGAGCCGAAGCCATTGATGCCGCTCTGGGCGAGCTCGCTCGGCATCGCGGCCGACAAGAAGTCGAACCGGAACGTGGTCGTTCCGATCTCGATCACGTCACCGTTCGCGAGCATGAACGGGCTGTCTTCGAGGTTGCCGTTGACCACCGTGCCGTTGCCCGAGCCGCGATCGACGATCACCCACGAGCCGTCGTCGTTGCGCAGATCGAAGTGCTTGCGCGAGACCGCGATGTCGGTGAGTACGAGGTCGTTGTCGAGCCCGCGCCCGATCGTGTACGCCTTGCCCGCGAGCAGATCCTGCGCGACGCCGGTATCGTTGCCGGCGGTGATCACGAGCCGCGCGGGTGCACGCGACGGCGGGGTGACCCCCGAGCTCAGGTTTTGATTTTGATCGTCGACCGTGTGGTCGTCGCCACCGTTCGTGCCGGTGACATTCGTGATCAGACCGTTGCCGCCGAGCTTCGCGTCGCCTTGTTCGACCGTCGTGCTCGGTTCGTCGGCCCACTGCGTGTCGGCCTCGATGGTGGTTTTTTCGTCCTCATCCGAAAACGGTTTCGCCTTCGGCACAACGTGTGGCGAAACACGCTGCGGCCCGCCATGTAGGGGAGCCCGGCCCATCTTGCATAAATTGTACGGGGTGCGGACGCACTGATCAATGACACCACCCCCGAGCTGTCCTACCTTTCCCGATATGCCGAACCCTCAGGGACTGTAGTTGGCGATTTTCTCGCTCTCCGACGAGGTCTTGGCCATCGGGCTCGGCGGAAACGTCGGTGGCGAGCCGGCGGTCCGAGGGAGATTCGTAGCCGCGCGCGACGCTTTTTCTCGGATCGGGACCGTCCGGTCCGCCTCACTTTACCGCAGCGCCCCGATCGGCCCGGAACAGCCAGCGTTCCTCAACACCGTGATCCGCGTCGTCGCGGCCGATGCGCAGCCCGCGGAAGTGCTCGCGTTGATCCGCGAGCTGGAGGCGTTGCTCGGTCGTGATCGCGCGAACGAGGTGCGCTGGGGACCACGCACGATCGATCTCGACGTCCTCGTGTGGGGCACGCGCGCGCTGCGCACGCCCGAGCTCGAGGTGCCGCATCCGCGCGCCGGCGCCCGGCGATTCGTGATCGCCCCGATGATCGATCTGTTCGGGGAAGCGCTGGTGCTGGGCGGTCGCACGCTCGGCGAGCTCGCGCGAGGAGTTAGCGATCAACAGATCGAGCTGATCACGACGAGCTGGTGAGCCACCAGCGCCGGACGCGCTCGAGCGTCGACGTGCGCGGCAGCCCTGCTGGCAGCGTATCGATGAACACGCGCCCGTACTGGCGCACGACGATCCGCGAATCGAGGATCGCCACGATCCCGCGATCATCGCGGCGCCGGATCAAGCGACCGAAGCCTTGCTTGAGCGCGAGCGCGGCCGCCGGTAATTGGATCGCGTCGAACGGGTCGCCGCCGGTCTCGGCGTGCGCTTGCATGCGCGCTGCGATCAATGGATCGGTGTGGGGCGCGAAGGGCAGCTTGTCGATCACGACCAAGCTGAGCGCATCGCCGGGAACATCGACACCTTCCCAGAACGACGAGGTTCCGAGGAGGACCGCGTTCGGAGTCGCTCGAAACCGATCTACGAGCGTGGCCCTCGGTGCCTCGCCTTGCACGAGCTTGGGATACGGCGTGTGCGCGAGCCGGGTCGCGGCTTCGCGCAATGCGCGATGCGACGTGAACAGCAGGAACGCGCGGCCCTTCGTGATCTCGAGCAATTCGATCGTGCGCTTGGCCGCGGCTTCGCCGAAGGCTTCGGTGTTCGGCGGCGGTAGATCGCGTGGCACGTACAACATCGCCTGGCGCGCGTAGTCGAACGGTGAGGGTACGAGCAGCTCGTCGGTGTCGTCGAGGCCGAGCCGCGTGCGCTGGTACGTGAAGTCGGGCGTCGCGAGGCGCGGGCGATCGAGCTCGGCGGCCGTGGTGATCGGAGGTAGCGTCCCGATCGCGAGCTCGAGGATCGGTGCGGTCGCGAGCGTCGCGCTCGTGAAGATCGGCGTCGGGCCTGCCAAGACGATGTGGCGCCGCACGAGCTCCGCGACATCGATCGGCGATGCGCTCAGCGTGGTACCAGTCGCGCGGGTCTCGCCCCAGTAGACGTGGCTCTTCTGGCGCTGCTCGGCGATCGTCGCGAGGTCATCGCGGATGCCACGGGCGCGGCGCGCGAGGCCCGACAGCGCGGCGCGCGCGCCCGCCTCGGCGTCCTCTTCTTCATCGGGGGGCGGCTCGGATTCAGACTCCGCGGCACGCGCGAGCTCCTCGAGCGCGGTGTCGAGGCGAAACCACGCATCTCGCCGCCCGGGATGATCGAACAGGCCCTCGGGCAGCGGCACCCGCACCTCCCCGTCGGCCGTGACGAGCGAGCTCCGGATCGAGGCGAACATCGCGATCCCTGCGCGCTCGACAGTGTTGACGGTGTCGTCACTCGCGCGGCTCTGCCAGTGCGGCAGGCGCGCGAGCGTGGTGTGCGCGTCGCGGACGAGCTGATTCACGACGTGCGTCGAGACCCGAGCCCCGAAGTGCTCGGTCGCGACATCCTCGAGCTGGTGAGCCTCGTCGAAGATCACCGCATCGTGATCCGGTAGCACGCGCGCACCCGGGCTCGAGGCGCGCAGCGCGCGATCGGCGAAGTAGAGGTGATGGTTGACCAGGATCAGCTGCGCCTTCTCGGCGAGCCGGCGCGCTTGTGTGACGAAGCAACGCTCGAAGTACGGGCAGCGCGGACCGATCCGCGCATCCGGTGTCGTGGTGACCTCGTTCCACAGCGGCGCGGATTCGCCGAGCCACTCGACCTCGCTGCGATCGCCGGTCTCGGAGGTCTCGGCCCAGTCCAGCAGATCGGGAAGGAGTGCCGCGTCGGGGTCTTTGCCCTTGTCCTCGAACATCGGCAGCTGCGTACGGCTCTTCGCCTCGGCGAGCCGGCGCCGGCACACGTAGTTCGAGACACCCTTCAACACGACCGCGGTGAACGGCTGCGCGATCATCGCGCGGAGCAGCGGCAGGTCGTGGCGAGCGATCTGATCTTGCAACGCGCGGGTCCCGGTCGAGATCACGACGCGCTTGCCCGAGAGGAGGGCCGGCACGAGGTACGCGAGCGTCTTGCCGGTGCCGGTGCCCGCCTCGACGATCAGCGCGCGCTGGCCCTCGAGCGCGCGCTCGACCGCGGCGGACATCGCGCGCTGCTCCGGTCGATCTTCATAGTGCGGAATCGCCTGATGAAGCGCGCCACCCGGAGCGAGCAAGCTCACTTACGCGACGCCTTCTCGGTGTGCCCGCTCACGCCCTCGCGACGCGCGAGCTCCGCCTGGATCTTCGTGAACGGGATCCCCCGCGCGGTCAGCCCGACCATCATGTGGAACAAGAGATCCGCGGCCTCGTAGATCACTTTGTCGTCCGGCCCGGCGAGCAGCTCGGCATTGAGCTCGCCCGCTTCCTCGGTGATCTTCGAGACGATCTTCGGCACGCCGGCCGCGAGCAGCGACTTGGTGTAGCTCTTCTCGGCGGTCGCACTGTCGCGGCGCGCGATCAGCGTGGCGTCGAGGCGCTCGAGCACGGTCACCGCACCGATGCCATCGTCGGTCGTGCCGTCATCGTGATCGAAGAAGCACGCGGACGCACCGGTGTGGCAGGCGGGACCCGCCGCGCGAACCCGCGCGACGAGGCAATCGTGATCGCAATCACCGCGGAGCTCGACCAGGGCGAGCGTGTTGCCCGAGGTCTCGCCCTTCTTCCAGAGCTGCTTTCGCGATCGCGACCAGAAGTGGACGATGGCCGTGTCGCGCGTGAGCTGCAGCGCCTCGGCATTCATCCACGCCATCATCAGGACGGCGCCGCGATCGGCGTCCTGGACGATGCACGGCACCAGCCCAGCTTCGTCGAACTTCGGAGACAGCACGCGCTTACATTCACCGTCGTGGATCGCGGTGTCAACTTCGGACTTCGAGGCCGCGACTCGCGAGGTACGTTCGCGCCTCGCCGATCGTGTAGGTCCCGAAATGAAAGATCGATGCGGCGAGGACGGCATCGGCGCCGGCGAGCAAGCCGTCCGCGAGATCCTCGAGCTTGCCGACGCCGCCCGAGGCGATCACGGGGACGGTCACGGCGCTGCTGATCTGGCGGATCAGGTCGAGGTCGTAGCCCTTGCCGGTACCGTCGCGATCCATGCTCGTGACGAGCAGCTCGCCAGCACCGAGATCCGCGCAGCGCTTGCACCACTCGAGGACGTCGAGGCCTTCGGGGGTGCGGCCGCCGTGGCTGAACACCTCCCACGCCGTGTCTTTGCGCTTCGCATCGACTGCGACGACGATCGCCTGGTTACCGAATCGCGAGGCGATCTCGTACACCAGCTGTGGGGTGCGGATCGCCGCGGTATTGACCGCGATCTTGTCCGCGCCCGCTTCGAGCAAGCGCTCGGCATCGGCGACCGAGCGCACACCACCACCGACGGTGAGCGGGGCGAATACCTGATTCGCGGTCCGCGCGACGACCTCGACGAGGGTCGAGCGGCCTTCTGGCGAGGCCGAGATATCGAGGAAGCAGACCTCGTCGGCGCCTTGCAGATCGTAGGCGGCGGCTTGCTCGACCGGATCGCCGGCGTCGCGCAGCTCGAGGAAGTTGATGCCCTTGACGACGCGCCCATCCTTGACGTCGAGGCACGGGATGATCCGACGCGCGAGCATCAGGCGTCTCCGTGCGCGACCCGAGCTGCCTCGGCGACCGTGAACCGCTTGTCGTAGATCGCGCGGCCGACGACGACCGCCGCGATGTGCGCGGCCGCGAGCTTGCGCAGATCCTCGAGGCTGCCGACCCCACCCGATGCGATCACTTCGCAATCGACCGCACGGGAGAGCTCCGCGGTCGCTTCGACATTCGGGCCGACGTGGATGCCATCGCGCGCGATGTCGGTGTAGAGCAACGCGGCGCAGCCCCAGCTCGCGGCCCGCTTGCCGAGCTCGATCGCGGTGACATTGCCGCTCGCGGTCCAGCCGTCGACGGCGACCACGCCATCGCGCGCATCGACCGCGACGATGATCTGGTGCGGATACGCGCGACACGCGCTCTCGACGAGCGCAGGCGATTTCACCGCTGCGGTGCCGAGCACGACGAACGAGGCACCGAGCGCGACGACCGCATCGATCGCGTCGCGATCGCGAATGCCGCCGCCGACCTCGACGGGCAGCGACGAGGCGGCGACGATCTGCTTGATCAACTCGGCTTGCTGCGGCGAGCCCGCGAACGCGCCGTCGAGATCGACGACGTGCAAGCGATCTGCGCCATCCCGCGCGAGCGTGGCGACCAGCTCGACCGGGCGATCACTGAACACGGTCGCCCGATCGCGGCGGCCTTCTTCGAGGCGCACGGCCTTGCCGCCCATCAGATCGATCGCGGGATACAGCTTCACGCGGCCGTGCCCCCCGAGACGAACGTCTCGAGCAAGCCGAGGCCGACGAGCTGGCTCTTCTCGGGATGGAACTGACAGGCCAACAAGTTCGCGGACTGGATCGCGGCGCAGAACGTGATGCCGTGGGTGGTCTCGAGCGCGACGACCTCCGGATCGGCCGGCACGCAGTAGTAAGAGTGCACGAAATAGACGTGCGCTCCGTCGGCGATGCCCGCGACCGGTTGCTTCATCGCGACGCGGTTCCAGCCCATGTGAGGGACCTTGAGCGCGTGCCCCTCGGGAGTTGCGGGCGGGCGAAATCTCACGACCTTGCCGCCGAGTACGCCGAGGCCCGCGACGTCGCCTTCTTCGGAGTGGTCGAAGAGCACCTGCATGCCGAGGCAGATACCGAGGTACGGCTTGCCGGAGCCGATCGCCTCGCGAAGGCACTCGCCGAGCCCGCGGTCCTCGAGCGCCTTCATGAACACGCCGAAAGCACCCTGACCGGGGACGACGATCTTGTCCGCGCGGCGGACGATGTCTGGGTCGCGGGTGACCACGACCTCGGCTCCGACATGCGCGAGCGCACGCTCGACCGATCGCAGGTTGCCCGAGCAGACGTCGACGATCGCGATCACGCGATCAATGTACCCTTGGTCGACGGGACTGCACCGCCCAACCGAGGATCGATCTTCGTGCCCGCGTCACAGGCCCGCGCGAACGCCTTGAAGATGCATTCGATCGTGTGATGCGCGTTCCCGCCGTAGTGGAGCAGCACGTGCAGATTGCACTGAGCGCGGGTCGCGAACGCGGCGAAGAACTCCTTCGCGAGCTCGCAATCGAAGCCCCCGATCCACTTGCCGTCGAGCCCCGCGACGTTCCACACGAACGCCGGGCGACCACAGAAATCGACCGCGACGGTAGCGAGCACTTCGTCCATCGGCAGCGTGGCCGAGCCATAGCGCGTGATACCGGCGCGATCGCCGAGCGCTTGCTCGAACGCATTGCCGAGGACGAGGCCGATGTCTTCCACCGTGTGGTGCGCATCGATCTCGGTATCGCCGGCCGCCTGGACCGTCAGGTCGAACACGCCGTGCTTCGCGAAGGCGTCCAGCATGTGCGTCAGGAAAGGCACCGGTGTCGCGATGCTGCGTACACCCGAACCATCGAGGTCGAGCTCCAGCGTTATCTGGGTCTCTTTCGTGGTGCGCTCGATCCGCTTGCGACGTGGCACTCAGCACCTTGTATCAGCCTGGTCGCGATCGCACAATCATCGCCATGGTGAGCCATCGCAGCCTCGCTGCGTCCCTGATCTTCCTCGCGGCGTGTGGTGGCGGTGACAAGAAGGTGAAGAAGCCGAAACCGAAGGAGGAATCGATGCAAAAGCCTCCCGAGGAGACCGAGGCGTCGCGCGAGATGAAGCGGAAATCCGCTCGGCTCGCGATCGTCCCGGAGGGCTCCAACTGCCTGCCAACCGCACTCAAACAACAAGGCGCGCCGAAACTCGAGCTCGCGAGTGTCGGTGCGGATGCGGTCCTGTGTGCGATCGATGGCGACGGCACCCGGCTGCTCGGGCCGGTCGGATGCTGGAAGGTCGACCTCAAGAACATGGGCGACGGCTCGGTGCCCATCCTCTATCAGGAGCCCGCGCCGCAACCCGGTCACAGCATCTCGGCGAAGCTGCACGATGGTTGTGCGATGGGGTTCTGCTCGCCCGGTAAGAACGCGGCGGGCACAGCCCAGCTGTCGTGGAATGCGGATAGCTCCAAGGTCGCGATGCTCGCGGGCACGGACGTGCACCTCTTCGACGCGGCCTCGAAGAAGCATCTCTCGACCTTTGGCATCGCGGGCGACAAGGGCGTCAGCGGCGAAGCCACCGCGATCCACTTCGTCGGCGACGCGATCGTCGTCGAGGGCGGTAACGATGGCAACGCATGGGTGTTCAAGGCCGATGGCACCACGACCGGCGTGATCAATGCGCTCGGTGGTAAGGACGAGAAGCCGGTCTCGACCAAGCGGGGCTCGTTCTCGGTCCTCGATGGCGGCAAGATCGGCCTCGCCGATCACGGCATGGACACGTTCACGGTCTACGAGCTCGAGACCGGCAAGCGGACCAAGGCGGTGAGGAAGCCGGCGAAGCTCGCGTGCAAGCCCTCCGAGATCGATGCGTACTGGGCCGACGGTGACAAGGTCACCGACAAGTGCAAGGACGGCATCGCGAAGGCTGCGGGTCCATGGATCGGCGCCACGGCGGTGATGGGCAAGAAGAACCTCTTGTTCGCTCTCGAAGGGGAACGCCTCGGCGAGCTCGCGGTCGTCGACCCGCGCACGCTCGCCGAAACCAAGAAGGCACTCAAGATGCCGTGGTGTGGTGGCGAACCCGCGGGAGAAGCGGTCGCTCCCGCACCTGCTCGCAAGGCTGCCGAAGACGCGAAGGAAGCTGCGCCTAAATCATCGTCGCGTGCGCCGGTAAAAAAGGGTGGCGATCCTGAAGACGGCGGCGACTGACGAGTCCGCGCCGCGAGGCTCGCGGGCACGACATCAGGCAGTCGCCCACCGTGCTCTTGACGCGTGCTCGCTCGCGAAGCAGATCGAGGTCGGTGGCACGTCTCGATCTCCTGCCCGAGCAGCTGTCGTTCATCGCCGAGAAGCTGTTGCAGAGGGCCGCGTGCGGGTCGCGATCGATCGAGGGCCACATGCGCTCGCGTGCTCGGCTGGCTTCGTGTGGCTACCGTCGCAACGCTTGCACGCGCTCGCGCGAGGCATCGACATCGGCTTGCGGCATCGCACCGACGAGATCGAGCGACGCGCGCTGCTCTTTACCCGTGTTCGCATCGCGCGCGCGGACGTTCAGGATGCCGGACGCATCGAGCTGGAACGTGACCTCGATCGAGGTCTCCCCCCGCGGTTTTGCAGCCAATCCTTCGAGCGTGAGATCGCCGATCACGACGTTGGTCTCGAGGCGGCGTGATTCACCCTGGCACACGATGATCCGCACCGTGTCCTGATCGTCGCGCGACGTGGTGAACAACTTGCGGATCTCGGTCGGCACGCGCGAGTTGCGGCGGATCAGCTCTTCGCAGTATCCGGCGACCGTCGCGATGCCGAGCCCGCGCGGCGTGACATCGAGGACGACTGGGTTGCGGGTACCGAGTGGCGCGAGCGGCGCATGTACGCTCGCTTGTGACACCTGGACCGGGAACATCTGCGGAGGCAAGAACCCGGGTGCGGTGGCCGCGGCGCTCGGGACCTGAACCGGCGGCATCTTCGCGGTATCGGAGGGCTGCAGCTGTGCACCGAGGAGCTGCGTCGGTTTGCTCGTCGGGGCACTGAAGCCCTTCGCGGTCGCGGCCGGCGACGGCTCCGGAGCGAGCTCGAGCATCATCGTCGCCGCGGTGGGCGCAGACGCCGGCGCCGGCGTCATGATCATCGTCGGAGCTTGTGCAGGTCGCGCGACCGCGACCCGCGGCTGCGTGACCGGCGACGGTGGTGGTGCGGCGAGCGACGGTGCGGTCGCCGTCGTCGGGCGCGGCGGCGCGGGTGAGCGCGTGACCTGCGTATCGGGCGGCTCCGCGCTCGGCGCCACCGCGCTGGGCGGCGGCACGATCGGATTCGCGCTCGAGGGGTTCGACGACCCACGGGGCTGCGTGATCGGTTGCTGCGCCGGAAACTTCGGTTGCGTGGTCTTCGGCGATGGTGCAACCGGCGGCACCACGGCCGGTGTGGCGAGCGCCTTCATGCCGGTCTTCGTCATCCGGGCGAGTGGGGCGGTACCGGCGGCCGGCGTGCGATCGTCGAACCGATCGTGATGCTGGCCGCGCGCGGCGGGCCGATCGTACTCGGGCGCAGCCGTCGGCGGCCGACCACTGCGATTCGCGGGCGGGGCGGGGGTTGGCGGTAGCAGGCTGAGGATGCTGTCTTCCTCGGCGGTCAGTGGTGGTGGCGCCGGGAGCTCGCTCTTGGGCCGCGTCGCTTGCGCGTCGGTGTAGTCATCGGGATCTAGCTCCCGCGTGTTCGTCGTGTCGCCATCGAGCTCGTTGACCTGCACCATCGACTTCGACGGCGACTTGCGGCTGAGGATCCGCTCGAGCGAGGTAGCTTGCAGCCCGGCGCCGATCGCGACGGCATCCTCCGGGTTGATATCGGTGCGTGGTGCGCGTGCGAAGAACTTCGCGACTTGATCGCGGACGTACGGGATCTTGGTCGTGCCGCCGACCAGGATCACGTCGTCGATCTTGTCGACGGATAACCCGGCGAACGACAGCGCCTCCTGGCACACCGGGAACGTGCGATCGATCAGGTCGGCGACCTGGCTGACGAACTCGTCGCGCTTGATCTCGATCTGGAGATCGAGCGGCTTGCCCTTCGCGCCGTACGCGATCTCGTCGATCCGGACGACCGCTCGCGACCGCCGCGACAGCTCGATCTTGGTCTGCTCGGCGACGGCGCGGAGCCGCATCATCGAGACCTCGTTCGTGCGCAGATCGATGCGGTTCTCGGTGAGGAACTTTTCGACCATGCGATCGACGAGGCGCTCGTCGAGGTCATCGCCGCCGAGGAACGTATCGCCGGCGGTGCCGAGCACCTCGTAGACCTGATCGTGGAGCTTGAGGATGGTGATGTCGAACGTGCCGCCGCCGAAATCGAACACGGCGATGGTCTCGTTCAGGTTGCGGGTGTTGCCGTAGGCGAGCGCGGCGGCGGTCGGCTCGTTGAGCACGCGCACGACGGTGAGGCCGGCGATCGCGCCCGCGGTGGCAGTCGCCGAGCGCTGTGCATCGTTGAAGCTCGCGGGCACCGTGACGACGGCGCGATTCACCGGCACGCCGAGCTGTGCGGCCGCCACGTTGCGCGCGTAATCCAGCACGATCGCGGAGACCTCGGGCACCGCGAACTCGCCACCGCGCGTGACGACGAGCGGCTGCTGGTTCGGGCCTTCCTTGATCTGGAAGGGCATGCGGGTCTTCGCGATCTGGACCTCGGGCGCGTTGTACGTGCGCCCGATCAGCCGCTTGACCGAGTAGATCGTGTTCTTCGGATCGATGACCTTGCGCTGCTTTGCAGCGGCCCCGACGACGACGCCGCCGTTCGGGTGGAAGGACACGACGGAGGGGTGGATCTTGTAGCCGCTCTCGTCGGGCAACACGTGGACCGTGCCACCCTCGTCCGCGTGAGCGACGACGGTGTTCGACGTACCAAGATCGATGCCTACGATCGGATCAGCCACAGCGACGCCCCAGATTAACGCTCATCATCGAGGCCCGCCAGGAGCTGGTCGTACCAACGACCGAGGCTCTTCCTGAACGGCCACATCCACCCGTACGCGGGTCCGGTGAACTGCGAGATGATCCGAGCTCGGTACGCCGGCTCCCTCGGCACGGCCGGGCCCCAGACCTCGGCGGCCGCACGGATCGTCTCGGCGTAGGCCTCCTGTTCGAACCGGGCCCGGAAGTAGGCCAGGCCCATCGGGAGCGGGACGAGGATGTACAGGACCGCCATCACCGGGAGCGAGTACCTCCGGAACTGCCGGAGGTGGACGGCCTCGTGGCGCAGGGTCACGTAGCGCCGATCCGCGGTCCAGTCGTCCCAATCGCTCGTCACGTAGAGCGTCTTGCCGATCGTGGTCTGGTAGCCCGTCAGATAGGTCCGCATCTGACCGAACGTCACGACCAGGAGCACGCGATCGATCGCGCGGTGCAGGCGCGACCGATCCTTGCGAACGATCCGGAACCCGGGCAGCTCGTCGCGTAACGCAGCGACGAGTCGCTCGTAGCGATCCACGCTCGGATCGTATAGCGTGCCGGGCCCGTGGTCGATCTCGGCAAGCTCAATCCGCCGCAGCGGGAAGCGGCGGGGCATGGCGCGGGACCGCTCCTGATCCTGGCAGGCGCGGGCTCGGGCAAGACCCGCGTGATCACGTTCCGGATCGCGCACCTGCTCGATCAAGGCGTGCCACCCGAGGCGATCTGCGCCGTCACGTTCACGAACAAGGCCGCCGAGGAGATGCGCGAGCGCGTCGGCCACCTCGTCAACAACCGCAGTGTCGCGAGCAAGCTCACGATCGGTACGTTCCACGCACTCGGGCTCCAGGTCCTGCGCACCGAACGCAAGGCGCTCGGCGTGCCGCGCGGGTTCGTGATCTACGACGGCTCCGATCAGATGGGCCTGATCCGCGAAGCGATGCGCTCGATCCACGATGGCGATCGTCGGCTCGATGCGAAGGCGATCCTCGCCCGGATCTCGCTCGCGAAGAATGCGTTCATCGGCCCGGACGAGTTCAAGGGCAATCCGGCCGACGACTACGACGCGATGACCGTACACGTGTATCCGAAGTATCAGGAGCAACTGCGCTCGTGCGCGGCCTTCGACTTCGATGATCTGATCGTCGAGCCCGTGCGGCTCTGGGAAAAAGATGCCGAGGCACGCGAACGCTGGAGCTCGAAGTTCCAGTACGTGATGGTCGACGAATTCCAGGATACGAACCGCGCGCAGCTGCGCATGGTCCAGGCGCTCATCCAGAAACACAACAACCTCGTCGTCGTCGGTGATGACGATCAATCGATCTACTCGTGGCGCGGGGCCGACCCTTCCAACATCCTCGGGTTCGACAAGCTATTTCCGACCGCAAAGATCGTGAAGCTCGAGCAGAACTACCGCTCGACGAAAGCGATCCTCGCGGCCGCGAATACGGTGATCGCGAACAACAAGGACCGCCACGGCAAGACGCTGTGGTCGCAGCTCGGCGATGGCGAATTGATCACCCACGCGGTCGCTTCGACGGCAGAGGCCGAAGCGCAGTGGGTCGCGCGCGAGATCGTGACGCTCGTGAAGGCCGGCCGGCGGTGGAGCGATATCGCGATCCTGTATCGCTCGAATATCCAGTCCAAGCTGCTCGAAGAGGAGCTGCGCACGCACGAAGTTCCGTACGTGATGTATGGCGGCCAGCAATTCTACGAGCGCAAGGAGGTCAAAGACATCCTCGCGTATCTCCGCATCGCGGTGAGTCCTCGCGATGAGCTCGCGCTGCGCCGCGTGATCAACTACCCGACCCGCGGCGTCGGCGCGCAATCGATCGACAAGCTGGTCGCCACGGCGCACGGCTCGGGCGCGACGATGTGGGATGCGCTCGAGACGACCGAGGTCACGGGCCCGGCGCGGACCGGCATCGAGAAGTTCAAGACCGCGGTCGAGCGCCTGAGAAACGGGATCGAGAACGGCCACAACCTGGTCGATTCGACCAAGAGCCTGATCGAAGATATCGGGCTCTACGACGATCTTCGCGCCGCCTCGCCAAGCCTGTCGGCCGCACAGCGCCGGATCGATAACGTGCAAGGCCTGCTCAACTCCCTCCAGCGCTGGATGGACAAGGGCAAGGGCATGGACAAGCTCGCCGAATATCTTCGCCACATGTCGCTCGATTCGAGCAACGACGACAAGAAGGACACCGAAGGCGAGAAGGTCGTCTTGACCACGCTGCACGGTGCGAAGGGCCTGGAGTTTCCGGTCTGCTTCATGATCGGGCTCGAGGAGGAGTTGCTGCCGCACGCGCGCACGCTCAACCCGCAGGCGACCGACGTGATGGACGCCGATCATGCGACCGACGTCAGCGAAGAGCGCCGGCTGTGCTACGTGGGCATCACGCGCGCGCAGCGCAAGCTCTACCTGACCCGGGCCACGACGCGCGTCAGCCGTGGCCGGATCATGCCCCGCACGCCCTCGCGGTTCTTGCTCGAGATCCCCGACGAGCTACTCGAGATCCGCGACCTCGGCGAAGAGGCGCGGCAGAAGGTCCCGACCGAAGAGGTCGCGAACTTCTTCGCGAACTTTAACTTCGACGAGTAGTGTCGCACCCTGTCCCGCGGAGCCAGGTCGCAGGCTTGTCAGCGTCCTACAACTCCGGACACGCTCGATCGGTGGTATGGCCTCGGCATGAAGCGGAATGCATTGTTTTGTGCGGCCCTGCTGGCTGCCTGCGGCGGGAGCTCCAAGCCCGTCACGTCCGAGAACGAGCTCGGCAATTCGAAGCACGTGTCCAAGCCCGGTGAGGTTCACGGCGCGGCGATCGACGATCAGGTCTCGAACGATCCGACCGCGGCATTCCGCAAATCGTTCACCGATCCCGGTGGCATGTGGATGCCATCGCAGATGCTGCTGCCGCAGCACACCGAGAACTTCGCGAAGATGGGCGTCAAGCTCGCTGCGAAGACGCTCGCCGATCCGCTCTCGGATCCGCTCGCTGCGGTCGTGTCGCTCGGTGGTTGCTCGGCGACGTTCGTCTCGCCCGAGGGCTTGATCGTCACGAACCATCACTGCGTTCAGGGCGCGCTCCAGCTCAACTCGACGCCGGAGAACAACCTCGTCGAGAATGGCTTCCTCGCAAAGACCAAGGCGGACGAGCCGACCGCGGGACCGGCGCAGCACGTCACGGTTGTCCAGGGCTACAAGGACGTCACCAAGGAGATGCGCGACGGCCTCGACGCGATCAAGGATCCGGTCGCGCGCAAAGAGGAGCAGGAGAAGCGCGAGAAGCAGCTCCTCGCCGCGTGCGAGAAGGATCGCCCGAGCGTGCGCTGCCAGGTCAGCAGCTTCTTCGGCGGCGGCATGTACCAGCTGATCGAGAACCTCGAGATCAAGGATGTCCGGCTCGTCTACGTGCCGGCGCGCTCCGTCGGTGATTACGGTGGCGAGATCGATAACTGGGAGTGGCCGCGCCACACCGGCGATTGGTCGTTCTATCGCGCGTACGTCGGCAAGGATGGTCAGCCGGCCGAGTACTCGAAGGACAACGTGCCGTACCAGCCGAAGCACTGGATCCATGTCACCACCGCCGGCCTCAAGCCGAACGACTTCGTGATGGTGACGGGATTCCCGGGCCGTACGAATCGCACGTCGACCACCGCGGCGACCCACCACGATCTCGAGTGGACCTACCCGTACCTGATCTCGTACCTCGAAGAGCGCTACAAGATGTACGAGTCGCACGTCGCCGACACCGGCGAGATTTCGATCAAGGCGACGACCGGCAAGCAAAGCATCCAGAACGCGCTCGAGAAGTACAAGGGCATCCTGCAGGGCATGCAGAAGAACCCGGCCCTCATGGCGGAGAAGGACAGCCTCGACAAGAAGGCGCGCGAGTGGGCAGCGCAGCCGGGCAAGGAGAACTACAAGGCCGCGATCGAGAAGCTCGATGCGCTCCAGGCCGACGAGTTCCGCACGGCGCGCGTCGATTTCGATCGAGGTAACGCATTCGGTGGCTCGCGCTTGATGACGACCGCGCTCTCGCTCACGCGGTGGGCCGAGGAGCGCGGCAAGAAGGATGCGGATCGCAAGCCCGGCTATCAGCAGCGCGACCTGGAGCGCGCCAAGGGTGGCCAGAAGCAGTTCGCGAAGCAGTACGACGCGGTCCTCGATCGCGCCGGCTTCAAGCTCTCGCTGATGCGCGCACTCCAGCTCGACGAGGCGGATCGGCCGTGGCTCGCGACACTGCTCGGTACGAAGAAGGGCGCGAAGCTCGACGAGGCGCTGATCGAGAAGACGCTCGACGCCTGGTACAAGGCGCCCGCGATCGAAGACGTCAAGCTCCGCATGGAGCTGCTCGAGAAGGGTACTCCCGCGCAGCTCAAGGCCTCGAAGGATCCGTTCATCCAGGCCGCGCAGCGGATCTGGACGACCTACAAGGCCGAGGAGAAGAAGCGCGACGCACGCACCGGCGAAGCGATCCTCGTGACGCCGCTCTACGTCGAAGCCGAGAAGGAAGTCCTCGGTGGTGCGCTCGCGCCCGATGCGAACAGCACGCTGCGCATCACGTACGGCACCGTGAAGTCGCTCAAGCCTGATTCTCGCGAGCTCGCCGATGGGCCGTTCACGGTCGCGTCGCAGATCCTCGCGAAGGACACCGGCAAGGAGCCGTTCAACTCGCCGAAGAAGTTGCTCGAGGCGATCAAGGCCAAGAAGTTCGGCCCGTACGCGGATCCGAGCCTCGGCGGTGACCTGCCGATCAACTTCGAATCGGATCTCGATATCACCGGCGGCAACTCCGGTTCGTGCACGCTCAACAACAAGGGCGAGCTCGTCGGCCTCGCGTTCGACGGCAACAAGGAAGGCCTCGCCTCGGACATCGTGTTCAACGGCGCTACGACCCGCACGATCCAGGTCGATGCTCGCTACATGATCTGGACGATGGACACGCTCGACGGCGCGGACCATCTCGTCAAAGAGATGGGTCTGACACCTAAGAATTGATCACTGCGTCAGGCGCTCGCGGGCGAGCCCGACGTAGCGCGCGTCGGCATCGCCCGCGAGCCAGTTTCGGCCCAAGCGCTGCGCGACTACGGCCGTCGTGCCCGATCCGACGAACGGATCGACGACGAGCTGGCCGGGCTTGCTCGATGCGAGCACGAGCCGCTCGATCAGCGCCTCGGGTTTCTGCGTGAGGTGCGGGGTCTTCTCGGTCATGCCGTTGCAGATCACGGGAATCTCGAGGACGTCGCGCGGCTTCGCGCCGAGTGGATGCGGCTGCCACTTGTCGCGCTTCTCGCCGCGATCGTACTGCGACGACACGGCCTGGGCGCGCTCCGGATACTTCGTGGTGTGGCCGTTGTAGGGCACGCGCACCGCATCGGTATCGATCGCGTGCTGCTTGCCGCGCAGATGGAGGATCGATTCGTGCGAGCGGCCCCAGTCGCGGCCAAGGTTCGCCTTGTTCTTGTAGTACCAGATCAGCCAGCGGCAGCCGTCGAACCGCTTCGCACTGCGGACCTTGACCTCGGCGAGGATCTCCGAGAACCCGCAGACGTAGGCCGAGCCATGCGGCGCGAGCACGCGCGCGATCTCGGCGAGCCAGGTATCGCACCAGGCGACGTAGACTTCGATCGATTCGAACTCGTCCCAGGTGTCCTTGTTGATCGCGTAGGGCGGATCGGTGACGACGAGATCGACGGAGCGATCGGCGAGCGTGCCGAGCAGCGCGAGCGCGTCGGAGTGCCAGAGCGCACCGGACGCGGTAGCGTGCGCCTGGGTCGGCCCGCTGCCCGATAGATCGCGCGGAATCGCGAGTTCCTTGGCGATGCGGGGCGGACGCTTGGGCACGCTGCATTCTTAGCGCGTAAGCTCGGCGATGGATGTCGTTCGTTCACGAAACTGCAGTGGTCGATCCAGGCGCGCACGTCGGCTCCGAGACCAAGATCTGGCACTTCACGCACGTAGTCACCGGCGCGTGGATCGGGAAGCGGGGCTCGATCGGCCAGAACTGCTACATCGCGAAGGTCCGGATCGGTCACGGCTGTCGGATCCAGAACAACGTCTCGGTCTACGAGGGCGTCACGCTCGAAGACGACGTCTTCCTCGGCCCTTCGTGCGTGTTCTCGAACGTGAAGCATCCGCGCGCGCATGTCGCTCGCACCGATTCCTTCGAGCGCACGCTCGTGTGTCGCGGCGTCACGATCGGCGCCAACGCGACGATCATCTGTGGCATCACCATCGGAGAGTACGCGCTGATCGGCGCAGGGGCAGTCGTCACGCGCGATGTCCCGGCGTTCGGGTTGATGATCGGCACGCCCGCGCGTCGGGTCGCCTGGGCGTGTCGCTGCGGTGAGACCCTCGCGCAGAACCTGGTGTGCACGAGCTGCGGCGACGTCTATATCGAAGATCACGGCAAGCTCGCGGTCGCGATCGAAGGCCAGGAAAGCCAGCTCGTCACGCAACGGCGCGACTGAGCCGTGTCATCCGCGCGTGAGAGCGCTCGTCATCGCACTGTCTGGCTCGGACGCTCTCAGTAAGGCCCGTAGGCGCCCGCATCGACGACGAGCGGGCGGAGGGCGAACGTTGCCAGATGCGACGCGCTTACACGCGGTAGTAGTGGCGAAGCCGCTGCCAGAGCTCGAGCGGATCGAAGCCGAGCAGGGCAAACGGGTGCGCCCCGGATTCCTTCATCGCGCTCTGCGCACGTTGCGCGAGGGCCGACGCGCGGTTGCGCGTGGCTTGCGGCAGCATGCTCGCGAGCGCAGAAGCCGCGCGGCCGGCCATCGCCGCGACAGCCGCCCCACCGAGTAAGCCGAGTAACCACGCGGGTGCCGGATCGATCACGACACGCTTGGCGTTGAGCTCGCGCGCGAGTTGATCGCTCGGACCCGTGAGGATCTTCATCAGCGTGGCGCGCTCGAGAAACACCCCGACCGAGGGCTTCGCGTAGCGCTCTTCGACCGCGGTGAGGACGCGCTTGTAGTGCTGGTTCCAATCGCGCGCGAGCGTGGCCTCCGAGACCAGATCACCGATCGCGCGGTGCGTGCCGACGCGGCTGATGTTGCCCGCTTCCTTGGTCGCGATGATCGAGGTGTGGACGCGCGCATGATCATCTTCGATCACGTACGCGAGGAGCGCGCTGCGATCCGGAATCAACAGATCGAACGTGCGCTGGATCGGCTCGTACGCGGGCGCGGGCAAGAGCTCGAGCAGTGGCGGCTCGGTCCACACGCCACGCCCTGCGTGCTTCTTCAAGGCGCGCAGGGCGACCAGGGATTGCTCGGTGCCGTCCATGTCGAGGCGCAGCAGCCCCTCGATCTCGGACGACAACTCGCCGATCAGGTGCTGATCGATCACCACGACGGCGCCGACCTCCAGCTGCTTGGCGTAGGCCGCGAGCACGGCCGGCTCGGTGCTCGCGAGCGGCACCGGATCGATCCGACCGCGCGCATGGGTGCCGGCGATCACCAGGGAGAGGATCTTGGAAGGCTCGCGGTCGATGACGACGAGGGCCCATGCCGGCGCATCGAGCACGCGCGGGGGGACGAGCAGCCGCCAGCCATTTCGAACGTGGCGCGCATCGAGATGGGATAGCTCGAGCTCGTCCGAGATCACGCAGCGAGCCTAGCACTTGATCCACGATCCAGATGGGGGCAGCATCGCGCGCATGTTCAAGACCAGCCTTCTCACCACGTTGTTCGTGATCGGCGCCGCGGGCGCAGCCCACGCAGGCGGCCAAGCAGGTTCGATCGGCGTCGGTGCCGAGTACACCCTGAGCGGCATCGGCGGCGTCTCGGTCAACTACGACGCGGGCCCGTTCCACGTCGGTGGCTCGCTCGGCTATTCGGACCCCGCGGGCCCCAATAACTCCCGGTTCCAGATCGCGGGCCGGTTCTTCTATCACGTGCATCACAGCGCCTTCGCCGACTTCGGCCTCGGCGGTCAGATCGGTCTCGACAGCGTCCCCGGTGCCATGGGCGCCAACCGCGGCACGAACCTGTTCATCGAGCCCGGCTTCGAGATCCGCGCGTTCCTCAGCTCGAACGTCGCGCTCAGCGCGAACGGCGGGTTCGTGATCGGCACCGCCGATGCGAGCGAGTTCGATATCCGTGGCTCGACCACCGGCGTCGCCGGCGGCTTCGGCATTCACTACTACTTTTACTAGCCTTACTCGGCTTCGCCGCCGACCGCCGCAGCGATCGCGACATCCTGCGCGCGGATCTTCGACGGGTCGAACTTCTTCGCACCTTCGATCATCTTGTCGATCGTCTTGTCAAAATCAGCCTTCTCGTCCTTGCCGGCTTTGACGAAGCGCAGTGGGTTCACGCGCGCGACAACGATCGGCTTCAAGTAGCCGCTCGTGAAGCCCGCGTCCTTGAGCTTGCCGACGGCCGCCGTGACGGCCTCGTCGAGCACGAGCAGTTTGTCGGCGTGCGCGTCGCGCTTCTTCAAGCTCTGGCTCATCGGCTCGGTCGCGAACGTTTCGCACTTCGTGACGACCGAGTTGTACGCACCGCCCGAGAACCGCGGATTCTTCTCGTAGCAGAGGCCGATCGTCACGAGCGACGGTGACTCGAGCTCGAACGCGACATCGGTCTCGCTGCGCGTGCCATCCTCGGCGATCGCGCGTGCCATCCGGATCACCTCGAGCGCCTTGTCCTTGAGGTTGTGCGCCTTCTCGGTGTTGAGTGCGAGGATGCGGAACGCGATCTCCGGCTCCGGCATCACGAGCGCGACGATCGTCTTCGCGCCGAGCGCGGTCATCGCCGCGAGGCGGTGCATGCCGTTCGGCGAGATGAAGCCATCGCCATCGGCGACCGCGATCACCGGATCGAGAAACCGCCCGACCTTCGGGATCACGGTCGCGAGCTTGTCGGCATGGGCCTTCGAGAGCTCGCGCTGATACGGCGTGGGCTTCACCTTGTCGATGGGGAGCGCGGCGAGCGCGACCCAATGACCACCGAGGGGCTCGCGATACGCGGCGAGTACCTGGCCGCCCGCGGCCTCGATCTGACCCTCGAGCGCGATCATCTCGCTCGACTTCGACCCCGAGGCGACCTCGGCCGCCGTGAGCCCGACCGAACCTGCTTCGGCCCGGACCTTCCGCTTGCGAGGCGACGTGGACTTCGTCGGTGCCTTCGGTGCCTTCGGTGCCTTCGCCGATTTCTTCTCGGCCTTCGCCTTCGCCATGTCTCGAAGATAACCCTGCTAAGGTGACCCGCGATGTCCGAGACGTCGTTTCCGAAGTCCTCGATCAAGGTCCTCCTGCTCGAGAACATCCATCCGGTCGCCACCGCGGCGTTCGCCGCGGAAGGTTTTCAAGTCGAGACGGTGAAGGGCGCCCTGTCCGAGGCCGAGCTCGCGGTGAAGATTCGCGATGTCCACCTGCTCGGCATTCGCAGCAAGACCCAGATCACGCCGAAGGTGATCGACGAAGCGCGCCGGTTGCTCGCGGTCGGTGCGTTCTGCATCGGTACGAACCAGATCGATCTGAGCTACACGAACCGCGCTGGCGTGGTCGCGTTCAACGCGCCATTCTCGAATACGCGCTCGGTCGCCGAGCTGATCATCGCCGAGATCGTGATGCTCTCGCGCCAGCTCGGCGATCGGCTGCGTGAAGTTCACCTCGGGCAGTGGCGCAAGGTCGCGGTCGGCAGCCACGAGGTCCGCGGTCACACGCTCGGGATCGTCGGCTACGGCCACATCGGCAGCCAGGTCGGGGTGCTCGCCGAGTCGTTCGGCATGCGCGTCGTGTTCTACGACGTGTCCGCGAAGCTACCGATGGGCAACAACCAGGCGCTGCCCACGCTCGAAGACGTGCTGAAGGTCTCGGACTTCGTCACGCTCCACGTCCCCGAGCTTCCGTCGACGAAGAACATGATCGGCCCCGCCGAGCTCGCCGTGATGAAGAAGGGCGCGTGTCTGCTCAACGCGAGTCGTGGCACGGTCGTCCAGATCGAAGCGCTCGCGGCCGCGATCGCGAGTGGCCACGTCGGCGGCGCCGCTGTCGATGTCTATCCGAGCGAGCCCGAGACCAACAGCGATGGCTTCGAGTCGGCGCTCCGCAATCTACCGAACGTGATCCTCACACCGCACATTGGTGGTTCGACCGAGGAAGCCCAGGAGGCGATCGGTAAGGAGGTCTCGACCGTGCTGCTCAAGTACGTCAACCAAGGGTGGACGACCGGTGCGGTCAACTTCCCGCAGGTCGAGCTCCCGCAGGGCAAGGGGACGCACCGGATCCTCAACATCCACCGGAACGTTCCGGGCGTGCTCCGCGACATCAACAAGATCGTCTCGGATCGCAACGCGAACATTCGCTCTCAGGTCCTCTCGACCGATACCGATATCGGGTACCTGATCATGGATCTCGACCAGGATGTCTCGGGCGACGTGAAGACCGCGATCGGCGAGCTGCCGACGAGCATCAAAACTCGCATCCTGTTCTGAACTGGGGACGGTCACGCTCTCCTCACATTTCGGCTCGTAGGTACGCGGGAACGGGATCGCGCGTCATTCCTGAATTTGACGCGGCGTGGCGCCAAATCCAGGGAGCCACGCAAGCGCGCAGCCGAGCGTTGATCGAGGTACATTGCGAGCGAGTGCACATCTCGGTCTTCGACATCTTCAAGATCGGCATCGGGCCATCGAGCTCGCACACGGTCGGCCCCATGCGCGCTGCGAAGCGCTTCGCCGAGCGGCTCGTCGCCGACGGCCTGATGAACCAGGTCACCGGCGTGAAGATCGAGCTGTTCGGCAGCCTCGGCTTCACCGGCCGAGGCCACGGCAGTGATCGCGCGATCGTGCTCGGCCTCGAGGGTGACGAGCCCGCCACGGTCGATATCGATTCGGTCGCGCGCCGCGTGAGTGCGGTCGAGACCACCAAGCGAATCAAGCTACTCGGCACGCACGAGGTCACGCTCGATCCGGCCGAGGCGCTGATCTTTCATCGTCGCGAGAAGCTGCCGCTCCACGCGAATGGGATGCGGTTCAGCGCGTACGCCGGCGCGGCTACGCTCGTCGAGCGGATCTATTACTCCGTCGGTGGTGGCTTCGTCGTCGATCACACGGGCGCTCCGGCCGATGGCTCGCCGCCCGCGGATCAGATCACGGTGCCGTACCCGTTCAACACGGGTGACGAGCTGCTCAAGCTGTCCCTCGAGCACGGGATGAGCTTCTCGGCGCTGATGCTCGAGAACGAAAAAGCGCACGCCTCCGAAGCCGACATCCGCACTCGGATCGTCGCGATCTGGGCGGCGATGGATGCGTGCGTGAAGCGCGGTTGCGAGCGCGAAGGCATCTTGCCAGGTGGCCTCAAGGTCAAGCGCCGCGCGGCGTCGCTGTATCGCCGCTTGAAGAGTGATCCGGGCGGTCACACCGATCCGCTCGCGATCATGGATTGGGTCAACCTGTTCGCGCTCGCGGTCAACGAAGAGAACGCCGCGGGTGGTCGCGTGGTCACCGCGCCCACGAACGGTGCGGCCGGCATCATCCCCGCGGTGATGATGTACTACCGGCGCTTCCTGCCCAACGCGGACGACGAAGGCACGATTCGCTTCCTACTCACCGCCGCCGCGATCGCCGCGCTCTACAAGAAAAATGCCTCGATCAGCGGCGCCGAGGTCGGCTGCCAGGGTGAAGTCGGCGTCGCGTGCTCGATGGCGGCGGGTGCCCTCGCCGAGGTCATGGGCGGCACGCCCGCACAGGTCGAGAACGCGGCGGAGATCGGAATGGAGCACAACCTCGGCCTGACCTGCGATCCGATCGGCGGTCTGGTCCAGGTGCCATGCATCGAGCGCAATGCGATGGGCGCGGTCAAGGCGATCAATGCGGCGCGGCTCGCGCTTCAGGGCGATGGCACCCACAAGGTCTCGCTCGACAAGGTCATCAAGACCATGTGGCGTACCGGCGCCGACATGAGCAGCAAGTACAAAGAGACTGCGCGTGGCGGCCTCGCTGTGAACATCATCGAATGCTGATACGCTTGGCGTAGGCATGGAAATCGTCGGGCTCGAGCCGCGGCGCAGTGAGCTCGCCCGCGGCATCTTGGTTGCGCGAAGTGCGCGACCACTCGACGCCAAGACACAAGACGAGCTGTGGGACGCGCTCACCGCCGCGGGCGTGACCGAGCGCACCGAGGAAGAGACCGAGGATCACGCGAACGATCCGGATCGTCAGTTTCATGCGGCGCCGTGGTTGCCGCCGGCGGCGGACGAGCTCGCCGCTCATCGCGCCGCCATCGAGGCTGCCGGCGCGAAGTTCGAGCTCGAGACCGTGTGGTTCGTCAAGGTCGAGACCGGCGCGGACGGGGTCGCGTGGATGGAGCTCGAGGCCGACGCCCGGAGCGAAGTCTCGGACGACGACGACGACGACGACGACGATGACGACGACGACGACGACGACGACGACGACGACGAGGTCGCCGATCCGCGCGATATCCAGGTCCCCCCAGCACCTCCGACCGAAGAGGTGCTCTACGCGGCCCCCGATGCGCCCGAGGCGCCAGCGCCCGCCGATCAGAACGTCGACGACGACGATGACGAGGACGAGGACGACGTCGACGTCGACGCGATCCAGCTCGAGAGCCACTGGCGCAACGGCCCCCCGCCGTTCGAGCACTCCGTCTCGTTTCCGATCGAGCGTTATCCCGAGATCATCGACGAGTATGACTGGGAGAGCTTCGGCATCGCGGTCAAGCTCGCGGGGACGGCCGCGCTCGGCGAGGAATCGGTCGTCAACGCGTTCTTCGCGCTGTGGCTCTCGGTCTACCAGGACGAGCGTGCCGAGGAGTTCGAGCCCTTCCAGCGCGCGGACGTGATCCACGATCGCACGCATCGCTCGGCGCTGATGTGGGTCGAACGCTTCGCGGTCCCGGCGACCGCGGCCGACCAGGTTCACTTCCTCTTGTGGATCGCCGCGCGGCTCGACGAGATCTTGCCACTCGCGTGGGCTCGCTTCGATACCGTCGACGATTCGGTCAAGGCGCGCGCGAACGGTGACGATGGCCAGCCCTCGTTCGTGCTCGCCGGTAATCCGTTCGCCGATCGCTTTCGTCGTCAGGGCGAAGAGGCCGCGCTCACGTGGGCGGTCTCGCAGAGTGCGTGGAGCCGGCGCGAGCTCGCGGGCATGCTGGTCGAGGTCGCGCTCGAGCACGACCCCGACGATGCCGAGGCCGCGACCGTCGCCGAGCGCTTGCTGCGCCGGGCGATCGCGTTCGAGCCGGGCTCCGATGCGGTCGGCTATCTCGCGATCGTGCTCGTGCGTCAGGATCGGATGGCCGAGGCGATCACGCTCGCCAAGACCGCCCCGAGCCTCGATGTTCGGCTGCTCGTGATCGGCGAGATCGCCGAGCATGCGGCCAAGGACCTCGCGCCGGCCCTCGAGCTCCTCGACCCGGTGACCGCGGCGGCGACCTCACCGGAGGACCTCTCGGATCTCGTGGGCTCGATCGCGCGACACGCCCCGGCCTCGCTCGAAGCGGTGCTCGCGAGGTTGCCGGATCTTGACACGCTCGTGCCGCATCTCTACAACGCGAGCTTCTCGCTCGAACGTGGGCAGGCCCTCCAGATCCTGCGCCGAGTGATCTCGCTTCCGGAACCGAAGCCGGGCACCGGCGAAGCGCGGACCGCCCTCGTGATGGCCTGGAACAATGCGTGTATCCACGCGCACGCGCTCGGCGACTTTCGGCTCGCGGTCGAGCTCGGCGAAGGTGGCCAGAAGTTCGCGCTCGAGAATCCGTACATCTATCACTCGGCCGCGTGCGCCTACGCAGCGGTCGGGCAGATCGAGCGCGCGATCGATCAGGTCGCACTCGCGATCGAGCACGGCTACGATCACGCCGAGAAGATGGAGACCGATGCGGATCTCGCCGCGCTCCACTCCGATCCGAGGTTCAGCGCGCTGTTTCGCGAGTGGCGCGCCAAGCGCGCAGATCTCAACTAGGCCGGAGCACGGAGCCGGAGGCCTCGGCGCTGATGTGCTTGGTGGCTTCGTCGTAGTGCGCCCAGCACACCGGTGCGTAGTGCTCGTCGGCGCCGAGCTGGATCTGTGCCCCGTCGAGCGTGGGCGCGCCGTTGACGAACCGCAGGTTGCAGATCGCCTTCTTCTGGCAGTACTGGCAAGTGACCTTGACCTCCTCGATGCCATCGGCGAGCTCCATCAAGCGCTGCGCGCCCGGGAACAGCTTGGTCTTGAAGTCGGTGCGAAGGCCGTAGCAGATCACGGGCACGCCCGGATCGACCGTGATGCGACGCAGATCATCGATCACCGCCGGTGCCAGGAACTGCGCCTCGTCGACGAGCACGCAATCGAGGCCTGCAAACTCGCGCGGATCGAGCTGGGTATCGGGATCGACCATCAGATCGGCTTCCGCCTCGAGGCCGGAGCGCGACGAGATCTTCGTGGCTCCGAAACGAGTATCGAGGCGCGGCTTGACGAGCAACACGCGCTTACCTTGCTTGCGATAGTTGTGTGCGACGGCGAGCAGGTTCATCGACTTCGCCGAGTCCATCGTGCCGTATCGGAAGTAGAGCTTCGCCACGACCCGAATCTCGATCAGCGGTCTGACACCTAGAACGCGCCGAGCGCGTGGACCAGGTACAGGGTCAAAGCGCCCACCGCTGCAGCGGCAGGGATCGTGAAGATCCAGGCATATACGATGCGCGTGGCGACGTTCCACCGGATCCCACGGAGCTTCTGAACCGACCCCACCCCGACGATCGCACCCGTGATCGTGTGGGTGGTCGAGACCGGGACATGAAGCGCGGTGGCGCCGAACAGCGTGACCGCGCCCGCGAGGTTCGCGCAAAACCCACCTACCGGCTTGAGCGACGTGATGCCCATGCCCATCGTCTTGATGATCCGCTGGCCACCGATCGCGGTGCCGAACGCCATCGCGCTATACGACGCGACGATCACCCAGTGCGGTGCGCCGGTCGCGGTGGTCGGCAGCACGCCGCCCGCGACCATCACCGCCCAGATCACGCCGATCGTCTTCTGCGCATCGTTGCCGCCGTGACCGATCGAGTACGCGGCCGCCGAGAACAGCTGGCCGATCCGGAACGTCGAATCGACCTTGCGTGGCCGCATGTTGCGGAACGTCCACATCACGATGAACATGAACAGGCCGCCGAGGACCAGGCCGATCACCGGCGCGAGGACGATGAAGTAGAGCGTCTTGACGAGGCTGTGGACGTTGAGCACCGCGAAGTTGCCGCCAGAGAAGGCGAGGGCGGCACCGGAGAGTCCGCCGATCAAGGCGTGCGAGCTCGACGACGGCAGGCCCCACCACCACGTGAGCAGGTTCCACAAGATCGCGCCGAGCAGGCCGCAGATCACGACCCACACGAACGCCGGGTTCGAATGATCGACGTTGACGATCTTCGCGATCGTGTTCGCGACACCTTCTTGAAAGATGAACAGCGCGACGAAGTTGAACACCGTCGCCCAGATCACCGCGAGCCGCGGCGAGAGCACGCGGGTCGAGACCACGGTCGCGATCGAATTCGCGGCGTCGTGAAAGCCGTTGATGACATCGAACAGGAGCGCGACAGCGACGGTGATCCAGACCAGGGTCGTGATCGCCATCAGGCGTGCTCGAGGATCACACCCTCGATGATGTTCGCAACGTCCTCACAGCGATCGCTCGCGGACTCGAGGTTCTCGTAGACCTCTTTCCACTTGATCACGGTGATCGGATCTTTCTCTTCCTTGAAGAGGCGCGCGACCGAGCGGCGCAGGATCGCATCCGCTTCGTTCTCGAGCCGATTGATGTCGATGCAGATCTTGAGCGTCGCTTGCGGGTTCTTGAGATCGCGCAAGCCGCGCACCGCGACCTCGACTTGCTGGGCCGCGCGATGCAAGCAATCCGCGAGGTCGCGGACGTCGCTGGTCATCACCGTGATCTCGTAGAGCTCGATGCGCTCGGCCGCGGCTTCGACATAGTCCATCACGTCGTCCATGCGCGTGATCAAGCGATGGATCTGATCGCGATCGATCGGCGTGATGAACGTCTTGTGGAGCGCTTCGACGCAGCGATGGGTGATGGTGTCGGTCTCGTGCTCGATATCCGAGATCCGTCGGCACTTCGCCGGGATGTTCGCGCCGGTCGTGACCATCGAGAGGAACTCCTTGGTCCCCTCGATCGTGAGCGCGGCGTGCTCCTCGAAGAAGTCGAAGAAGCTGGTCTCGCGAGGTAACAGGCGCCCGAACATGTACTCGATGCTGTAACACGCGCGCGATCCGGCCGTCACCCAGAAGCGAAGCTCCCCGTGCGCAGAAACAACGCGACGAGCGACTGCACCCTCGGCGCGTTCATGATCCACGTATGCGTCGCGTCGACCTCGGCGAACGCGGCCATGCCCTCGAGCTTGGTCTCCTCGACCGCGACGGTGCCATCGTGCGCGGTGCCCGCGGGAAACCACCGCCCGACGGTCCAGCTCGCAACGTTCGAGACCGCGAGATGACGCGTGCCGGCAATCACCGCGAACGGCGCGGGTGGCGCCGGCCATCGCGAGGCGTCCGCGAGCTCGGCGCCCGCGGGACCGTAGAACCAGCGAAACACCGGATTGCGCACGAGGCCGGCGGCGATCCGGCTGCCTCGGTTCGGCGGCGCGAGCATCACGATGCGTTGCCACTGCAGCCGCGGATCGTGGAGGTGGCGCACGAGGACCCCGCCCATCGAATGCGTGACCGCGCACAGCGGTCGCCCTGCCGCACGCTCGACGAGCAGCTCGGTCATTGCCGTGGCGAGATACGCGAGCGAGTGCTTGCGCGAGGGATACGTGTGCGACCAGGTCTCGAGCCCGTGCTCGCGGAGATACGCGCCGAGCTTCTCCATCGAGCCCCGCCCGCGGGCGAGTCCATGCAACAACACGACGAGCGGTGTCACGGGCCATCCTTGTCGAGCTCGGCATCGAGATCGGCATCGCGCCGCGCCTTCGAGGACTCCTCGATCCGACGATCAGGATGATCGATCGGAAACAGCGCCGCGAGCTCCGCGGGCTTGACCACTCCGACGGTGGCGACCACGAGCTCGACCAGCCGCATGCGCTCGCCGCGCAGCGAAAGGACCTCGCGCCGAAACGCGAGCCGCCGAAACAACACGCCGAAGCCACGCCGTACGAGGCGCACGCGATCGAGCACGCGCAGCGTCGCCCAGCCCGAGAGCGGCAACAGGATCGCGAGCGCCACGGCAGCCCACAGTCCGAACTTCCAGCCCGCCAACCCGATCGCGACCGCGTAGCCGAGCAGCACGAGCAAGAGGCCGATCAACAGCTTCGTGGTCGCGACGACGTCCCTGCGCGGCGTCAGCTTGCCGCTCGCGAACCGACCGAACGCGAGCGGCAGCACGTGCATCGGCGCCCCCGGCATCGCGAGCGGCAGCCAGAACGCGAGCAAGACGAGGTGGCGTCCGACGCGAGCCGCGACCTCGAGCTTGGACAGATCGCGTGCGAGCTCGCGATCGGTGATGCCGAGCTCGTCGAGCCGATCCTGATGCGCGCCGACCTTGCCCATCAAGCCGACCACCCGCGGATCCCCCGCGACCTGCGCGTAGTAGGTGTTGAACCGACGCGCGAGCTCGACGCGCTCCTCGATCGAGATCTCCTGCGGCTGATACAACCGGCGCACGACATCGAGCGCGCGCACGGTATCCCAATCCGGTGCGTTCACCGTGAGCCGGCGGAGCGAGGCGCCGATCTCGTCGGTGACCTCGCGCACGCGCTCGGGCGTATTCGCGATCGCCTCGTCGAGCACGAGCGGCGGTCCGTACTGGACGAGCACGCGGCTGCGAAACCGTTTCGGATGGATGAACGTGAGCCCGCACGGCACGACGGTGATCGTGCGATGGGTCCGATGCGCGGCGCCGAGGGCGAGCCGCGCGGCGCCGGTCTTGAGGCGGGACAGATGCGCTTCGTCGTGTGACAGGCCCTCGGGGAAGATCCCGATCGCGCCGCCTTCGCCGAGCACGTCGAACATCGCGGTGAACGCCGCGTCGTTATCGACAGGAGGCGCACCCGAGGCAGCCTGCTGGGGTACGCCATCGTGATCGTCGCGGCGCTTGATCGGCACCGCCCCGAGCCCGCGCAGGACCGCGCGCATCAGCCGGCCTTTGAAGAGCTGATCTTTCGCGGCGAAGTGGACCTTGCGACCGCACGTCGTGATGATCAGGATCGGATCGATCAGCGAGTTCGGATGATTGCCCGCGAACACCACAGGGCCCTCTGTCGGGACGTGTTCGAGCCCGACAATCTCGATCTGGCGAAAGAACACCTGCGTGACCGTGCGCAGGAACCACGCGAGGATCCGATAGGCCACCCGCCATCGTAACCGGCCAGCATCGTGACCGCGTGGCTTACTTCGCGTGAAACTCGAGGCCTGCCGCGACGAGTCGCGCGACGAGCGCCTGGCCCATGGCGAACGAGGGCGTCACCACGCCGCCGGGCGAGCCGAGCTTGTCGAACGCGAGTGACAGCGCGACCTCGCCGAGCATCTTCGAGGTCGACGCGTAACCCGGATCGCCATGCGGATCGGCGACGATGTAGTCGAGCCGCTCGTCACCCCGCTTCGCGACGAACCGGACCTTCCAGTGGCCGCGCTCGCGCTTCTCCAAGCTCGGCCCCTCGCCCGATTTTGGCGCACGCTTCTCGATCTCGGCGCGCAGCGCCGGGTAGCGCATCGCGAACGCGAGCGCACCGAGACCTCCGGTGATGCCGGCCGCCATGATCGCGCCCTTCGCAGTCGGTGGCGTGCTCATGACCTCGCGGTAGACGAAGTCGTCGCCCCACGGCAGGCCCGCGAGCGCGTGGGCGCGGCGCACGACGCGCGAGTTCATGGTCGCCATCACGAACGGCACGGTGAACATCCCGATGTCGCGATCCCATCCCGGCGCCTTGTCGTCAGGCGCAGCGGGGCGGGGTGCGCTCGGATCTGGATCGAGCCCGTACGGATTCGCGAGGATCCGCCGGACCTCGCGGTCCTTCATCGCATCGGCGGTCGCGAACATGCTGCCCGCCGTGCCGCCCGAGAACCCACCACTGAGGGCGCCGTAGTACGCGGTCACCTGCTGCGCGGGATGGCCGAACTGCGCGATGAACGCTTGTTGCGTCGCCCACGTGCCGAGGTCGCTCGGGATCGAATCGAACCCCGACGAGCACACGATGCGAGCGCCGGTCTTCTTTGCGGTCTCGTGGTGGGCGTCGATCATCTCGCGGATGAAGTTCACCTCGCCGGTGAGATCGCAGTAGTGCGTGCCCGTGGCCGCGCACGCGGCGACGACCATCGCGCCGTACTTCGCGTACGGGCCGACCGTCGTGCAGATCACCTTCGTGCGTTGGGCGAGCTCGGAGCATGCCTTCGGATCGAGGGCATCGGTGATCACGATCGGGATCGTGGTCCCGAGCTCGGCGGCGACCGCCTCGAGCTTCTCGCGGCTGCGGCCCGCGATCGCCCACTTCATGGTGGGCTGACGAGCCAAATACTGCGCGACCAGCTTGCCGGTGAAGCCGGTTGCACCGAGGAGAACGAGATCGAATTCGCGTGCCGACACGGCAGGCATCCTAACTCCGTAGCGCTATAAAGGGTACGTGTCGTCCTTCATCGAACGTCTGATCGCGCGCTTGCCCGCGCGCGACGTTCGTCCTCCCGCGGACGGGCGCAAGCGCGCCGCGGTGGCCGCGGTCGTCCACGACGATCCGGACGGGCCTCGGGTCTTGTTGATGAAGCGCGTCGACCGCGAAGGTGATCCGTGGTCGGGTCACATCTCGCTCCCGGGCGGCGGCTTTCACCCGAGCGATGGAGATCTACTGACCTGTGCGATTCGCGAGACCCACGAAGAGCTCGGCATCGATCTGCATGGGGCCCGGCTGATCGGTCCGCTCCCGGTCGTCGCGCCCCTCTCGGCCGGGCCGATGGGTATCGAGGTCACGCCATTCGCGTTCGTCACGAATGCCGAGCTCCCGGTCGTCGTCGGCCCCGAAGCAGTCTCCGCGTTCTGGATGCCGCTCGATCGCGCGAGCGCCGGCCACTTCGACAGCACGTTCAACTATCCCGGCACCGACCGCTCGTTCCCCGCGTGGAGCTACGAAGGCTTCACGATCTGGGGCATGACGTGGCGGATCATCAGTGACCTGATCGCCGCCAGCAAAGGCTAGCCACCCCGCGTGCGCACGAACCCGCGCCCGCTCGCCGCGGGTTAGAACGTCACGTTGACGAAGCCCTTGCTCGGCCTCGCGAACAGGTAGCCCTGCAAGAGATCGATCCCGGCGTCGACGCACGCGGTGCGCTCGGCGACGGTCTCCACGCCCTCGGCGATGACCTTGCTGCCGAGCTCTCGGCACAGGTTCGCGATGGCCGCGACGATCCTGCGCTTGTTCGTGTGGCGATCGAGATCGCGGATCAGCGACATGTCGAGCTTGACGACCTCGGGCTCGAGCGAGGCGAGCGCTCCGAGCGCCGCATAACCGGCACCGAGATCATCGACCGCGATCCGATAGCCCATCTTGCGCAGCATCGCTACGCGGGCGGAACCGACGGCCGGATCGACGCTGGTGCGCTCGGTGATCTCGAGGACCACGCGCTTGGAGTGATGTGCGAGAGCGCTCGTGGCCAGGTAGAGGTCCTCGTCGGTGAGCTCGAGCCCGTGCACGTTGACGAAGAGCAGCGTGTCGGGCGGCGCGGTCGCGGCCGCCGCCGCCACAGCGGCACGCACGGTGCGACCGATCAGCTGGATCTTGTCGAGCCGCTCGCCGGTCGCGATGAAGATATCGGGGCGCCGCAACGATTCTTCCTCGGTGCGGAGCAGCGCCTCGTAGGCGTAGATCGACTTGGTCGAGATCTCGACGATCGGTTGATAGGCCATCCACGACTTGGCGATCGCGTTATCGAACCGGCCCTGCAGCGCGGAGCGATCCATGATCGTCTCGCCGTAGAGCTCGCGCGCGTAAGACTCGGCGCGCCGCCGCATGCGTTGCACGCCGTGGACCCGCGCCGCACGCGCGACCGCCGCGGCGAGCACCTCGTGATCGAACGGCTTGGTGATGTACGAGACCGCGCCTTGATCGATCGCGCGGACCGCGCCGTGCAGCGACGGATCGCCGGTCATCAGCAACACCGGAAGATCGGTATCGCGAGCGCGGAGCTCGCGAACGAGACCGAAGCCATCGAGCTCCGGCATGTTGACGTCCGAGAGCACGCAATCGAACGGCACCTTCGCGGCCTCGAGCTCGGCGATCGCGGCGAGCCCACTTTCGGCGAGGACGACCGTCCAACCCTCGGCGCCGAGGACGCGCGAGCACACGCGGCGGATCGCACCGTCATCATCGACGACGAGGACCCGCCCGAGGTGCGCTTGGGCGGCCACTGCCATCAGTTACCGCGTGCCCGTGCTGCGCTTGGTCGATGCGAGCACGATGTCGAGCGCGGAACGCAACTTCGAATCGTCCCACGGCTTCAAGAAGTAGCGATGGACCGAGCCTTCGTTGACCGCGCGCGTGGCGACATCGAGGTCGCGGTTCGCGGTGACGAGGAACCGGATCGTCTCCGGATACATGAGCTTGACGTGAGCGAGGAGATCGAGCCCATCGGCTTCGGCACCCATCGAAAAGTCGGAGATCAAGGCGTCGAACTCGCGCTCCTTGAAGAGGGCGAGGGCCTCTTTGGGCGAGCCCGCTTCGATCGCTTCATGGCCCCGCAGGGTCCGCCTCATCGTGGCTCGGATGTCGGGGTCGTCGTCGCAGATCAGGATCGTCGCCACTGAATCACATTACCCTTTCTAGGCACGCCCCGGTAGGCGCAGTACGAAGCTGGGACCGTCAGGACGAGCCTCGTACTCGATCCGTCCACCATGTGCTTCGGCCACCAAGCGGCAGAAGTAGAGGCCCATGCCGCGCTTACCTCCCTTGCCCTGGACGTATTTGCCAAACAGGGTCCCGCGGATGTTCTCGGGAATCTCGGGCCCGGTGTTGGAGACCCAGATCTCGACCGCGCCATCGGAGACCTGGTCGGGTGGTGGCTCGGCGCCGAGCGTGATCTTGCCGCCACTCCCGCAATAGCGCGCAGCGTTACCGAAGAGGTTGTGAAGCACGCGCTCGACGAGCCCGGCGTCGAACCGTCCTTCGAGCGCCGGTTCGCAATGGATCTCGAACGAGACCCCCTTCGCGAGCGCCTGCGAGTGCACGTCGATCACCGATTGCAGTAGCTCGCGCACGTTCGTCGAGGCCACGGTCGGCTTGACCGCGGCATCCTCGAACCGCGCGATATCGACGAAGTTCGCGACGAGACCCGACATCCGGCGCACCGAGCGCAGGGTCGCCGCGATCGCGTCCATCACCTCCGAGTCTGCCTTTACGACATCGACCAGATACGCCAGGTTGTTAAGGGACACGGCGAGGCCGTTGTTGAGGTCGTGTGCGAGGAGCGCGCTCGCCTCCTGGCCGTAGACGAGGCGGCGCTCGGCGACCTCTTTCTCGAGCCGGACGTGGACGAACGCGCGCTGGGTACGCACCGCGGCCGAGACGCGCCGCCGGATCTCGCTGATCGGCACCGGCTTGACGATGTAGTCGTCTGCACCTGCCTCGAACGCGTCGGCGCGACGCTGTTCGTCGTCGTGGCCGGTCAGCACCATCACGTGCACCGCGACCCCGTGCAGGCGCTTGAGCTCCGCGATCACACCGAGGCCGCCGATGCCGGGCATCTCCAGATCGACGATCGCGACATCGGGCGGAGTCTCCGCAGCGACGGCAAACGCACCCTCCGAGTCGTTCGCGGTGACGACCTGGAAACCCGCGGTCGCGAGCCCGGCTGCCATCTTGCGACAGATGAGGACGTCATCGTCGACCACGAGGAGGCGCACCGCGCTTGGAAGCATCGTCGCTTCAGAAACGCCTCCGCCCACGTCCGCAGTCATGGGTGTGATAATATCATCTCGGGGATGGCGAGTAGCGAAGCCCGCGGAATCGATCCGAAGCGTCTGGCGGACCTCGTGCTTGCCGCGGCGGTTCGTTCACAGGCCGAGACCGTGTATCTCGAGCCTACCAGCGACGAGATCTACACCTTCTCGTTCGAGCGCAACAAGCAGGTGATCACGACGGTCACCGTCGAGGCGCTGGTCGGAGCAGCCGCGATCGCGCGGCTTGCCTACATCGCGAACCTCGACCTGGCCGCGGCCAGCTCGTCGAGCGCGGTCACCAAAGTTCGCAGTGGCGATCGCGACGCCGATGTGATCATCACGATCCGCCCCAGCGGCGGCCTGCGCGCCGAGCTCGTCGTGGTGCCGCAGCGAGGCAACCGCGCCCGCACGGCGCCGCCCGTCGCGGTCGGTTCGATCGGCGACGTCGTCGGCAATTACCGCATCGTCGAGCCCCTCGGTGAAGGTGGCATGGGCACGGTCTATCGCGTCGATCACGTCGCCCTCGGTCGCTCCTACGCGCTCAAGGTGCTGCGCTCGAGGGTCTTCGAAAAAGACCCGACGGCAGGTCAGCGGTTCCTGCGCGAAGCGCGCGCCGCCTCGCGCGTGCGCCACCCGAACATCGGAGACGTCTTCGATTTCGGTCACCTCGCGGATGGCCGCCCCTACTTCGTGATGGAGCTGCTCGAGGGCGAGAGCCTCGCGGATCGCGTCGCGCGTGGTGCGCTCGACCCCTCGGATGTCGTGACGATCGCCAGGCAGATGGCCTCGGCGCTCGCCACCGTCCACGATCATGGCGTCGTCCACGCCGATGTCACGCCGTCGAACGCGTTGATCATCAGCGACGACCCGGTGCACGTGAAGTTGATCGATTTCGGGCTCGCCGCGATCGCGGGTGAAGGCATCCCGGAGCAAGAGGGCGACTTCGTGCTCGGAACGCCTTCCTATATTTCTCCGGAACAGCTGCGCGGGTTGCCGGCGACCGATCGCTCGGATCAATACGGCCTCGGTGCGGTGCTGTTCGAGCTGATCGCGGGTCGGCCGCCCTACATCCACAAGGAGCTGCGCGAGCTGTGCATGATGCACATCCAGGCGCCGATCCCGGTCGTCGAGAGCCCGCACGGTCCCCTCCCTCCAAAGCTCGCCGACGTGATCACGACCTGTTTGCAGAAATCTCCGCAGCAGCGCTTCCCCGGAATGCGCGCGATGCTCGCGGCGCTCGAAGAGATCGATCGCGGTGCACACCACCGCGGTTGGAGAAAGTGGCTGGGTTGAGATGACCAGGAAGTCGCTGGTGGTCTGCGTCGACGACGACGAGCAGATGGTTTCGAGTGTCGCGCGTTCGCTCCGCCGCGAGCCTACGCTCGAGATTCGCACCACGCTCGATCCCGATCAGGTGCTCGAGTGGATCGTGAAGGAAGACGTCGCGGTCCTCGTCTCCGACTACGAGATGCCGAAGATGACGGGAGCGCAGCTCGCGGGCAAAGCGCGCCGGCTGCGGCCCGAGACCGTGCGGATCTTGCTCACCGGCATGCGGTCGCTCGAGACCGCGATCGATGGCATCAACCAGGGCGAGATCTTTCGGTTCATCAACAAGCCGTTCTCCGACAAGGTGCTCCACGCCGCCGTCCTCGAGGCTGCGGCTCGCCACGAAGAGCTGCTCGCGCTCTCGGGTGATCGCGAGCGTCGCGAGCGTGGCGTCGCGCTGCGCGAAGCACTCGAGCTCGAATATCCGGGGATCTCGGTGGTGCCGCGCAGCGGCGAGGTCGTGATCGTGACCGCGGATCCGTGGAATGACGCGATCGCGCTCGGCATCGCCGGCCTCGACCGAAAGCTCGAGACCCAGTGAGTAACGAACACCTCGACGAACACGGCCAGCCGTGCACGCGTCACCCGCAGCCGACGATGTCGAACGTGATGTCACTCGCGCTACTCGGATCGCGGATGCCGAGCTTTCATCACGATGTCGCCTCGAAGCTGCAGGCGCTGATGATGGCGGTCGACGAGCTGACCGAGCTCGCGGAGACCCTCGATGCCCAGTCCGCGGCGAGCTCCGCAGCGACGGCGGTGCGCGAGCTGACCACGCTGTTCGCCACCAATCGCTCGCTCGCGAAGGCGCCCCAGCGCAAGCCCACACCGGTCGGCGAGCTGTTCGCGCGCGCGGCCGAGCGAAGCGGCGTGCGGACCACGGGCGAACTGCCTGCCTGCAACGTCGATGTCGCGGTCTCCTCGATCGCGCATGCGTGCGCGGTGGTCTTCGACCTCGCGGCGGGCCCGCTTTCGATGGGCCGCACCGTCGAGATCACCGGAGTGGTCCAAGACAAGCACCTCCACGTATCGATCGCTGGTCCCGTCGGCGTGCCGTTGCCGAACAACGCCGGCGACATGCTCGCGCTTGCCACGTTCGCGCTCGGTCGCGAGCAAGGCGAGCTGCGCTGCGGCCAGGATCGCTACGTGATCAAGCTGCCGTTGACCTCGTAGGCGCGATAGATCAAGGCCTCGAGCTCGCCATCGCGCTCGAGGGTCGGCACGGCGAGCTGCGCATCGACGAGCGCGGTGATCCGCGCGCGCAACTCGGGCGCCGGTTCGACGAGCGGGAGCTGCTGCATGTACTCGCGCTTGGGTCGCACCGCGCCGTTGAGCGCGGGCGGAAATCGCCGCTTCGCGTACCAGTGATAGAGCTGCGAATTCAAGACCGCGAGTACGAAGCGATCGTCGGTCGGCAGGATCCACACCGTCGTATCGGGGACGAGCCCGGTCGCATCCAGGCTGCACACGGGTGCCGATTGGATGTCTTGATAGAACAGCCGCGGCGTGATGGCCTTCGCGAGCGCGCCGATCGGATCCTGCAACTCGTACCACTGGTAGCCCCCGGGCTTGCGACCGGTGCCGGGCTCGAGCGCACGGCGCAACGGCGCGAGATGGCGACCGATCGCCGCGGGCAAGGCAACGCCGCGATCCATCATCAAGAGGTAGCGCTCGCTCGCCGCGGTCCAGCGCCGCACGTCGCGGCCCTTCAAGAAGGGACGGATCAGCGAGCCGCAGGCTGGATCGTCCTCGAGAATGCGCTCGCGAATCCCGGCATCGATCACGAAGGCGCGATTGCAGCCGGTCACCACACCACGGGTTGGCGTGAAGCGGTCGCCGAGCTTCGGCAAGCGCTCGAGCTGTGCCATCACGGCGGCGTCCTCGGAGCGGTCGAGGTGCCATGGCGCGCCGGTGCCCGAGCGTTCGGGAGCGGCGGCGCCGAGCGTCCCGGCGAGCACGCACGGGAACGCATCGACGCCCGCGAACGCATGCGGATCGAGCTCGTCGATCGCCTCGACGCTGCGCGCCCGCGCGAGGAAGCGCCGCAGCGGTCGCGCGTACGCGGCCGTCATCCACTTCGTCGGCACGACGAGCGCATAGCGCCCCCCGTCGCGCAGTAGCCGATGCGCGAGCTCGATGAAATAGACGTACAGATCCGCGACCCCGTCGTAGCTCTCGAACCCGCGCAGCGCGCGCTTGGTCGCCGGAGCGAGCTTCTCCTGTCGGATGTATGGCGGATTGCCGATCACCGCATCGAACTGCGGCCACGCGAGCTGCAAGGCATCGCCGACCTGAAGCCGCACCGCGAGCTCGGGCAGCGCCGCACCGACGTACGCTTCGAGCCTACCCCGCGCGGTCGCGACCGAGCGCGGATCGAGATCCGCTCCGAACAGGCAGCGCGCGGCGACGAGCCGCTTCGCATCGCGACCCCCATGAGCTTCGGCGAGCACGCGCACGATCTCGACGAGGAAGGCCCCTTCGCCGATCGCGAAGTCGCAGATGCGGAGCTCGAGTAGCTCGTCGGGAGACCGCCCCGCGATCAATGGCGCGAGCGCGCGCTCGACCATGGGCCTCGTCACCGCGGGTGGCGTGTAGACGACCCCGAGCTCCGCGACCGCCATCACGCGACCTTCGCACGGCGGCGTGCCGCTCGCGGATCGATGAGCGGTAGGATCACGATGAAGCTCGCTTGCAGCACCGCTGCGGCGATGTAGACGCCTCGCGGTGTGAACCACTCGGCCGCGAACCCGCCGAGCTTGTAGCCGGTCGTCGTCGAGAAGTTGGCCAACGCCATGTAGATGGCGAACTGCGACGCCGCGATCTGGGTCCACGAGATATCCATGCACAGCGCGAACAACGACACGGTCATCACACCCGCGAGGAACGGCTCGATCCAGAACACGGCGTAGACGAAGTGTCGGTCGGTCCAGTGCGCCGACATCGCGGCCCACCCGAGGTAGTAGAGCGCGATGCCGAGCGTCGCGAGCCCGGCGAGCCGGCGATGACCCACGCGGTCCGCGAAGAAGCCTCCGACGAGCGAGCCGACCAGCCCGGCGACGAGGCCGGGGCCACCGCCGAGCTGCGCATACTCTTCGGCCGTCCAGTGCAGCGTCTGCGTGAACAGCACGTTCGCGTACGTGATGACGATCGCAGCGCCGACGTTCGAGAGCAGCATCACGAAGATGCCGAGCACTGCGGACTGCATCGCGCGATCGCGGATCGCATCGCCGATCACCGCGCGCTTGGTACGCTCGCCAAACACGCGCTGGAACCACGCGCGAACCGCGCGCCCGATCGGCTCGCGGCTCGGCGCCTGATCTGCACCTGCACGCTCGCGCACGAGTAGCGGCACGCACATGATCGCGAACAGCACCGCCGTTTGCGCGACGAGCGCCGAGCGCAAGCCGAACCAGCCGACGAGGTGCGAGAGCCCGAAACCACCGATCGCGCCGCCGCCCCACTTCGAGGCGTACATCATGCCGTTCGCACGACCGCGCTCCTTCTCGTCGAGGAGGTCGACCGCGAGCGCGTCGACAGCGACGTCCTGCATCGAGTTGAAGACCGTATGGACGAAGACCGCGAGCGCGAGCAGCCGCACGTTCGCGGTCAGATCCGGGATCAGGATCATCGCGCCGACCGTCGCCGCCATCATGCCCTGCGCGAAGATGATCCACGGTCGGCGGCGGCCCCAGCGCTTGCTCGGGAAGGCGTCGATCACGAAGCCCCACGCCCACTTGAAGGAGTAAGGCAGCGTCGTCATCGCGAGGACGCCCCCGATCGCGGTCGCGTCGAGGCCGCGATCCGCCAGGATCGCGGGCAGCGTGAACGCCATGAATCCCCACGGGATGCCCTGCGCGACGTACAGCACGCACAGCGTGAACATCCGCACGTGTCGGCGTTCCGCGAGACTCACGCTGCGCAGCGTAGCTGATCTACACTACGTCCGTGCGCTACGTCCTTGTCGCCTTGCTCGTCACCGCGTGCGTGCAGCCGCGCAGCGCGAGGTGCAAGCAAGTCTGTGCGCGCGAGTCCGAGTGTGTGACCGTGACCTCGAGCCCGGTCCCGTTCGACGAGAAGGAATGCGTCGCGGCATGCGCGGTGCTCGAGGCAGATCAAGACAACCTCGCGAAGGTTCAGAAGCATGCCGAGTGCGTACTCAAGCACCCGGCCTGCAGCGACGTGCTCGACTGCCAGTAGCTCACTGGCCGTGTAGCAACAGGCCGGGGGTGGCCGCGACGTAGATGTTGTCGGGCGTGACCTCCTCGATCGAATCGACCTGCGTGGCGCCCGCGTTCGAGCTCCACGCTCCGTCGCCCGCGAGACTCGACAAGACCAGAGCGCGCCGATTCGACACGACTCAGCGTAGCGCAGCGGCTAGAGGTCTTCGGCCGACTTGATGATCTCGGTGATGAAGTCGCGCCGGAGATGAACCAAGCTGCCCGCCTTGCCCCAATCGATGAACGTGACCGCGCTGCCATCGCCTCCAACCCCCTTGCCCTCGATCTCTTCACCCTTGCCCATGTCGATCACGCACGACTTTCGTTGCGCGGTCGCGCGCGCGCAGTCGTCGGTGTGCATCTGCGAGGCGCTCGGGCTCGTGGTGGCGGCGGGCTTCCCCGGATCGGCCGCAGCCAGCGAGCCAAGGGGTGCGAGCAGGGCGGTCAGCACGAGAAATCTCATACAGCTTCGACACGCCGTCGCGCCGGATGTTGCGAGCCAGTGCCATCACACTGTGATGGAGCACCACAGTGGCGGCGCCACTAGTTGCCCGAAATTGCTCGACGAGGCGCTGGCCCGCCGGTTGCTGACGTACTCGGTATGCGCGTCGTTCCTGCTCTGGGTGTCGGACTCCTTGTAGGTGCGGTGCTGTCGGCTGGATGTGGGCCGAGCTGGCCCTCCGGGACGTTGAACGCGAAGGCCCCGCGGCCTGATCACGCGATCGCGACCGTCGATATCCTGCCGCTCGATCTCGAGATGTGGACGGAGGGTGGCTTCGCCGCCAACCCCGAGCAGCTGCGGGGCCAGGCCGAAGCGAGCATCACGAACGCGGCGCTCGATCAGCTCGTGAAGCACCAGTACGCGCCGAGCGCGATGATCGACTGGAACGGCAGCTTCGGCGAGGGCCAGCAAGCACTCGACAAGCAAGCGCTGCTCTCCACCATCGGTGCGCTCGCCCACTACGGCGTCGCCGCGCCGGTGCAGCCAGGCGCACAGCTCCCGACTCCCTGGTTGCCCGCGCGGCTCGGCGAGAAGACCGGTGCCGATGCGACGCTGTACATCGGCGGCTGGAGCTACGTCGCCGCCCCGCGCGAGAGCACGGGCAGCACCGTCGCGACCGACATCTTGTTCGGCCTGTTCGTGGTCGTGACGGTCGCCGTCGCGTTGGTCGCGATCGCGGCGATCACCGGGGATAAACATTCCTCGTCGCACCACAGCGGGCCTGCTCGCGGAGGAGCCGGCAACGCCTCTCCGGACAGCGCGACCCATCTCCCGAGCGGCGTCGCGGTCACGCGGTGGCACGGTCACGGCGAGAGTGGTGCGCACGCGTTCGCACGAGTCTCGAGCAACATCGCCGCCGACATCGCGATCAACTCTCTCGATGCCTGGGGCCGCATCGCGACCGACGAAGAGATGCATCCCGAGTACGCCGACGATCCGCAACTTCCACACGGAGGCGAGGATTCGAAGCTCTATCTCCAGATGACGCTCGTCGATAATCACACCGGCCTCGCGCTGTGGCACGCGCATCAGACGTTCCCGGCGAGCGGCGCCTCGCAAGACGATGTCACGCGCGCGGCTCGTCAGCTGCTCGAGTCCTTGCCCCCGAGCTAGTCGCGGTTCTCGCGCTGCTTGCGCTGGGTCTCGCGCCACGTCGCGAAGTGGCGCTCGATGACTTCGCGATCGGCGCGGGCGCGGGCGAGCCGAGCACGTGCGGTCTCGACCTCGCCGGTCCGCGCCTCGTGGACGAGCCGGGCTCGCAGCTCCTCGTCGCGTGCGGCGGCGAGCACGGCGCGTAACCGCGACCGGTAGCGTTCTGCCACGACGAGCGCCGTGGCGGTCGCGCCAAAGGCGAGGGACCTCGTTGCCGATCCTGCCGCCGCGTCCAGGGCCAGCTGAGCCTGCTCGACACGTGCGGCCGCCACGATGACCGCTGCCTCGGTGACGTGCGCGTCGCTGATCGCGGTTGAGAGATTTCCGCGGTGCGTAACTTCGGACCGCTCTCGGACCTCGCGCAGAGGGGCGAGCCGGTAGCGATCCTCGGCCATGGCCGAATGTTACACTCCGCCCGAGTGGCAAACGCGGGCGAAGCGCCGATCGACCGCTACGTCGTCCAGGAGCATCTCTCCGAGGGCGGCATGGGGGCGATCTACGTCGGCAAGAAGCTCGGTGCCGGCGGCTTCGAGATGGAGGTCGTGCTCAAGCAGCTGCTGCCAGAGTTCACGCAGCAGGAAGAGTTCATCGACCTGTTCCTGCGCGAGGCGAAGCTGTCGGCCACGCTCGATCACGCGAACATCATCCACACGATCGATCTCGTCGCCGCGGGCGGCGAGTACTTCATCGTCATGGAGTACCTGCCAGGTGGCGACCTGCGCACGCTGCTCCGCAAGGCGAAGCGGCGCAGCAAACGTTTCTCGCCGAAGGCCGCGATCTACATCACTCGCGAGGTGCTCTCGGCGCTCGCGTACGCGCACTCGAAGCGCGACTTCGACGGCAATCCGCTCAAGCTGATCCACCGGGATGTCTCGCCATCGAACGTGCTGCTCTCGTATCAGGGCGAGGTCAAGCTGACCGATTTCGGCATCGCGAAGGCGGCGACGCATACGTCGCTGTTCTACAAGGTGAAGGGAAAGATCGGCTACATGTCGCCCGAGCAGGCGAAGAGCGAGCCGCTCGATCACCGCAGCGATCTGTACTCGGTTGCGGTGTGCATGTACGAGATCTTGACCGGCGAGCGGCTGTTCGTCGCGGCGGGGTTGACCACCTCCGCCGACGAGATCTATGCGCAACCGATCCCGCAGATCACGCGCAAAGTCCCAGGGCTGCCTGCCGACTTCGACGCGATCATGCAGAAGGCGCTCGCGATCGATCCGGACGCGCGCTACCAGACCGCCGGCGAATTCCAGGAGGCGTTGATGCGGTGCGCGCACCGCAACGGGCTGTTGATGTCGGCGCCAGAGCTCGCGACCGAGCTGCGCGCAGCGTGCGGCCCGACCGAGCAGTGGCGCGGCGACGAAGACGACGACCTCGAGCTCGGCTACGTCGCTGGTAAGCGGGCAGGCACCGAGGTGCTCCCGGCCGGTCCCGATGACGACGACGACGACGACGACGATGACGACGACGACGAGCTCGCGATCGCGGCCGGACCGCTCTCGATCCATTCGATCGCCGCGCGGGTGAAAGCGCCGACGCTGCCGCCGCCGTTTCCAAGCAAGCGCCCCGCGACCGAGATCGAGAAGTTCCACGGCATGGAGCTCACGTCGATCATCAACATGATCGATCTCGAGAACGTCGGAGCCAAGCCGCTCGTCGATCTCGATGCCGCGCCCTCGCACCCGTTCGTGTCGGCACTCGATTCGGGCCCGCGCGAGGTGACCGTGCCCGCGGGTGCCGCCGTCACGCTGCTGGGGGTTCCGGGCGAACTCAAGTACCGGACCGAGGGCAGCACGCTGACGATCGAGGTGCCGGACCTCCTCCCCGACCAGGCCCCGTGCCGCTACG